>CAMCXE010000036.1 GCA_945882995.1 Thalassocella blandensis | reverse complement strand
CAACAAGAACATTTTAAAAAGGCCAAAATCCTTAACTTAATGACATTGGGGAGGCGGTTCTTGTGGGGGGGATAACCAGCCGAAAAAGCAGCCCAAAACCTTTACTTAACGACATCGTCCCCTACAGCCACTGCGACTACCGCATAAATTACCGGTAACGAATGAGCATTACCGATAACGAATCAACAACCCCTGGCAGTTGCCGCGCGCAGCGGCGGTTTCTAGTGATCGCAAATCCTTGTCACTTAATTTGCCTGGGCTTGCCACTATGGTTTGGCTGTTGCCGGCTACTAGTGCGTCCCATAAAACCCACATTAATTCTTCTTGGTTGCGGATGTGTATGAGGCGGACTTTTGATAGGTCGAAGCCGTATTCGCTTAGCATTTCACGGGATACGCCTTGGGGGCTTATCCATGTCAGCCAGCGGGACCCGGTTTGTCGACTGAGGTGTGCAAGGGTTGGCAGGACTAGGTTAAGCGAGTCTTGCGCGTGTGGCAGCACCACTTCCGTGATGCCGCTTGATGCGCTTGCTAATTGTTTGCGAGGGCTAGTGCGTAACATGAGCTTAACTCCTACGGATAACGCCAACACTAATCCCTTCGATTGCAAAATTCTCGTCCCTGAGGTCCACTTGAATAACCGAGAATTCGGGGTTCTCGGGCCAAAGTTCTACCACGTTGCGGTTGCGCTCGCGGCGATAGCGTTTTACGGTAACTTCTTCACCAATTCGCGCTACCACTATGTCGTTATTGCGTACTTGGGCGGCGGAATTTACGGCTAACAGGTCGCCGTCTAAAATGCCGGCGTCTTTCATGCTCATGCCTTTTATCATCAGTAGGTAGTCGGCCCTGGGATGGAAAAAATTCTCGGGAATTTGGCAGTATTCCTCAATATGCTCTTGGGCCAAGATGGGGTTGCCCGCGGCTACTCGGCCCACAATTGGAATGCCACGTTCATGCTCCGGCAAGCGAATGCCCCGGGAGGCGCCTTCTACCACCTCAATAGCCCCTTTGCGTGCCAGCGCTTTAATATGCTCTTCCGCGGCGTTGGCCGATTTGAAGCCTAAAATTTGAGCAATTTCGGCGCGGGTGGGGGGGTAGCCTGTGGCCTCAATCTGGTCTTTAATCAAATCAAGAATTTGTTGCTGCCGAAAAGTAAGCTTGACCATAGGGAAGGCTCGGGTTGTAAGTCATGTTTTTTTATACAGGTAGTGTGATTATATACAGTAGTATTTTGGATGCAAGCATTTTGCATAAGGTAATCTGCGCATTGTTCCTAGGCTTGTTTTGTGGCGCGAAGCCCTAGGCTCGCTGGTCGGTTTTGGGGGCCGCGTCTAAAACTTAAAGCCGGCTGATTTGTGCGCTGAGACACACTTCTGTGGCAACGTGTGCTACTCTGCCGCCTGCCAATCATCCTTACGATATGCGTGGGTAAATGGCTGTGTGTGCCACAGGGTCTTTTTGTGATGGTTGGGCAATGTGCAGGTTCCCCCCCAAACTTTTTTTGTCGGTAATGGATTGAGTTTGAGTGTTTGGAGCTTTCTGACGAAATTCTACGGCCCTGCATGACCCAGTCGGAGCTGTAATGCGAAAACCGAACAGTCGTTACAGTTTGTTGATAGTTTTAAGCGACCCATTTATTTTGCCCATCTTCTTCTAAACCATCACAGGACGTATGGTTATGTCTCAACGTGAAACAGTCGATCGAATTTTAGACGCCGCCAGTATTTTGTTTGCCGAGCGCGGCTTTGCGGAAACCTCGTTGCGTACCATCACCGGTAAGGCCAATGTTAACCTCGCCGCCGTCAATTATCATTTCGGTACTAAAAAGGCGTTAATTCAAGGGGTTTTTAGCCGGTTTTTGCAGCCATTTTGTGCCGCGCTTGAAGCCGGTTTGGATGCGCTGGAGGCCGAACATGACGCACCAAGGCAAGTGTCAGCCTCACAACTCTTACAGGTGCTGTTTGCGGCTTTAAAAGAAGCCATGACTACATTGGGTGAGCAGAAGGAACGGTTTATGCGGCTGGTGGCCCTTGCTTATACGCAGGTGCAGGCCCATTTGCATACGCACCTTTCGGAAAATTTTGGCAGCACGTATCATCGCTTTACTGAACGGCTAAAAACCGCCGTGCCGCATTTGGACCCCATCGCCTTTTATTGGCGCCTTAACTTTTTGTTGGGGGCTTCCATTTTTACCTTATCCAGTTTTGATTCCATTCAAGGCATTTTGCTAGCCGAGCATCAGGTGAATATGAACATTCACGACGCCGTTGTGCTGTTGATTCCCGCCTTAGCGGGCATGTTGGAAGGCGCGAATGCCCAGGTTTAAGCCCGGCCACGTCATTCTTGATGTGCAAGGCTATGAGCTTGATGTTCTAGAGCGCGAAGTACTACGCCACCCGCAAGTGGGAGGCGTTATTCTGTTTGCACGCAATTATCATGACCCTGCGCAGCTAGCTGCACTCACAGCACACATTCGCCAACTGAACCCGAGTTTGCTTATTGCCGTAGACCAAGAGGGCGGCCGGGTACAGCGGTTTAAAACGGGTTTCACACGGCTGCCGCCCATGGGGTTGTTAGGCGATATTTACGCTACAACCCCCGCATCGGTCTTGGCTTTGGCGAAGGATTTGGGCTGGTTAATGGCCAGTGAGGTGTTGCAGGCGGGAGTAGACCTGAGTTTTGCGCCCGTACTGGATGTAAATACTGGCACTAGCGGTGTCATTGGCGATCGCGCCTTTGGCGCAACCCCTGAACAGGTGAGCATTTTGGCTAGCAGCTTTATCACGGGTATGGCGGAAGTGGGTATGCAAGCCACCGGCAAACATTTCCCCGGGCACGGCAGCGTGGCGGAGGATAGCCACGTGGAGTTGCCAATGGATGCCCGCAGCTTTGATGAGATCTCCCGCTGGGATATGCAGCCGTTTATGCAGCTTAAAGATCAGCTGGCTGGGGTTATGCCCGCGCACATTATTTTTAGCGAAGTGGACGCTCAGCCCGTGGGGTTTTCGCGCATTTGGCTGGACCAAATTTTACGCCAACAGCTGGGTTTTACGGGTGTGGTGGTGAGCGATGATCTGTCCATGGCCGGGGCGGCTTTCGCCGGTGGCCATGCCGACCGCGCGCGCAGTGCCCTAGAAGCCGGCTGTGACGCGGTGTTGGTGTGTAATAATCCTGTTGCGGCTCATTCGGTTATAGAGTTTTTGGAGCAGGGCGGCCTTAATTCCAACCACAAATTGACTGCGTTAATGCCGCAGCGCCAAGCCTCTGCCCCGCCGCTGGCCAAGCAGGAGCGGTGGCAGCAGTTGCAGCGTACACTTGCGGCCTTAAGCGCTTTTTAGGCCAAGCTGGCGCAGCGCCTGCCGGTGTGAATGGTCGGCGCGCCTCAAATGCCTCTCCCTCTTTAATTCAAAGTCCGATTCAGGGCCTGCGCCACCGGCATCTTCGGTTGTTGGGTGTAGGTTTTTTCGTGGAATAGTCTCGCGGCTTCGCGAATTTAGCTAAGGTGGCCGGAATTTGCGCTATACATTGATATGGCCTTAATTTTAGGGCGCTGGCATTTGAAGAGGTACTTAGGTGAACATTCAGCACGCTGGGCAAATATCCGAATTTGCTGACTGTCTTTATGGTTCTGGCGCTGTGCACTCAGCCATTACTGATATGGCGGAGGCCATTAACCATCGGCTAGCCGGGCTGGATAATCTACTGGTGTTGTGCCTTTTAAAAGGGGGCGTGGTGTTCACTGGTCAGCTCTTAACACGCCTAACGCTGCCATTGGAGTTGGATTATATTCATGTGACGCGCTACGGCACGGATAACGCGGGCAGTGCTGAATTGCGTTGGGTGGCAAGCCCCACGCATAGCCTGCAGGGCCGCAACATTTTGGTGTGTGACGACGTGTTTGACGAGGGCAAAACGCTTAGCGACTTGTGCGCGTATTTAAGCGAGCAGCGTGCGGCAAGTGTGCATACGGCGGTATTGGCAGACAAAATTCACACTCGTAAGCCAGCGCATTTTAGGCCGGATTTTATTGGCTTAAACCTGCCCGACCGCTATGTGTTTGGTATGGGCATGGACTATTCGGGTTATTGGCGCAATGCTAATGGCATTTATGCGTTGAAGGTTGTGGGGTAATTTGCGGGTTTTTGGGTGGTGAGCGCGGGTTGGTGTGGATTGCGCTGCTAGAAACTCCCTCCCACCCCAATGTCATTAAGTTAAGGCCATCGCTCTTTTTTCGAGTGCTTTTTGGCCTTTATTTCGCCCTCCTGGGCGAGTCACTTTTCTTTGCTTGCCCAAAGAAAAGTATCCAAAAGAAAAGGCACCCGACTTTTTGGTTTTTGCTTCGCAAAAATACCCTTCCTCAAGCGCCATGAATGGCGCGAATGCAGAAATTGCAGGACGACCCCATGGATGGGGGAGGTAGAATTTCATCGGGAATGAAATCGAGTAATTTCTGCCGAGGCGATTTTGAGGGTCGCCGTGGTGTGAGAGGATTCGCCACATCCGTGTGGCTCTGCCCTTCGGGCTGCCTTCGGGATCAAAAATGGCAATCCTGCCATTTTTTCCTGTCCCGTCACGGCTCAAATGGACGTCTCGGCAACTGCTCCTAGGCTTTGGCCTCCTGCGCCACTCTACCTCCTGCATCCATGCAGTCGTGCGTTGCTCTACTTCGCCGCATCCATGCGGCTCCTGTCCATTTGCCCCTAAAAATCACGCCTCCACTCGGCCAAAAAAAGGGCTGGTCCCGCTTCGGCAGGTCTGTGGTTGTAACCGCAGTAGACATTTAAAAAAGGCTAAAATCCTCAACTTACTGCCATTGCCTCCCGTCCGCCCCCTTAAAAAGGGGGCGGGGCAGAAAGCCTTAAACGAAACCATTGTGCTTGCATCTAGGTGAGTGGCCGTGGTGCTGCTGAGGCACGTCTGGTGGCGTTACATTTGGCCCAACATGATCATGACCCCAGCGTAAAAAACTGCCCTGGCCAGCCTCGCGTCCCTAAGGTTTTTCAACTTGCCTGCTGCGGCACTCGGGGAATTCTGGTAAGGTTGCGCCGCATTTGTGGGCGGTTGACTGGCGCCAAATCTCGCTTGGTTGAATGGTTGCCCGGCGGCGCAGCAAATCGCCTTGCCCCCTTCAGGCTGCAACACGCCAGCCTTTAGGCTTGAACTTTGCAAAAACGGCCCTATTAGAAGGCCACCTACACAGGCCCAACTGGCGGTTGGGTTGTTTTTTCTACTTGCGGATGGATAATCTTATGGCTTTCGAATTACCGGCTTTGCCTTATGCTAAAAACGCTTTAGCGCCTCATATTTCAGAAGAAACCCTCGAGTTTCATTACGGTAAACATCACCAAACCTACGTGGATAAATTGAATGGTTTACTGCCAGGTTCTGAATTCGAGGGTAAAGGCCTTGAAGATATCATCAAAACCTCTAGCGGTGGCGTATTTAATAACGCTGCACAAGTATGGAATCACACCTTTTATTGGCACAGCCTAAGCCCAGCGGGTGGCGGTGAGCCAACTGGCGCAATTGGCGAGGCTATTACTGCGGCTTTCGGTTCTTTTGCTGCGTTCAAAGAACAATTCAACACCTCAGCGGTGAATAATTTTGGTTCGTCTTGGACCTGGCTGGTGAAGAAAGCTGACGGTGGTTTAGCCATTGTGAACACCAGTAATGCCGCTACCCCCTTAACTGATGCCAGCGTAACCCCGTTGATCACTGTAGACCTGTGGGAGCACGCCTATTACATCGATTACCGCAATGCCCGTCCTAAGTACCTTGAATCTTTTTGGGCCTTAGTGAATTGGGATTTTGCGAACAGCAATCTCGGCTAGGCGCAAAGCCTGCTGCTTGTGAGGGAGGCTTAGGCCTCCCTTTATTTTTGGATTTCCATGAAGGTACCTTGCGATGTCTGAACGACGCGAACCTACGATTTCTTCATCACCGCGTCCTGATCAGGATGACCCGCTCATGTCTCGCATGCCGCCGCCGAGGGTTGCGCCCCAGACGGCGTCCAATGCGCGCCCAGCTGGCGGTTCACCACTCGCACCCTTTGCGGTGTTGTTGGCCATCGCTGGGTTGGCGTTGGGCGGTTTTTGCTATTGGCAGCTCACGCAGTTTCAACAGGGAATGCAGCAGGCGGCAAACCTGCAGCAGGCTGCTGAGGCGCGTATCGCCGAATTGGAAAAGCGTCTTTCGGCCACGGGCGAAACATCAGAGCAATCTCTAGCTGCATTGCAGGTCAAGTTGACCACCAATGGACAAGAAGTGGCCAAGCTTTGGTCTGTGGTGAACGACACCAAAACCAAGGTGAATGCCAGCGTTGAGCAAGTGCAGGCTGGGGTGAATGAGAAAATTCAATCCGCTGCCAAAGAAAATGACACAAAAACAAAAGCTGCTGTAGCCGAAGTACAGTCTGAAATTAAGGTTTTACAAGATTTGGTGGAGGCACAACAATCCTCATCGAATAAAGATGATGAAGCCCGCAAAGATCTGGCCGCCAAAATTGCTGACGTAAGTAAACGTTTGAAATCCCTCGATAGTGATTTAGGCGAAAGAATGCGCAACAGTGAAAATGCCATTGAGTCCATTGATGCATTCCGTTTGCAGGTAAACCGCGAAATTTTGAAATTGAAAGGTGGGCCGCAATAAGCGTCTTTCTAGCTGTTTTCAAGCCATTTTTTAAATGTCGGTTTTTTTGGGAGTGAACGGCTAGCTTGCAACTAGCTATATCCACGTCCGCAATAGCTTGCTGTGCAGTAAGATTATTTCGCCGTGTGTAGTGTGTTGGCTATATCCTTTCCTTACTACCTGCACGGCATTATCGTTTAGTCAGTGGCGTATTTATCATTGCTTCTCCTTTTCTACTTTCCCTCATTTTATTAATTTCGAGAAAATCTATGGCTAAGCTCCTGCGTTGGGGTATTTTAAGTACGGCCAAAATTGCACGCACCAAAATTATTCCGGCCATCGCTGCATCGACGTATGGAGAGGTTGTGGCCATTGGGTCCCGTGCGCCGGAGCCCGCCCAGGCTTGCGCTCAAGCATTCGGCATACCCACGGCTTATGGGAGTTATCAGGCACTACTCGATGACCCCACTGTGGATGCCATTTACAATCCACTGCCCAATGACCAGCATGTGGACTGGAGTATTAAGGCGTTGGAAGCCGGCAAGCATGTGTTATGCGAAAAGCCATTGGGGTTAGATGCTGCCGACGTTAAGCGCTTGATAGCGGCGAGTGAAGCCTACCCGCATTTGCGAGTGATGGAGGCATTTATGTACCGCTTTCACCCGCAGTGGCAGGCGGTAAAACAGTGGGTGGAAGAGGGCGCCATTGGCGAAGTTCGTGCGCTGCAGGCGTTTTTTAACTACAACAATCACGAGCCATTGAATATCCGCAATAACCCCGCCACGGGTGGTGGCGCCTTAATGGATGTTGGTTGTTATGGTATCTCGGTGGCGCGTTGGATGTTTGGCGTGGAGCCTTCACAGGTGATCGGGCAGTTTGACCTGCACCCGGAATTCCGCGTCGATCGCATGAGTAGCACCCTGTTGCAATTTCCTGGCGGTGGGCAGGCCAGTGTTATGTGTTCCACCAAAACGGAGTCGGGCCAAGGCGTCTATATTAGTGGTACTCAAGGCAGTATTACGTTAGAGAGACCTTTTTATTGTGTTGATGATGAGCCTAACCGCGTAGTGGTGCGACGTTCGGGAATGGTGGAAACACACGAGTTTGCGGGTATGGATCATTACCGTTTTATGGTTGACCACATTGCGCAGTGTATTGCCGAGGGCCGTAGCCTAGCCACACCGCTAACCGATGCCTTGGCGAATATGCGTGTAATCGATGCTGTTTTTGAGAGTGTCCGCGAAGCCATGTGGGTTCGGCTGTAACGTCGGAACCTTTGCTATCCTGTCAAAGGCGTGAAAGCACGCGGCTTTGTTAAGCCATTTGTCCCGCCTGTGCGGTGTCATTTTTGGGTCCGATAATATCGAAGCAGTTGCACCCGTCCTGTTCACAAGCTAGTTAGTTAACGCCGGCCACGCCTAATATTGCCCCTACCTCTTAGCGTTTAGATGATTTTTTAACAATTAATTGAGAAGCTTCTGTGGCGCGTCAATGCGTTTTGCCACATTTTTTTAGGTTAAACCTAGAAACCTCAGTTGGGCGCCAAAAAGCTGTGTAATCCATTGGTGTGATTAGTGAAAGTTAAAAATGACGGGCAACCTGGTTGGTTGTTCGGCATTTTTAACTTTTGCTAGGCGCGCCAAGGGGTTGCGCAGACTTTGGTGATCCAATCGAGGTTTCTAGGTTAACCCTTGGCGTACGATTTTACTATTTTTTGGAATTCTCTATGCCCGTATTTTTTATTGGCCTAATTGTCCTTTTGAGTAGCCTGTGTACGGCTTCCGCATTTGCGGTGGAGCGTATTGCGCCGCCATTGGAGCAGCTGGTGGCCGGTTATACCGCCGTGCCCAGCATGCCGGCGCAGATTTTACTGCGAAAGACGCAAGTGGCGGTGGATGCGAATTATTTTGCCGAATCCCACGCCTACGTGGCTATTTCTATCAATAGTGAAGAAGCGGCGCGCGACTACAGCCAAATGTCCCTTAATTTTAATAGTTTTTATGAATCGCTTGAGCTTGAATTTGCAAGCGTACGCACGCCGGATGGTGCCCTGCACAACATGGAAAAAGACGCCGTACAAATACAAAGCCCCGCCGAAGAAAATTTTTATCAAGACACCAAACAACTCACCTTCTCCCTGCCCAATGTGCAGGTGGGTTCGGTTATCGAGTTTCAATACAAACGCAAAGACGTTAAAAAAATTATCCCCAAAGTCTGGTTCGAATCTTTTTGGTTAAATTGGTGGGAGGAGCGCGCCGCCAATCAGGGGCCGCGCGTGGATTCGGTGTTAAACGCTATTTTTGAAGTGCGTGCGCCGGCCGATCTGCGATTGTTTAGCCATGCTACCAAGGCGGTCACATCCGCGCCAACCAAAACGCGGGACGGAAATCAGCAAGTATTCACTTGGCGTCAGCAGAATCTGCCCGCCATGGAGTTGCAAAACAATATGCCTCGAGGCTTAGCGGTATTTCCCGTGGTGCAAATGAGTAGTATGAATTCTTGGCAGCAGGTGGCGCAGTGGGGAGTGGACACCATGTCGCCGCATATGAATATTGATGAGCGCCTACAGGGGGCAGTGGCCACCATAAAAACGCGCAGCAATAACAATAATGAGCGCGTAAAACAAACCTATCAGTTTTTACAGGATAAGGTGCGCTACGTATTTGCACACGTAGGGCGCGGCGGCTACGAGCCACACTCTGCCACCGAGGTGCTTAATAATGGTTACGGTGATTGTAAAGATCAAACCATTCTTGCGGTAACCCTATTGCGACAGCTAGGTATTGAAGCGTATCCAGCTTTGGTTGCCACCCGCTCGCGGGGCATGCCGGACACCGCATCTGTAGCAGTAAATTTTGATCATATGATCACCTACATTCCGCCGCAAAAAGACGTAGCCGAAACTTGGTTGGATACCAGCGGCGAAACGAGCTTATTCCCAGGTTTTAGCACCGGTATTGAAGGGCAAGCGGCCCTTGTTGTAAAACCGACAACCGACAAGCTGGTGTTGATTAAGCAACGAACGGCGCAGGAGCATGCGGTTCACCTGCGCATGGTATTTGACAAAGCGACGCCGCAATCTGTGGAGGCCCAGTTCACACTCACCTTAAGTGGACAGTTTGAGGAAACATTGCGCTCAGGCTGGTTATTTGCGCCCGAAAAGCAAAAAATGCTGGCTGATTTGCTAGGTAATTTATACGCCGCCGGTGAACTTACGCAGCTAACTACCCAAAATGCGAACAACCTCTGGGAACCGTTTAGTGTTACTGGGCGTTTTATTTTTAAAAATGGTTGGGCTGGAGAGCAGAAAAACTTAAATTACGCCTTCAGCTTGGAGCAGCCATTGGTGGTGTTTTCCGATATTTTGCACTTGCACAAGCCGGTGGAACGCAAGCAGGATTATGTGATAGACCCGGGCTACAGCATTCTGGCTGATGTTATTTTTATTCCCCCCGCCAGTGATTATGAGTTGGTGGTGAGCTCGCGCGGCGGCAATTACAAAAACCAGTGGTTCGACATAGAGCAGAGCGGTAAGCAAGAGGGAAAAAATTATCACCTGCAGCAAAAATTTGTGTTACATAAAGCCACGATTCCACTGAGTACCTACCCCCGGTTTTTTGCTGCGGTTAAAAATGTATTGGATGCCCCAGCTTGGCAAGTTATTTATACGCCCAAATTGCCAAGTGGGAGCATGTCCAAAAATGCCGGCAGCACCGGGCCCGCACAAGTACAGCTAGAACAAGTCCGTCAGCTACTAGACCGTGGTGACTATGCGCAGGCGCTGACTATGTCCCAGCAGGTAATTATCGCAGCGCCTAAAAGTGGTGAAGCCTATTATTTATTGGGTTTGGCACAGGGTTATCAAGATCAAGTTGATGCCGCCAATAAATCGTTTTCCCAGGCTAAGGAATTGGGTTACTCGCCATGAAATACCGTTGGTTAGGGGTAGCGGGCCTGTTGCTGGGAAGTTTGTGGGCCTGTGCGCCGCAACACTTGCAGACGAGTAAAGCTGCGCCTGTAGATGCCCTGCCCGAAGGGCCCCACAGCGCGGCTATTGCCCAGTGGCAGCTGCTATTACGGGATGATACCAATAACCCAGATGCGCTTTTTCACTTGGCCGAAATTTATGGGCAGCGTTTCCAAACCCTCGGTAATCAAAGCGACAAGCTCCTAGCCATTGAGCACGGACAAAAAGTTCTGCTTGCGCGGCCTGAGGATTTTGCAGCACAGACGTTGCTCTACAGTGTTTATTACAGTGCGGTGCGCCGAGGACAGCAGGATGATGTGAAGCCCCTTGAGGCGCTATATGCCAAGGTTCCGCTGGCGCTGCGCAAAGGATTTTTTCCTCCAGCGCTCGCATCCTATTTGCGTGAGTTGGACGGCGAAAACAACCCGCGCAACATCGCTAAAGAAAAACAATTATTGCTGCAAGCCATAGCGCAGCAACCACAAAACGGATTATTGCACGTGCAGTTGGCGCGGTATTTTTTTGAGCAGAATGCGCCGGATTTAGGGTTTGCGAGTCTGCATCAGGCATTGCGTTTTGAGCCTGAAAATCCCGATGTATTAATTGCCTTGGGCGAATCCTATCGCAGTCGAGCGGGTCATGGGGATTGTGTTTACGAGCATCTCGACGATATCAAAACATCCGTGCAATTCCTCAAGCAGGCTATGGCGCGCAAGCCGCAAGGCAACGATGTGCATTTTGGCTTAATGATAAATTATGCCCATTTAGGCTTGGCGCCGTTGAGTTTGCGGGAGGGTGATATTTGGATGGCGCAGATGAATCCAACGCAACTGGCGAATGGCCCGCAGTTAGCGCAGCAGCGCAGCACTTTAGCCATATTTAATGCCTATCAGGGGCAACCCCAGCGTGCAGCAGAGTTATTTCAACAAGCGGCTCTCTCAACCGGTCGCGGTTATGTTGAATATCTTATGTTGCAACGCCGATGGCAAGATGCGGCGGCCGCCTTTCCTAGTTACGTGCAAAGCTTAAAACAGCCAGGCGTTTTAGATTTGATGATGGCGGCCATTATTCAGGGTGAATTAGCCAATGATAAGGTTGGCATCGACGACTTGTGGCGAACCGACAAAAAAGCGGTTTTTTACTCTCCATGGGATCAAGCCTTAGCCAAATATTGGCGCGGTGCCAGCACGGAAATGGAATTTAAGAGTGCCGCTACGAACGTGTGTGAATCCGCCGATTATGAGTTTTATGTGGGTTATTCCTATGTATTACATAATCGCTTGAGCGAGGCTAAAGCCCACTTTGAAAAGGCTCGAGGTTATGCACTGCCGATGAATTTTGAAAGTCGCTTGGCGGAGACTTTTTTACAGAGCTTCTAGGTTCAATAGTCGAGCGCGATGAATCACTGATGGAAAATCGGTGATTTTTCCCAGTGCTCGTCGGTTTTTACAGGGCATTTGGCTGGTATAATCCCCGCCTTTTGCAACTTTCAGGCAGACTGAACTATGACGATTCAGGAATACATGACCGGCCTAGGCCAAGCCGCTCGCGCTGCGTCGCGTGTTTTGGCCGCCGCGGACACTCACACCAAAAATGCGGCACTCATGGCCATTGCCTCGGCCCTTGAAGCGGCCCGTCCAGCGCTTATCGCTGCCAACGAGCAAGACCTCGCCCGTGGCCGGGATAATGGGTTGGAGGCTGCACTGCTTGACCGCCTTGAGCTCAATGACAAGGGCATCAGCAGCATGATAGAGGGTTTGCGTCAGGTGGCCAGTTTGGCTGATCCCATTGGCGCTATCACGGATCTCAATTTTCGCCCCTCCGGCATTCAGGTTGGCAAAATGCGCGTGCCCCTAGGTGTAATTGGAATCATTTACGAATCGCGCCCCAACGTGACTATTGATGCCGCAAGCCTGTGTTTAAAATCCGGTAATGCGGCCATTTTGCGCGGTGGCAGTGAAGCCATTGATTCCAATCGCGCCATTGCGGCTTGTATTGCGCAGGGTTTGAACGCTGTGGGTTTACCGGCGGCAGCCGTGCAAGTAGTTGACACCACCGACCGCGCCGCGGTGGGGGCTCTCATTACTATGCCTGACTATGTGGATGTGATTGTGCCGCGGGGTGGGCGCTCGTTAATTGAGCGCATCAGCCGCGAGGCCCGAGTGCCCGTTATCAAGCATTTGGATGGGATTTGCCACGTCTATATTGATGCTAAAGCCGATCTTGAAAAGGCCTTCGCTATTGCACTGAACGCTAAAACCCATCGCTACGGTGTATGCAATGCTATGGAAACATTATTGGTGGCGCAGACCGTAGCGGAGGCTGTGTTGCCACGCCTCGCCGACGCCTATGCGCAAAAAGGTGTTGAATTACGGGGTTGCCAAGCCACTCAGGCTTTTCTGCCCAGTGTTCATCTTGCCACTGAGGAGGATTGGTCTACAGAATACTTGGCTCCTGTATTGTCCATTAAAGTGGTGGCCGGCATTGATGAGGCCATTGCTCACATTAATACCTATTCCTCCGCTCATACCGACGCAATTGTCACCGAGGATTACAGCCTCGCGCGCCGTTTTTTGCGGGAAGTGGATTCAGCCAGTGTTATGGTCAACGCCTCCACGCGTTTTGCGGACGGTTTTGAATATGGATTGGGGGCGGAAATTGGCATCTCCACAGACAAAATTCACGCCCGTGGGCCAGTGGGCCTTGAGGGATTAACCTCGCAGAAGTGGGTAGTGTTGGGCGATGGGCACATTCGGCAGTGACCATAACTCAGCGACAAGTGGTGCTGCTGTACGGTGGCACTTTTGACCCCGTACACAATGGCCATATGGCGTTACTGTGGGAGGTGCAACACCAACTTCGCGCCCAGGCTGTGCACTTGTTGCCCTGCTATATTCCACCGCATAAGTCGGCGCCAGCCACCCCCGTGGTACACCGCGTCGCCATGTTGCATTTGGTCACTGACGAACTGAACGCGGCCTGTGGCGCTAGCGTTTTTGCCGTGGATACTCAAGAGGTGGAACGTGGGCAAGTTTCCTACACGATTGACACCTTGATAGCCTGCCGTGAGCAGTGGGGGCCGCAGGTGGCGCTGGTCTGGGTAATGGGTATGGACAGCTGGCTGCAATTAAACACTTGGCAGCGTTGGCAGGAACTCACAAACTACGCACACTTGGCCGTGGTTGGGCGGCCGGATCACCAAGGTGTGACCAATCCTGAGCAGCAAATCTGGAGTCAGACGAGGATCGCTGGACCAGACAGTATCAGAGCTAGTGCAGCGGGTGGTGTGGTGATGCTGAACACCACACTCTTAGCCATAGGCTCGACACAGATTCGTGAACAATTACAGCGGGGCATTCGCCCGCTAGGCTTAGTGCCTTCATCGGTGGATGCTTACATCCAGCGACACGGCTTATATTCAACTTCAAATTGACCTCAAACATGACTACAGAAACTATGAATGAAGCGCTAATTACAGCGTTAGAAAATTTAAAAGGCCAAAACATCGTGACCCTCGATGTTTCCAAGCTGAGCGATATTATGGATACGCTCATTATTGTCACGGGCACTTCCACGCGGCACGTAAAATCCCTCGCCAGCAATGTGATTGAAGAAGCTAAAGCCAAGGGCTTTCGCCCCATAGGGTCCGAAGGCGAGCAGGATGGCGAGTGGGTGTTGGTGGACTTCGGCGATTCCGTGGTGCATGTGATGTCCTCCAGTGCTCGTGAATTTTACGACTTGGAAAAACTCTGGTCTAAAGTGCCCGCCAACCGCAAAATCGACCCTGTGTAGCCAGAGTATGCGTGTGCAACTGTTGGCGGTGGGCGGCAAAATGCCCAGCTGGGTACAAGAAGGTTATGCCGAATACGCCAAGCGCCTGCCAAAAGATTTAACACCCAAATTAGTGGAAATTGAATTGGGCTATAGGCCGAAACAGGGCGGCATTGAAACCGCAAAAAAAGCCGAAGCTCAAGCCATTCTGGCGGCCATTCCCAGCGACCATTTTGTGGTGGCACTGGAGGTATTGGGCAAAGCTTGGTCCACGCCAGAGCTGTCTGAAAATCTGGAGGATTGGCGGATGCGTGGTCTGGATGTGACGTTTATTGTGGGCGGGCCGGACGGACTTGCTGACGCCTGCGTGCAGCGCGCCAACGCGCTTTGGTCACTTTCCCCGCTTACCTTGCCTCACCCCTTGGTACGCATTGTTTTTATTGAGCAGCTTTATCGTGCCTGGACCATTTTACAAAATCACCCTTACCATAAATAGCGCGTTGCGCTATTGGGTAAATGGCGTTGTGCCCTTTTTTGTTGGCGGGGCATAAACAACCTTATGCCTTTAATTCCCAATATCCCTCGACCCAAGTCGCATCATTTTAAAGATCATCTTGATGAAGCGAGAATTTTTGGTGGGCGCCTATTAGCGGCAGGTTTGTGTTGCTTGCTATTGGTGGGGGTAATCATTTATCGCTACTACGATTTACAAGTGGTGCATTACGACGATTTTTTAACAAAAGCCGAACAAAACCGCATACAAATTCAGCCAGTGCCCCCCACGCGTGGGCTTATTTACGACCGCAGCGGTGTGTTAATTGCAGAAAATCGCCCCAGTTTTATGCTGACATTGGTGAAGGAGCGCATCGCCGACCTTGAGGCCACGCTGAGTTTTCTGCAAACCCTGATTCCCATTAGCGATCTCGAAATTGAGGAATATCGCAAAGCCTTGCGTCAACCGCGCCGTCCCTATGAGCCAATCCCCTTGCGGTTTCGCCTCACCGAGGCGGAAATTGCAGCCATAGCCGTAAATGAATATCGGTTAGATGGAGTGGCGGTAGAAGCGCAGTTTGTGCGCAATTACCCTTACGGCGAATTATTCGCGCATTCTTTAGGTTATGTCAGTCGTATTAGCATGAATGACTTAGCCAGTTTTGATGAGGAAAAAATTCGCCGTTACGCCGGCTCGGTGAGCATCGGTAAAGTTGGCCTTGAAAAATCCTACGAGGATGTTTTATTGGGTGAGGTGGGCGCACGCCACGTGGAAACCAATGCACACGGGCGAGTCCTGCGCGTGCTGGATTCCGAACCGCCTATTTCCGGTAAAGATTTACATTTGTATTTGGAACTGGAGCTCCAAAAAGTGGCTACCGCTGCGTTGGGTGCTAATCGCGGCTCTGTAGTGGCCATTGAAGTAGCCACGGGCGGTGTGGTGGCTATGGTGAGCACGCCCAGTTATGACCCTAATTTATTTGTCACCGGCATTAGCTTTCAAGAATTTAATGCGCTAAATACCTCGCCGGAAATGCCATTGTATAACCGCAGTGTGCAAGGGCTTTACCCGCCGGGCTCTACGCTTAAACCCATGTTAGGTTTGGGGGGGTTAGAGACGGGCGTAATTACCACGGCGACTCGTGTTACCGATCCAGGATTTTTTACCTTGCCCAACGATAGCCGTCAATATCGCGACTGGAAAAGAGGCGGCCACGGCGGCAGCGTGGATTTGCATCAAGCGATAGTGGAATCCTGCGATACTTTTTTTTATAGCCTGGCCGCGCACATGGGAATTAATCTGATGAATCCGGTGGGCGCGGCATTTGGTCTCGGCGAAAAATCCGGCTTAGACATACCCAACGAGCGCAGTGGCAACTGGCCTTCGCAAGCCTGGAAAAAAATGAAAAAGAAGTTGCCCTGGTTTCCCGGAGACAGCCTGAACACCAGCATTGGTCAAGGTTTTGTGCAGGCCACGCCTGTGCAGTTAGCGGTTATGGTGGCGACCTTGGCAAATCGTGGCAAACGTATGAAACCTTTGCTGGTGGAGGCCATTGGCGATCAACCTGTGGCCTCTAAAATACTCAATCAATACGTGGCAAAACCCCAAAACTGGGATGTCGTGTTTGGTGCGATGACCGATGTGGTGCATTCGGCGCGTGGCACCGCCAAGGGAATAAATGCGGGTCTACATTATTTGATCGCGGCAAAAACAGGAACCGCTCAAGTGGTAGGTATTAAGCAAAATGAAAAATACGACCGCAATAAAGTGAGTGCATTAAACCGTGACCACGCGTTGTTTGTGGCATTTGCTCCCGCCGACCATCCTCAGTTGGCGCTTGTGGTTATCGTCGAAAACGGAGAGCACGGTTCAAGTATGGCCGCTCCAGTGGCCCGCCAAGTATTTGATACCTGGTTTGCGCTGCAAGCCAAAAAGTCTGCCAGTCCCCCTACACTCGCACCGAGTGCCAACACATCTAAAGAGGTAACGCCATGAGGGGCCCGGCTCCTGATTTTGTGCGCCGCATGCCCGATGGGCCCGAAAACGCTAAACGCGGCGCGCATTGGCTGGCCGTTATGCGGTTGGACCCCTGGTTATTACTGGGCCTAATTTGCTTGAGTGGGTTTGGGCTCACCGTGTTATACAGCGCCTCGGGCCACAATACGAACCTGGTTGAGCGACAGCTGATTTTTTTTGGATTGGCCTACACGGTGATGGTGGGCGTGGCGCAAATTCGTCCTGCGTTTTTAGAGCGCTGGGCATTTTGGCTGTATGGTATGGGTGTGGTTCTATTAGTACTAACGCTGTTGGTGGGGGTTGGTGCAAAAGGCGCGCAGCGCTGGCTAAGTTTGGGTTTTACGCGGTTTCAACCCTCTGAAATTTTAAAAATTGCCGTACCTTTAACCGTGGCCGCTTTTTTTTCCGTACGCCATTTGCCGCCGCGATTTCTACAGGTGCTGGTTTGCATGCTGCTTATTTTGTTGCCCGCCGCACTTATCGCCAAGCAACCTGATTTAGGCACTGCAATACTAGTTGCGGTTTCTGGGCTTATAGGGCTATTTTTGGCGGGCTTGCGTTGGCGCTATATAGTGGTAACGCTGCTATTGGTTAGCGCCGCCGCTTGGCCTATGTGGAATTACGTGATGCATGATTATCAAAAGCAGCGCATTCTCACTTTGCTCGATCCAGAGGCCGATAAATGGGGTGCGGGTTGGAATATAACGCAGTCTAAAACGGCTATTGGCTCGGGCGGTATAGAAGGGAAAGGCTGGATGAAGGGGACCCAATCGCAATTGGATTTTTTGCCCGAAAGCCACACGGATTTTATTATTGCAGTACTGGCCGAAGAATTTGGGCTAAAAGGCGTTTTGGCGCTGCTCGCCTGTTACGGTTTTTTAATTGTGCGCGGGGCCATTATTGCTTGGCAGGCTAGAACCACATTTAATCGGATTTTAGCCGGTAGTATTGCGCTAACATTCTTTATTTATGTGTTTGTCAACATGGGCATGGTGGCGGGCTTATTGCCAGTAGTTGGGGTTCCGCTACCGATGGTAAGCTTGGGCGGCACTTCGCTCCTGACACTTATGGTAGGGTTTGGTTTTTTAATGGCTATTGCGAGTGATCGAGTGGCCGGCGCACCTTAATAGGTGGTTGATACATGGCTTTGCCAATTTCTGGCGGCTCCCTTTTTAGGGCCTGTTAAACAATAGTGTGACAACAGAATATTTTTACGAGATATAAAATTATGGCATTCCAACGTTTGGTTTTTGCGGTTTCATTGTCATTATGTACCTTCGCGAGCGACTTGGCGCGAGCGGATTATGCGACGCACCCATTGGCGCAGGCCTTTATGGATAAAATGGTAAAAGAGCATAATTTTAAACGCCAAGAGGTTGCCGCGTTGCTGCGGGCGGCCGAAAAAAAGCCAGCTATTTTGGAGGCTATTGCCCGGCCCGCTGAAAAATCTAAACCCTGGTTTGAATATCGTAAAATATTTTTGGGGGCAGACCGCATAGAACAAGGCGTGACTTTTTGGAGTGAAAATGCCGCCGCTTTACGGGAAGCCGAACAGCGCTTTGGCGTGCCGGCAAAAATGATTGTGGCGATTATCGGGGTGGAAACACGGTTTGGCCGCCAAATGGGCAGCCACAGGGTGATAGATGCTTTGAGCACCTTGGCCTTCGATTACCCGCCCCGCGCCCCGTTTTTTACCCAAGAATTGGAAGCATTTTTAGTATTAACGCGCAGCCAGAAACAGAATCCATTATCGCTTATGGGGTCCTATGCCGGCGCTATGGGCTTTGGACAATTTATGCCGAGTAGCGTACAGAATTTTGCAGTGGATTTTGATGACGATGGCGTCGAAGATATTTGGCAAAATAAGCGTGACGCCATTGGCAGTGTGGCCAATTATTTTAAAGGTAATGGCTGGCAAAAAGGCGCGGCAGTGGTTACCCCTGCACGTGCGCTGCCGGGTTTCGATGCGCAAGCCCTAAACACCAAGGCCAAGCCAACGGTGAGTTTGGCGGACATGCGCAATAAAGGTTTTGTGCCGCTACATAATACCTATCCGGCTAATCTTCCCGTAGAGGCCTTAAGCTACGCAGCTGAAACCGGTACAGACTATTGGTTGGGGTTTACTAATTTTTACGTGATTACGCGTTACAACCGCAGCCAAATGTATGCCTTGGCCGCTTGGCAATTGGGGGAGGCCATAGAAGCCGCTCGCATGGCGCCTAAAGCAAAACAGTAGAGAGTGAAAATGCGCCTACAACAATGCCTAATTGTTACCATCCTGAGTAGTTGTATTTTCGCCTGCAGCACACATAAGCCACAGCTTATAGCCGCAAAGCAGCAGGCGGAGGAGGGCACATCCACTAAAAAGCGGCGCTATTCATTACTGCAAGATCAGGGGCCGGATACGGACATTGATGTGAGTAAAATCCCCGATGCCGCACCAAAAAGTGAACCCCGGACTATTGCGGGTAATATGTCACCTTATACTGTACTGGGTAAATCCTATGCTATTCAGTTCGACACGCGCGGGTTTAGTCAAACCGGTTATGCCTCATGGTATGGCAAAAAATTTCACGGCGAACGCACCTCGAATGGTGAAATTTACAACATGTTCGCCATGACCGCCGCTCATAAGACGTTACCCATACCCTGCTATGTGCGTGTCACCAATTTAGATAATAAAAAGGCGGTGATTTTGCGAGTTAACGATCGTGGTCCTTTCCATGACGACAGGGTAATTGACCTAACCTACACAGCTGCTAAAAAATTGGGGTTTCACGCAATGGGTACGGCTCGGGTACAAGTCGACGTGTTGAATGTGGGGGATGCACCCTTTCCCCCAGTAGCCAAGTTCAGACCCTTGGTAGCCACGCGCAATGCGGTGGCGCCTAAAGTGGTAAGCTCCGCTCCAGTAGCAGCGGCAATGGCAAAAGTTCCGGAAGCGAAAAACATGGAATTAAAAACCGCGACGACGAGTGCAGCACTCCCCCCCAAGCAAAATCCCGATAGCCTCACGCCAAGTTACCTGCAAGTGGGGTCATTTGGCAGCCAAGCCGCCGCCGAAGGCCTGCAAAAATCCTTGCGTGAGTTCACTTCCTACCCTGTGGTGTTAATGCCTGTACCTGGCAAAACGCTATTTCGCGTTTTAGTCGGGCCCTTTGTGCAAAGTGCCGACATACAACAATTAAAAGAGCAATTAATTGCTAAAAATTTGGCGACGCCTTATGTTGTGCAGGGCGCAAAGCGCCCATGATCAGCGCTAATTTTTCAGCGGATACGTGTTGGGCGCTGTAAAATTCTGACTGGCAGCCGCAAATTGGTCGCGATTTTTATTTATTTTTATTCGCTTTCCTAATCTGGAAATCTCAGTTGAACATTTAAGGGCATCTCCTGAAATTTAATTTTCGTGACGATCGCAAGGCATTTTCGCGCGGAGAGAGGGAGTTTATGCGGTATAGTATAAATGAACGTCTGAGCACGAAAATAACGCAGCGAGCGCGCGAAAGGTGAATTTCCGGAGGTGCTTTTAAGCAATAAGCCTCAGCTGCCTCACCAGCGTCTGCGCGCCCCTTCGTAAGCTAAATAGCCCTTAACTTTCAGTCATCACACCCAGTTATTCCGCTGCTTTTTTTCGCGCTACGTAGGTTTCTAGGTTTAATTGTTAAGGGTCAATTTCACCATATCAGCATCATCCGGTCGCATAAAAAAGCCTTTAGTTATTCGGCTATTTCGTAATTGTCTTCAGCCTGTAATATAGATGTGAATACATGATTGACGTGACGAAGTTCGATCAATATCTGCGATGTGGGTCTCGTTTTTGTGAGGAATGTAGAGTTTGTGGCGCAAAACCATTGGTTACGTTAAGCCGAATGGTTAGGCTGTGCTAAACATAAACCTCAACCTTTGGCATTTTTTATAGGCCTATTTCGATTAAATAACTTAGGGTTCGCTAGTGAATAGATCTGGTCAATTTAATGTTTTTAAATTGAGTGTAGCGCTGATAGTTACCCTAGTCCTTTCGGCCTGCGGGGGGGCGGGCACCGAAAGTGGCTCGCCATCGGGCCCTGGAGCGGCTATACCGCCCGATGCGACCCAGTCGAGCCGGCCATCAGGATCGAGCAGTTCTTCCAGTTCTGGAGCCGCGTACTCCCCCAATCGCAATGGCGTAGTGTTCGCGGTAAACGCCGGGGGGCCGCAAAAAGTGACCGGCGGAGGCATTACTTACGCCTCGGACCAGTATTTTACCGGTGGCAGCGTCTACACTGCGGCGGCATTTGTCGCTGCAACTGTTGCGGATACCATTTACCAAACCAGCCGTGTAGGGGCTTTCGCTTATTCTGTACCCGTTAAAAATGGCACCTATGATGTGGTGCTTCAGTTCAATGAATTTCAATGGGCAAGTGCCGGTAAGCGTAAAATTACTGTTGAGGCCGAGGGGCGACCGGTTCTCGAAAATTTGGACATATTTGCCAGAGTGGGTGCTAATGCAGGCCTCTATCAAATGGTTTCACACATCGACGTGACCGATGGCAACTTAACACTGCGGTTTTCGGCCACTGAAGGCCAGGCAATCGTGTCGGGCATCGTGGTTATCTCCAGTGACCCAGTTGGCCTTGCTCCCGTAGTGATCGACACTACAAAGCCCCAGGCACCGGCTAACTTTTTTGCGGGCGACGTTTTCAGCACGCACCTGATGCTTAAGTGGACAGCGGCTACGGATAATGTGGGTATCGCCAAATATCGGCTGTTGCGCAATGGCTATACGCTAACCGAGTTAAACAGCGACGCTTACAGCTACAGCGACACCGCCGTGGCGCCAAATACGAGTTATACCTACGCACTGCAGGCCATTGATATCTCCGACAATCTCTCTATGCCGATCGGCTTGGTCGTCAACACCGGCAACGGAATCTCGGCGGACACTGTGGCGCCTACAGCGCCCGCAGAGCTCTATGTCTCCGACGTCTTGGCTAGACAGCTCACCCTCCATTGGGGCGCTGCGTCCGACAATCTTGGCGTCACTCAGTACAAAATATTGCGCAACAACGTTCTGGTGGGCGTTGTTAACCGCTCAGTACTGAGTTTTGTTGACACTGAGCTTGCTCCAGATACGACCTACGACTACGCCGTTACGGCCGTGGACCTAGCGGGCAACGAATCTGCTCCACAGAGTTTGGTTGGGAAAACCTATGTGGCGGGCGGCAAGGTTAGGCTGCAATGGGCTGAGCCTACCCAGCGGGCCAATGGCGATCCACTGAGCTCCGGGGAAATAGCCGGTTATTCTGTGCGCTATAGGCTCGCGTCTGAATACGTTTACACAACGCTACCCACGCTGCAGGCCGGCACCACGTATTATGATTTCACGAACCTGATTGGGGACTATGAATTTCAACTCGCCACTATTGATAGTGATGGTGTTTATAGCGAATATACCCGCGCGACCTTGCAATAAGTCTTGAACCTAGAAACCTCAGTTGGATCACCAACGTCTGCGCAACCCCCGGGCAGCGCCTAGCAAAAGTTAAAAATCACGAACAGCCAACTAGGTTGCCCGTGATTTTTAACTTCCACTAATCACACCAATGGATTACACAGCTTTTTGGCGCCCAACTGAGGTTTCTAGGATAATCGCTTCAGAGCGGTTGCCATCTGGATCCCCGCCTACGCGGGGATGACGTAAGAAAATGAAGAGTGTGCTGAATAGTTGCGTTAATTTTCACTAATCATACCAATCGGCCACACAGATTTTTGGCACCTAACTGTGGTTTCTAAGCTATTAGTGGTAGGCAGGCAATGCGCCGGGAAATTTATGGTGCATTTTTCGCTACGCGCCTAGGCAAATGCACTCCTAATTTTTTATCATCAGCGCCCACATTCGAGGCCGCATCTAACCGTCATGTATTCGTGCAAACCCGTGGCCAAATTTCACTAAGGTATAAGCCCCATGCCAGAATTTACACTCTATTTTACGCTGGGTTGCCACCTGTGCGAATTGGCGGAGGCCGAATTATTACCTTGGGTGGCGGCTGGCAATATCGAAGTGATATTACAAGACATCGCCGAGGATATATTGTTGGTGGAGCTTTACGGGGTGCGTATTCCCGTTTTGCAAAATTGCGCAACCCTTGCGGAATTAAACTGGCCCTTTGGACATGATGAGCTTCGACTTTTTTTGCCGGCGTGACGCTCAGCGGCGCTTTTCCTATTAATTCGGTACCTCAGACGCATTAAATACCACTGATTCAGCGGCTATTTTGCCATGCTTAATGGTTAGCTTAGCATGCAGAGTACCGCCCGTTGGGCAGCAATTTGCGTCGCTGTCTTTATATAAATATATTTTTGCGCTCATGGTTTTTAAGTCGGGCCACACGCCTTTGTTTATAAAGCGTCCTTTGGGGAGTGCCAGCTTTTGAACCCATGAATCGGCGTCTAGCGTTGTCCATGCGTTTGTTTTTTTGTTCAATTGTAGGTATTTGCTTACGTTAAAACTTCCCGTACCGTCGACTTTGATGGGGACATACAATAATTCCCCAAACTGATTGGTGATTAACTCAGGTTTTTTGTACGAATTACTCCCTTCGTCAGGGTCGGCGGTATCGCTCAGCATTAATGTGACCTGCTTAGCGTTGGCCGCGCACGTGAAAATGGCTATGGCTCTAGCTGTGTTGGATTCTGGTGGGCCTGAATCGCATTTTCTATCTGCCACCCCCTCGTAATGCGGCAACAAACAATATAGGGCGTCGTAATATATTTTGTTATTAAATGCCCCGAATGTGCCAAATTCAGCAACCTTGCAGTCGGTGTAAATTGTTTTATCGTGTACGTGGATTTCATTGATATTTATGCAGCTGCTTTTTGCGCTGCCAATATCGAATATATCGTTTTTATCTGTTCCAGAACCACCTTTTTGAAACGAATATGCATTCAACGAACATGCTGATGCAAGCATCAATATGAAAATCCGCGTGGTTTTTTTCATCTCCCCTCCCTTTGTTCTATGTGGGCTTTTTAATTAATTGGTCTTGCGGTCGTGCTCTGCTTTTGGCATCTCACAAAGAGTGGGACAGCCACAAGCCACGCCGCAACGAACATATAAGTGCAACGGTGTCCGGCCAAATCACAACCATTTCGCAAACAATGGCCTCAGCTCGCGCTCGTAAAGCCTCTGTGAGGCATTTTTCATATAACACTCCTTTAAGAACCGAATTAGCTGCCGGCTGATTTTCGCTGTTTGGCGATAGATTTCGCGAT
>CAMCXE010000035.1 GCA_945882995.1 Thalassocella blandensis | reverse complement strand
CTGGGGTGTCGCCAAGTGGTAAGGCAGCAGGTTTTGATCCTGCCATTCGTTGGTTCGAATCCAGCCACCCCAGCCAATTCTTCAGTTGCGTTCAGCTGCAAAAATCGCCTCCCACTAACACATGTGTTGCTCAGACTTAACGAGGTGGTGATATGGCAGATTTAATGGTGTTCAGCGGCAACTCGAATCCTGAACTCGCAGTTAAGATCGTCGCGCGTTTGGGCATCCCGCTAGGTGATGCCACAATTTCCCACTTTTCCGATGGTGAAATCTCCATCGAAATTAATGATAACGTACGCGGTCGCGACGTCTTCGTTTTGCAATCCACCTGCGCCCCCACCAACGACAACATCATGGAATTGCTATTCATGGTGGATGCTTTGCGCCGCGCCTCGGCTGGCCGTATAACGGCAGTACTGCCGTATTTTGGTTATGCCAGGCAAGACCGCCGTGTGCGTTCCGCCCGCGTGCCCATCAGCGCCAAAGTGGTCGCCGACATGATGACCACGGCGGGCGTTGATCGGCTGTTAACGGTGGACTTGCACTCCGAACAAATCCAAGGTTTTTTTGATGTGCCGGTGGACAATGTGTACGGTTCACCCGTGCTACTCGCCGATATTGAAATGCAGGACTTTGAAGACTTAATTGTGGTCTCCCCCGACATTGGCGGCGTAGTGCGCGCCCGTGCTGTGGCCAAACAATTGAACATTGACTTGGCGATTATCGATAAGCGCCGCCCTGCCGCCAATGTGGCGGAAGTGATGAATTTGATCGGCGAAGTGGATGGCCGCACCTGTTTGCTGGTGGATGATATGGTGGACACCGCAGGCACCTTGTGTAATGCCGCTAAAGCGCTAAAAGAGCGCGGCGCCAAAAAAGTGGTGGCTTACTGTACTCACGCCGTACTGTCCGGTCCGGCCTTGGAGCGCCTGCAGGCTTCACACCTCGATGAGTTAGTCGTCACGGACTCTATTCCACTGAGTAACGATGTGAAGCTGGCCTCACGTATTCGCCAATTAAGTTTAGCGGGCATGCTGGCCGAAGCGATGCGCCGCAGTAGTAACGAAGAATCTTTAAGCGCCATGTTTCGCTAACACGCAGCAGGCCTTACTAGACCGGCGCCGTTGCTTGGCGCCACCAACGCCGCAGCAGCGGCATCATGAAACCCACAGCGCTTCTGGTCGCGGAGCCCTGTGTTAACACTGAGAACTTACCATGTCCAAAGAAAATTTTACCCTGATTGCCCAAGCACGTGATGTACAAGGGAAAGGTGCGAGCCGCCGCCTACGTCGTCTTGAGGCTTTAGTGCCCGCTATTGTTTATGGCGGCGACAAAGCTCCAGCCAACATCACCGTGCCACACAAAGACCTGCTAAAACACCTTGAGAGCGAGGCCTTTTATTCGCACATTATCACCCTGCAAATAGATGGCGCGTCTGAGCTGGTTATTTTGAAAGACCTGCAGCGTCACCCTGCTCGCCCAGTGGTTTTGCACGCTGACTTCCTGCGCGTGTCGGCCACCAAAAAAATCCACGTGAATGTACCTTTGCACTTCATTAACGAAGAGAGTTCAAAAGGCGTTAAAACTGGCGGTGGTATTGTGTCGCACAGCATGACCCAGCTAGAAGTCAGCTGTTTGCCTGCCGACCTCCCCGAGTACATTGAAGTGGATTTTGCGGACGTAGAAGTGGGCGAGATTATCCATATCTCCGACCTCAAATTGCCAGCCGGTGTTGAGTCTGTGGCCCTCGCCCACGGCGCTGATCACGACCTGCCTGTTGCGGCAATCCACAAACCACGCGGCGAATAATCTCGCCCCAACAGGAGTGGCTGTGAACCGCTTAACCTTTGACCTACCGGTAAGGCGTTACGGCTAGTGGCAAGTCCTGTGCAGCTTATTGTGGGCTTGGGCAATCCCGGCCCCGACTACCACCGCAGCCGGCATAACGCCGGGGCGGACTTGCTTGAGCAGTTGGCAACACAGCACCAGCAGGCCTTCAGCAACACCCCCAAATTTTTTGGTTTAACCGGCCGTATTTTTAGTGGCAGCAGCGAAATTCGCCTGTTAATTCCCACTACCTACATGAATCGCAGCGGCCAAGCGGTTGCTGCCATGGCGAACTTCTACAAAATTCCCGCCGAGGCTATGTTAGTAGTGCACGACGAACTGGACCTAGCCCCGGGCATCGCGCGGCTTAAGCAAGGCGGCGGGCACGGTGGGCACAATGGTCTGCGCGACATCATCGCCAGCCTTGGCAATAACAACAATTTTGCCCGTTTACGTTTGGGTATCGGCCACCCTGGGGACGCTAAACGGGTAGCCGATTACGTACTCAAGCGACCACCGGTCGCAGAAGCACAACTTATCGACGACGCCATAGCCGCGTCCCTCAACGTTATCGACGACCTCTGCCAAGCGCAGTGGGATCGTGCGGCGCGCAACCTTCACACAGCAGCATAAGCAGGTATTTTATGGGTTTTAAATGCGGCATCGTCGGCCTACCCAACGTCGGTAAATCCACTCTTTTTAACGCCTTGACTCAAGCAGGTATCGGCGCAGAAAACTTCCCCTTCTGCACCATTGAGCCCAATTCGGGCATAGTTGCGGTGCCGGACCCGCGTCAAGACGCCATTGCCGCCATTGTTAAGCCCGAGCGCATAGTCCCAACGACTATGGAGTTTGTGGATATTGCGGGGCTAGTTGCCGGAGCCTCCAAAGGTGAAGGGCTGGGCAACCAATTTTTGGCGAATATTCGGGAGACCGACGCCATTGCTCACGTGGTGCGCTGTTTTGATGACGACAACGTGATTCACGTCGCGGGCGGCGTAGACCCGGCTTCCGATATTGAAGTGATTAACACCGAGTTGGCGCTGGCCGACTTAGACGCCGCGGAAAAAGCCCTGCTGCGTAATGCCAAAGCTGCCAAAGGCAATGACAAAAACGCCTTGCGCATGAAAGAGCTGCTCGAAAAAGTGATGCCGCATCTCAATTTGGCCAAGCCGCTGCGTTCGTTCAAGCTCGATAAAGAGGACACCGCCTTACTGCAAACCCTGAATTTCATGACCCTCAAGCCCACCATGTATATTGCCAATGTGCACGAAGACGGGTTTGAGAATAATCCCCACCTTGATTGTGTGCGCGCCATAGCGGCGGAAGAAGGCGCCGTAGTGGTGCCTATCTGCAACAAGCTGGAAAGCGAAATTGCCGAATTGGAAGCTGATGAAAAGGCCGATTTTCTGTCGGAAATGGGCATGGAAGAACCCGGTTTGGATCGTTTAATCCGCGCCGGCTACCAATTGCTTGGTTTGCAAACCTATTTCACCGCGGGCGTAAAAGAAGTACGCGCTTGGACGGTTCCCGTTGGAGCCACGGCACCCCAAGCCGCGGGCGTTATCCATACCGATTTTGAACGCGGTTTTATCCGTGCCGAAACTATCGCCTATGAAGATTTTGTGCAGTTCAAAGGTGAGCAGGGTGCTAAAACCGCTGGCAAGGCGCGTAAGGAAGGTAAAGACTACATCGTTAAAGATGGCGATGTGATGCATTTCTTGTTTAACGTATAAATCCAAATATACATTTCTATTGGTTTTAGAATATTTCTAAACTAAGTAAAAATACCATTAGGCCACAGGTTTTAGTGGCTTTTTATTAATTATGATTGAGCCCCATGATTTCGCTTAAACCTAGAAGCCTCAGTTGGATCACCAAAGTCTGCGCAACCCCCGGGCAGCGCTAGCAAAACTTAAAAATCACGAACAACCAGCCAGGGTGCCCGTGATTTTTAAGTTTCACTAATCACACCAATGGATTACACAGCTTTTTGGCGCCCAACTGAGGTTTCTAGGTTAATTCGCAAAGGCGGGCATTCAGCTTGTCTATTTCGTCCTGATTGAAAATCTTTGGCAACACTTTTTAATTAAAAGTAATGGTTGGTTGGTGATTTCTATTCATATGGGAACAGCTTTAACTCTGCTAGTTTGCGCATTTTTTGAGAAAAGAGCTTTGAAGTGTGCTCGTTTTAATGAGCTTTCGAAAGAGAAACTTGGTGTGCTTTTATCAGTCTGCATGATTTCAAAAAAAAAAAGCGTTGCCCTGGCAGAGTATAGGGACAGCAAGGGCAACGAAATTACATCACGCATGAGGACTACCAACTCTATAGACGCTTGGATCATGTGTATCCCCTACCATTCCAAAAATTGAAACACTTAAGTGTTCCTTGCCCTAAAGTCTATTGGCCACTTATTCCCGCTAAACCCAATTCCCTCGCGGTAGGGTAAGCCCAGACTCGCCCCGTCTTTATCACCAGTTCAATCAGAGTTTTTTATTATCGGATTTCGGGTGGTCTATGTTGCAGGTGAAGCTTTTGGTTTCAGGGGGGATGGTTGCTCCTTCGATGAAGGTACGTGCGATCAAATCTTTCGCATCGCGTTTGGTGTTGGCCGCTTGCCTCGGGGGCACTTCCTGGTCGGCGGCTTGGGCGGCGCCAATTCCGCTGGCATCGGCGACGATTGCAGATATCAATGCGGCGTTTATAGGCGGCAGCCTCACGTCCGAGCAGCTGGTGGCAATGTACCTTGCACGCATTGAGGCCTATGACAAACAAGGGCCCAAAATTAATGCGGTGATCACGTTGAACCCCAAGGCTTTGGAGATTGCCAAGGCGCTGGATGCCGAGCGCAAAGCCAAGGGGCCGCGCTCGCCGTTACACGGCATTCCGGTAATGCTCAAAGATAACTTCGACACCGTTGATTTGCCGACCACTGGCGGCTCAATCATGCTTGAAGGCTCGTTGCCACCGGACGACGCCTTTATGGTTAAGCGCCTGCGCGATGCGGGCGCGATTATTTTGGCGAAAGTGAACCTATCGGAGTTTGCTTCGGGTGGCGCCATGAGTTCATTAGGCGGCCAAACCTTGAATCCCCACGATTTAACACGCACGCCATCGGGTTCTTCCGGCGGTACGGGAGCGGCTATTGCGGCGGATTATGCGCCTCTAGGTCTTGGTACAGATACGGGTGGTTCAATTCGTGGGCCATCAACATCCAATGGTATTGTCGGTTTGAAACCCACTCATGGTTTATTGAGTCGCGATGGCATTATTCCACTGGCGCTCAGTTTTGATACGGGCGGCCCCATGGCGCGCAGCGTCTATGATATTGCTGTGTCCCTCGGGCTTATGACGGGTGTGGATACGGCCGACGCCGCCACGCAAAAAAGCAAAGGTAAGTTCCACAAGGAGTACACCCAGTTCCTTAAAAAGAATGCCTTGAAAGGTGCGCGTATTGGTATTGCACGTGACTTCTTAGGTGCAGATGAGGAGGTGGATTGGGTTATTGAAGCCGCGCTCAATACCATGCGCGCCCAAGGCGCCACCATTGTGGATGTGCGCTACCCCAAATGGTTGTTGGACGTTAAAACTGAGTTTTACAGTGCGGTTCGCTACCCCGAATTTGCGGCGCAAATTGGCGATTACCTTGCCACCACCAAACCCCAGTACCCCAAAAATATCACCGAGCTTATCGCTCGCGCCGACAGTTTCCATGCGTTGCGTGCTGACGGCGCTGGCCCGAATCCGCGCCGTTGGAACCTCATGAAACGCGAACTGGCCAGCGGCAAACTGGACGATTATCGCTACACCTCGGTGCATGACCAAGGCCTGCCATTAGTGCGTACTACCCTTGAAAGCATTATCAGCGCTAATAAGTTGGATGCCATCGTTTACCCCACATCGCCGCGCCGCCCTGCGTTATTGGCTGCACCTACGGGTGGAGCCGCTGAAGCGACCCAGTCGGCCACCAATTTCGCAAATCTTAGCGGTTTCCCCGACTTGATCGTGCCCGCCGGCTTTACCGGTGACGATTTACCCGTGGGTATTTCGTTTTTTGGCACAGCCTTTAGCGAACCCAAATTGTTGGCGCTGGGTTACAGCTTTGAGCAAGCAAGTCAGGCAATTCGGGTACCGGTTAACACGCCCGCCAAGTCGGGTGAGGTTATCGGTGCGCCTTGATTATCTGCCACCAATTACTCCTGTGGAGGTGTCCTTTGTTTACGCTAAAGTCTTTGCCGTCAGCTAACAGAATACTGGCTGGTTTAGTGTTTTGTTGCGCCACAGGGGCGCAGGCCGCCGATAGTTTTCAACCCGATACACTCGGCTTGATTCGTTATGACATGCCGCGGTTTCCACCAGAATTGGTCGGGATCAAAGCCGGTGACGGCGAGGTCGTTATGGCAGTTACTATCGATGCAGCGGGAGCGGTTAGCGACTCGGCGGTTTTAGAGGCAACCAATGAGGCCTTTGCCCGATCCGCGACTCAGGCGGTGAGTGATTGGCGATTCAGTTCGACCAGTTCAGCGTCGACGGCATCCTCAGCGCAAGCCTCCTCTTCTAAATTACCCGCTTCGAAAGCATCCGCTCTGCCGCGCCGAGAGGTTTTACAATTCAGCTTTAAACGTTCTGGCGTAGTCACTTCCGTAAGTCACGGTGAGGCAGCGCGCGAAAGTTTTTCCTTGCCTAATATTCCCAAGCTGCAATCCATTCCTTGGGCTCAGCTTGATAGCGAACCGCAACGGCTATCGGCTGTTATGCCCAGTCTTTCTGACGCCATGATGGCGAAACTGGGCACGCACCCCCTGACTATCAACTTTGTTATTGATCGCGAAGGGAATGTGCGTATTCCGGTTGTTAATGTAGAAGACCCTGAGCTGGCCAAGGTAGTTTTAGCTGCAGTGCGCACCTGGCGCTATACGCCGCCCTTGTATCAACAAAAACCCGTCGCAGTTGAAGTTACCAGAGCACTGGTTTTACCGAAAAAATGAGTTCAAATGTGTTCTAGCGAGCCGCTGAAAAGTGTTTGCGGCGCAGGACTCGTCAGGCGAATTCAAGCAAAAAAGCGAAAGCCTGCATCGATGCAGCTGGTAGAGCAATGCAGGACGACCTCATGGATGAGGGAGGTAGAATTCATCGGCAATGAAATCGAGTAATTGCCGCGTTTACACAGAGTAAATGAGCATTTTTTGCTTGAACCTAGAAACCTCAGTTGGATCACCAAAGTCTGCGCAACCCCCGGGCAGTGCCTAGCAAAAGTTATATTTGGCGAACAACCAACCCCGTTGCCCGCCAAATATAACTTTCACTAATCACACCAATGGATGACACAGCTTTTTGGCGCCCAACTGAGGTTTCTAGGTTGAATTTAACAACGCTAGGGCAAGCAGGTTGATTTTTCAGAGGTTCCCTCGTTAGTGCGGTGGGGGGAAGCTATGGTGCGTCGTCTAATAAAGGTAGGTGCCAGTAATTTAACGCGCCAGATCGTTTTGTGTCTTACCGATATTCACAGTTAACGTCCCTATTTAACCTACTCAAAAGACTTCAACTATGAACCGTCTGATCGCAGTGAAGGCTAGTGCGTGTATCAACATCCTTCGTCGACTTTCTTCTTGCTTTGCATGCTGCGCGCCACAGTCTCGCTATTTTCTGGCTCCGTTTGTCCTGCTCATGGTCGCCTCAAATACGGTGCGTGCCTTGTCGGTGGAAGAGGCAACTATTGCGGATGTTCAAGCGGCATTCTTGTCTGGCCAAATGACCGCGCGTCAGTTGGTTACTGAATACCTGAAACGCGTAGAGGCTTACGACAAACAAGGGCCTTACATCAATTCCATTATCAATCTCAACCCCAAGGCCCTGGCAGAAGCCGACGCGCTGGACGAAAAGTTAAAGCGCACAGGTAAATTGAGCGGTCCAATGCACGGAATACCCGTGTTGATTAAGGATTGTATCGACGCCACCGATATGCCGATGACTGCCGGTTTCCAAGGCTGGAAAAATTACTTTCCGCCGAGCGACGCACCCTTAGTAGCCAAAATTAAAGCCTCAGGCGGCATAGTGATTGGTAAGGCGTCGCTCTCCGAATTTACCAATGGCGGCGGCGATAACATTAATTCTGTATTGCCCGGTTATACGCGCAATCCTTACAACACGGCCTTCGCAACGGGTGGCTCTTCGGGCGGCACGGGCGCAGCCATTGCCGCTAACTTTGCTTTGGTGGGCGTGGGCACCGATACCGGCGGTTCAGTGCGTATGCCATCGGCTCATAACGCGCTTGCGGGTTTGCGCCCTACGGTTGGACTGGTGTCCCGCACCGGTATTCAGCCCAACAATAGCGTGCGTGATACCGCAGGCCCCATGGCTCGCACAGTAACGGATATGGCGCACTTGCTGGACGCTATGGTGGGCGTTGATAACAAGGATGCCGCGACTCTGCGCAGCAAAGGCCATATCCCCAAAACCTACGTGACCAGCCTCAAGCGCGATTCACTCAAAGGCGCACGCTTAGGCGTCTTGCGTCAGGTATTTACCGATAAAGTCGCCGACCCGCGCATCATCAAACACTTCGAGCAAACCCTGACTGAACTACGCGCTGCCGGTGCTGAAATTGTCGATACCTTTGTAGTGCCCGAAATTGAAGGTTTAGCGCGTGCGCCGCAAACCCCGGCGCGGCGCAAGGCCGACATGATCAAATTCCTTGCCGATCACCCCGGCATCCCTTATCCATCCCCCCAAGCCATTGCGGATTCCAAGTTGGCCCATCCCTTACATCAAGCGGGGTTAGACGCGGTTGCCGCATCGGGTGACCCGGAATCAGACCCCGCCACCATCAAAGGTTTGGAGGCAGAGGCTATTTATCGCGCAGCTTTCACCAAAGCTATGGATGCCGGAAAAATTGACGCCGTGATTTTCCCAACCTGGGCACAGTTGCCCGTGGTTAACGGTGACCGCAATACCCAAGTTATGACTGACGAACCCAACCCCAAAGGTGGCGTTACTGGCTTGAGTAGCAGCCTTACCTTTGTGGGCAGCACCTTGCAATGGCCAGCACTCTCAGTGCCCAGCGGCTATTTAGGGCAGGGTTTGCCTGTGGGTTTGCAAATCCTTGGTCGCGCGTGGGATGAACCTAAACTCATTGGTTACGCCTACGCCTATGAGCAGGCGACCCTGTATCGTCGTCCTCCAGCCAGTACCCCACCGTTAACTATCGCTACGACTCACTAGGGTATTTGCTGACTTATGATGAAGAAAATTGTTTGGAGTTTGCTAATTGTCGCAGTTGTTGGAGGCTTGGCTTATCCCAAAGTCAAACCGCTATTGGCGGGCGATTCGTCCAAATCACCGGTTTCCGGTGACCGCAAAAATGCAGGCAAGCCGGAGGAGACCAAAGATCTTGCCAAGAAAGAGGATGTTGCTGGCAAAGATGCCAGTGGCAAAGACGGCGGCAAAAAAGAAGATTCAGCCAAAAAACCCGGCGGTGGTAAGCCTGCCGCGCCCTTAAAAGTCACCACCTTTGTGGTGGCTCCCACGTTATTTGCGGAGACCATTTCAGCAACCGGCACGGTGTTGGCCGATGAAGGTGTTGAACTTCAGCCGGAAATTAACGGCAAGATCATGAGTATTGACTTCAAGGAAGGTGGTGCTGTTAAGAAGGGCGATTTGCTGCTCAAACTCAATGATTCGGAGTTGCGTGCGAATCTGGATAGATACACCTACAGCAAGAAACTCGCGGAAGTGCGCTTTCGTCGCTATACGCAATTACTCAATCAGAAAATGGTGAGCCAAGCCGACTACGACAGCGCGCTGAGCGAGATGAATGTGCAGCAGTCCTTCATTGATCTCTACCAAGCCCAAATTCAAAAAACCGAAATTCGCGCGCCCTTCGATGGGGTAGTGGGTTTGCGCTATGTGAGCGTGGGCGCCTTCGTTAATGCCAATACCCGCATTGCCACCTTGCAGCGTTTAAATGATTTGAAAATTGATTTTGCGGTGCCCGAAAAATATTCAGGCCGTATCAAAGTCGGTACCCAAATTACCTTTACGGTGGCGGGCGGGTTACAGAATTATGCCGCGCGCATTGCGGCGCTAGATCCCCGTATCGACAACGCAACGCGCACACTGCTGGTACGTGCTGTTTGCGCCAATAGTGATGGCCGCTTGCTTCCCGGCGCCTTTACCAATGTATCCGTTCCCTTGGAGCAAATTGCCAACGCATTTATGGTGCCGGCGGAAGCCGTAGTGGCGGGGCTGGATGAAAAAAATGTATTTGTCATCAAGGATGGCGTGGCGGAACGGCGCGCGGTGGAAACGGGTTCGCGCACCGCCACACAAGTTCACATAGTGTCCGGTTTGCAAGTGGGTGATCAGGTGATTACCTCAGGATTACAGCAAATGCGTGCCAAACAAGCGGTGGAATCCCTAACGGATAGCTTGGCGCCTGGCGCCGGTAAAGAAAAAGCAGGTAAAGAAAAAGCGGATAAAGAAAAAGTTGATAAAGAAAAATCCGGTAACGAAAAAGGCGTTAGCGCAGATCATGGTGTCGCTAAACCCGAAGGTAGCAGCACATCGCTGTTGAAAACATCTGAACCTAGCATCGCAGCGCTGATAACTCTATGACTCTCGCCGAGCTAAGCATTCGCCGCCCAGTACTCACTATCGTTGTGGCCCTGTTCATTATGCTAATGGGCAGCATTAGTGTTACCAAGTTGCCGATACGGGAATATCCGGCCATTGACCCCCCCACAGTTTCCATCACCACCAGTTACCCCGGCGCCGCTGCAGAAGTGGTGCAAACCCAAATTACCGAGCGTATTGAAGAAGCGGTCAACACGGTTGCGGGTATAGATACATTGAGTTCCGTGAGCCGCGAAGGGGCCAGTGTTATCACGGCGGAATTCAAGTTGGGCGCAGATTTGGATGTGGCCGCCAGCGATATCCGCGATCAATTATCCCGTGCGGCGCGCTTTCTACCCGCCGATATTAACCCGCCGATTTTGAACAAAGCCGATGCCGACTCCAACCCGATTTTTGGCATCGCGCTCAGTAGTCAAACCAAATCGCAATTAGAGTTGGGTGCCTATGCCGATTCCCTGCGTGAGCGTTTGCAAACTGTGCCCGGCATTGCCAGCGTGGAACAGCCCGCTGAAAAGCGCTACGCCATGCGCCTGTGGATGGACCCTGAAAAATTAGCGGCCTATGGTGTTTCACCGTTGGATGTTAAACAGGTTCTGGCCAAGGAAAATATCGAATTACCCGCCGGCCGCATTGAGGGTTCTTCGGTGGAGTTTCCGGTTAAAACCCTTTCGCGGCTAACCACGGTTGAGCAATTTAACAACTTGATTGTGAAGCGCAGCCAAGATCGGATTGTGCGTTTTAGCGATATCGGCAATGCCGCACTGGGCGCGCAAAACGAACGTGGCGCACTTAAAATGGACGATACGCCCATTGCGGGTTTGTATTTCAAGCAACAGCCCGGCGCCAACCAAATCGATATTGTGAACGAGCTACGCAAGCGACTTAAACAAGTTGAGAAAGAGCTGCCTGAAAGTATCAAGCTGAATATCGCTTACGACAACACCTCCTTTGTGCGTAGTTCACTCCTGGAAGTATCCGAGACCATTTTGATTGCGTTTATCTTGGTGGTAATGGTGGTATTTTTGTTCCTGCGCGAATGGCGCACCACGCTGATTCCTATTCTCGCCATCCCCGTTTCCATCGTCGGTTCATTCTGTATCATGTCCTTTGCGGGTTTTTCCATAAACACGCTAACGCTGCTCGGCTTAGTGCTGGCCATTGGTCTGGTGGTGGACGATGCCATTGTTGTGCTGGAAAATATTTACGCCAAAGTGGAAGCGGGAATGACGCCCTTTGAGGCGGGCATTCAGGGTACCAAAGAAATTTTCTTTGCGGTTATCGCCACCACGATTTCCCTCGGTGTAGTGTTTTTGCCTTTGCTGTTTCTGGGTGGCTTATCGGGTCAGTTGTTCCGCGAGTTCGGCGTAACCATTGCCGGAACTGTTGTTATTTCCGCTTTCATCGCGCTCACCTTAACGCCCATGTTGTGTACCCGTTTGTTAAAACCGCATCAGGCACACGGTTGGTTTTTTCGTGTCACCGAACCTGTATTCCATGGCGTGGAGCGCGGTTACGGCAATGGTTTGAAAGGTTTTCTCAAGCACCGCAAATGGGCGATTGCGATTCTCATTGCCGCGTTGGGGTTGGCTTATCTTTTCATCAGTTTGCTACCCCGTGAACTTTCGCCGCTAGAAGACCGCGGCCGTATTTGGGTGCGTGCTACCGCCGCTGAAGGCGCAAGTTACGATTACATGCAGAACTTTATGGATGATGTTGCCCGCGCTACCCGTGAACGCGTACCCGAGGCTAATGTCATGATGACCCAAGTTCCCGGGTCTGGCGGCGCGCCCGGTGTACAAGGTGCAGTCAATAACGGCTTTGTGCGAGTGTTTTTAAATGAGCGCGGTGAGCGGGGCCGTTCGCAACAAGAAATCTCAGAAGACCTGCGTTTTTTGCAGAAGAAATATACCGGCGCGAATATCAATATCGGCCAAGAACCCAGCATTGGTGCGCGCCGTTCCCAATCCACCGGTGTGCAGTTTGTGATTCAGGGTTCAGGTATTGACGCTCTGCGCGAAGTCGTGCCCGCCTTTTTGGATGAAGCGCGCAAGCATCCGGTGTTCAATTTTGTCGATAGCGACATGAAATTCAGCAAGCCCGAAGTGCAAATCAGCATCAACCGCGAAAAAGCCCAAATCATGGGCGTCAGCACCCTCGATATCTCGCAGACCTTGCAAGCGGCTTTGGGCGGCCAGCGCATTAGCTACTTTATTTTGGGTGGTAAGCAATACGATGTGATTGGCCAGCTAACGCGGGATTTCCGCTCACGCCCCAGCGATTTGGACAATATTTCTGTGCGCACCAGCAGCGGGGAATTGGTCAAACTTAACAATCTGGTCACGCTTAAAGAAACCAGTTCGCCGCCAGAACTTTACCGTTACAACCGCAACAGCGCGGCGGTTATTTCTGGCACCCTTGCTAAAGGCCATACATTGGATGAAGGCATAAAAGCGTTTGAGGAAATCGCCAAAAAGACGTTGGACGACCGCTATAGCACCGCGCTCACGGGTACGGCACGTGAATATGTGGACAGTTCATCGTCACTGATGTGGGTATTTATTTTGGCGCTAGTGCTTATCTACTTGGTATTGGCCGCGCAGTTTGAAAGTTTCATCAGTCCCTTTGTGATTTTACTGACGGTGCCTTTGGCACTCTTCGGTGCGCTTTTCTCACTCTGGTATTTTAGCCAGACCCTCAACATCTTTTCGCAGATTGGCTTAATCATGTTGGTTGGTTTGATTACCAAGAACGGTATTCTCATCGTGGAATTTGCCAACCAGCGCTTTGCGGCTGGCGCGCCTAGCCGTCTTATAGCCGTGCAAGATGCCGCCACCGCCCGTTTACGCCCCATCTTAATGACCACCATGGCCACAGTACTGGGAATTTTGCCCATCGCCCTGGCGCTGGGTGCGGGTTCTGAAAGCCGTGTCTCCATGGGGATTGCAGTAATCGGCGGGCTGGTGTTTGGCAGCGTGCTCACCTTGTATGTGATTCCAGCCATGTATGTACTCTTGCACAAAAAAATCAGCGTTCTTAAAGGGCCGGCGGGTAGTGCTGCGCCTGCGGAAACCAAGCCCTTACATGCGGGCGTACACACTGCTCAGGTGAGTGATCCGGCGGTGTAAGTCCAGTTCTTAATAATCATGTTAGAAACATCAACTAGGGGAGCCGGCGATGCAAAATACCAGCTATAAAAATCACCGAGTAAGGCGGTCAATGACCGTGGCTGCTGGGCTTTTGTTGTCAATTTGCGCGCTGCAAACGCAGGCGGCCAGCAAAAATGCCTTTCACCTGGAAGAAGCGACCATTAGTGATATTCAGTCCGCTATTGTCAGCAAACAAATCACCAGCACCCAGCTGGTAGAACTGTATTTAAAACGTATCAAAGCCTACAACGGCACTTGCGTAGCGGAACCGCAAGGTATCCTTGGCCCCATCACTACCATTCCCAACGCGGGGCAAATTAACGCGCTCGGCACCCTAAATTTACGCCCGGCGGCACTTAAAGCTTGGGGCTTTGATGCCCGCAAAGCACGCAGCTTAACGGACATGGCCGATAAGGACCCCGCCATGCCAGACGCCTTGGAAATTGCCGCCAAGCTGGATAAAGAATTCGCGCGCACCGGTAAATTAGTTGGCCCGCTGCACGGCGTGGTAATGGCGATTAAAGACCAGTACGACACCTTTGATATGCGCACCACCTCAGGTGCCGATGCCTTTTACGCCAATGACCGCCCACCAACCGATTCAACCTTTGTTGAGCGTTTGCGTGCGGCGGGCGCGATTGTGATCGCCAAATCTAACTTGGGTGAATACGCATCAGGCGTACCGCGCAGTTCTTTTGGCGGCACTTTCTGTAACCCCTACGACACCGAGCGCTCGCCGCGCGGTTCAAGTTCAGGCTCAGGTTCTGCGGTGGGTGCCAACTTGGTGACTTGTTCAATTGCGGAAGAATCCGGCTCATCCATTCGCGGCCCGGCCAGTGCTGCAAGCACGGTGGGGATTGCGGCTACGGAAGAATTGGTCAGCCGTAAAGGTATGGTGCAATTTGGGATTAATACCCGCGTTGGGCCTATTTGCCGTACGGTGAAAGATAGCGCCAAAGTGCTAGATGTTATTGCCGGTTACGACCCGAAAGATGAATTAACCGCGTTCACTATTGGCCGTATGCCTAAGGAGTCCTACGAAAGCCTTACCGATACCAAACGCCTCGACGGCATTCGTATTGGCGTTGTGCGCGAGTACATGCACAAGAAACTTTTCACCAAAGCGGACGAACAGACTATCGACATAGTGTCCGCGGCAGTGGGCGATCTTAAAAAGCTGGGCGCCACTATTGTTGACCCGGGCGAGGGTGATCTCTTTACCAGTTGCATCCGCAAATACGCACCGCAGAATTTGAATGTGCTGTTCACCAAGCGCTACCCCGAACTGTTTCCAGTGGATGCTAACGGCAAACCTACGGTTGACCACACGAGCAAATTGTTGGATATGAAAATGAACCCGCAGCTGGTACCTGCAGATCTCACCCTGCGGGCTTTCGGCACCTCTGAGCCAGACGGCCAAAACAAGTACATGCTGAATTTGTATTTGCGTGAACGTGGCGATGCCAAAATCAAAAGCAATGCTGACTTGATCGCCAACTCTAATTTCCATCAAGACCCGACTTTCCCGGATCGTAAAAAGTCCCGCGAAAGTGCAGAGAAAATGATGGAGTTGAACATGGGCGAACGCATGCTACTGCGCTTCTCGGTACAGCAAGTGATGATGCAATGTATGGCTGAGCAAAAGTTGGATGCCATTGTGTACCCTACCAGCGGCTTGCCACCGACCAAGTTGGGTTCCCCGGCAGGCCCCGCGATCAACGAGCGTAGCGGTACCGGTGTGTGGACTTTTATTGGCGCCCAAGGCTTGCCCGCCATAACGGTTCCAGCGGGATTCACCACAGAAGTGTACGACTTGATACGCGACCCGAGTGCGCCTGCAACTCCTGAGTCAGCATGGAAAGGTCGTAGCGGTGGGGGTGATAACCGCTTGGCGGGTGATGACCATACCCGCTGGACCGGCCCATTCCCCGCCAAGTTGCCCGTGGCCATGGATATCGCTGGCCTGCCCTTTAGCGAACCTGTGTTAATCAAAATTGCAGCGGCTTATGAAGCGGCCACCAAACGTCGTCAGCCACCAGCGGCATTTGGGCCTTTAGCCAATGAGCCTTAACTGCGGGCGTTAATGTCTATGCACCGAGGAGTCGAGTTGGATCTAAGTGAATTACAGACACTGCCAAGGTATCAGCTAGCCGCTCGCCACGAGCGGTTACTGAGAAAAATCTTGGTAGTCTGCCTAGTACTTAGCGTCTGCCTCCTAGTGCTCTTAAAGCTCCAGTTGTTTCCTAACCTAGCGGCGGTGCTGGGGTTGCAAGCGGCGGCCTTGTTGGTCATGAGCGCCAGCGTGCTATCCGTATGGTGGATTTCGCGTTGGCGAATGCGTGCGCTCTTGGCTGAAACTCGCGCTGCGGGGCCAGAAACCTTTGAGGCTCAAACGGAGCAGCCTTCGCGCAGTGCAGGGCGCTTTAGCCGTTTGCTCAGGCCACTCGCACGGCAGGGTTTGAGTCTTCTTGCTGCCCTTCGGCGGCGTGGCGATGCCCTCAACAGCATCGCAACGACCTTAGTCTCAGGCCTAGCCTTTGCGCTGGTCGTGAATTATTGGAATTCCCCGCCTAGCGCTACAACGACCGCAGTGGTTGGGCAAGTGTCGATCACACTGCTAGTGGTTATCGGCTTGGTTATAGCGGCGTTTGCAGCCTTGGTGCTGGAACGCCACTTTGTGCATTTGGGCGGTAGTGAAACCCTGAATACGCGCGCCAAGGTGTTGCCTGAAGCACCTCAGCTAGCTTATCAATGCCGGGTTTACATTAGCTTTTCGCTCCTAACGGCAGCTGCGCTTTTACTGGGAACCGAAACCCGCCCATGGCCACTGAATTGGGTGGTTTGGCTGGGTGTTTTACCTGCCGCCATTGCTGCGGAGTTTTTGTTGCGCGCGGCCTTATCCGTATTTAGCCCGCCACGCCAGCATGAGCCAGAGCTACTGACCGAGAGCTTGATTGCCGCCGCGTGGCGCTGGCCCATAAAACCCTTCACCCATTTACACGATGAACTAAAACAGCGTTTTGGTGTGGATCTTCGCCAAAGCTGGGGCTTCGCTTATGTGCGTCGCCGCTTGTTACCTGTGTGCGGTGTCTTGCTCGGCGTGGCCTGGTTATTCAGCGGCTTGGTTGAAATACCCTTGGCCGAACGCGGGGTTTACGAGCGTTTTGGTGCCCCCGTTGCTGTTTGGCAACCGGGAATTCACGTGGGGTTGCCTTGGCCCATGGCGCGGGTACAGCGCATGGAGAATGGCGTTGTACATGAGCTTTCGGCTGCCGCTGGCGAGCCAGCGAAAGGCGCGAAAACAGATCAAAAAGAGGTGCTTGCCTCCGCTGAAGCCGAGCCACCGGCAAGCGCAAATCGCCTGTGGGATGCATCTCACCTTGCGGAAAAATCGCAAATTATCGCCAGTGAGGTGATTACCGCCGAGGGCAGCCGCCAGAGCTTTCATATTGTTAATATGGATGTGCGTTTTATGTATCGCATAGGCTTAAGCGATGCAGCTGCCCTCAAGGCGCGTTACACCAGTGCCGATGCCCCGGCGCTCATTCGCAGCACCGCTAACCGCATTCTGGTGCGCTATTTTGCGTCGCGAACTTTGGAAGGCGTGTTGGGTGAAGCCCGCACGCAAATGGCCAAAGATATAGGCAGCCAGCTACAAACGGATTTGGATAGCCTAAACAGCGGCGTGGAAATTATGAGCACGGTGCTGGAGGCCATACACCCGCCAGCGGCCGCCGCCAACGCTTACCATGCCGTGCAGGCCGCGCAAATTAAAGCCAGCGCCATTATTTCCCGCGAACGCGGTAACGCCGCGCAGCAAGTCAACCTCGCGCAACTGCGCGCCGGTATTGCCCGCAACCAATCCACTGCCACCGCCCGCGAAACCATCGCCACCGCTGAAGTGGCTAAGCGCCGTTTTATGGCCGAACGCGATGCCTATCAGCAGGGCGGCAACGCCTTTTTGATGGAGCAATATTTCGCGCGTTTAACCCAAGGCTTAGCCAACACGCAGGTGTTGCTGGTGGACCATCGCCTACCCAATACCGCCGCCACTATTGATTTACGTTCTCTGTCGGGCGTGAATAAAGCCGCTCAATCCGGCGTATCGCCCGCGCTTTCACCTACTGTGGATTATCAGGAGTCACCGTGACGAGCCATCCTAGCAATCCCCATTCTGAAGAACATGAACCTACGTGTGAGCATGGGCATGACCACAAGCATGATCACGACCACGACCACGACCACGATCGAGGGCACGCACAGGGTCACAGTCATTCGCAGCATCACGGTCATGGCCATCACCATCATGGCCACCACCACCACCACGGCGGCGCGGCGGGTCCTTTTCCTTGGGTACGTGTAGGACTTGCGGCACTTTTGGTTGCGGTCGCGTTTGCGACTGCCGTAATGGTGCAGGTGCGCACCGGTGAGGCCTCGGTAGTAACACGCTTTGGCAACCCGGTGCGCGTGCTGCTTGAGCCGGGTTTGGCGCTGCGTTGGCCTGCGCCCTTTGAATCCATTATTCCTGTGGATTTGCGTTTGCGTACAACCTCCAGCGGCTTGCAGGATGTAGGCACCCGCGACGGTTTGCGGGTAATTGTGCAGGCCTATGTTGCTTGGCAGGTTCAGCCGGATGCGCAACACGTGCAGCGTTTTATGCGCGCCGTGCAGAACAAGCCCGATGAAACCGCGCGCCAAATTCGCACGTTGGTGGGCTCTGCGCTTGAAACCACGGCGGCCTCCTACGACCTCACCAGCTTGATTAATACCAATGCCAGCAAGGTGCTTATTGCCGATTTTGAAGCGCGTTTGAGCAGCCAAGTGAATCGACAGCTGCTCGATATTTATGGCGTGCGAGTGGTGCAGGTGGGTATTGAGCGGCTGACTTTACCCTCGGTTACGCTTTCAGCCACGGTAGATCGCATGCGCGCCGAGCGTGAAACCATTGCCATTGAACGCACCGCCATTGGCAAGCGCCAAGCGGCGGATATTCGCTCTGCCGCCGAGCGCGACGCCCGAATTATCAATGCCGATGCCCTTGCCCAAGCGGCGGATATTGAAGCCCAATCGCGGGTGCAAGCCGCCGCACTTTACGGCCAATCGTTTAGCGGTTCGCCCGAACTTTATCGCCTGCTGCGTTCGCTGGATACCTTGGGCACTTTGGTTAACCCGCAAACGCGCTTGGTGTTGCGCACCGACGCCGCGCCTTTTCGCGCCTTGGTGGAAGCGCCCGGTGACATTGCTGGCGCTAAACCGGCGGCAGGTGGGCGGTAATGGAAAAATTCACGTCCTGTATTCGATCCTTCGACTGCTTCGCGCTCAGGATGAGCGGGGTACGGAGATCCTTCGACTATTTGGCGCTCAGGATGAGCGGGGTATGGAGATCCTTCGACTGCTTCGCGCTCAGGATGAGCGGGGTATGGAGATCCTTCGACAGTTTGGCGAAGCAGTCGAAGGAAGCGCTCAGCATGAGCGGAATACTCAGATGTTTCGGCACAATCCAAAGAGTTCAACCCTCGCCGTTCGTCCTGAGCGCGAAGCAGTCGAAGGAAGCGCGAAGCAGTCGAAGGACAGGCTCTAGATGAGCGGGTCATGTTATTTCCTGATTCCAAAAGGTAGGCCTTGATGGCGGAAGATCTTGTGTCATTACCCCATGAAGCCGACCCGACTGCCCATTTGGTCGGAGCTAGGACTGTGGAAACGGGTTCCAGCCCTTGGGTGCAAGCAACGCGCATTGCTTTTGTCGCTTTTTATCTCTGCACCTTGTTTGCGGCGCTACGTTGGCTGACCTCCAATGTTATAGAAGTGGGCGCCGGCAACCGCGCCGTGGTTTTGCATATGGGCGCCATAGTGCGCGAGCAATCTTCGGGTTTGTTATGGGCGTGGCCAAAACCTATAGATCAGGTGGTGCTGGTGGAGTCGGCAGAAACCCTTATTGAGCGCCAGGTACAAACGCTTATGCGCTCTCAAGTAGCACTCAATGCCGATGCCATGGCCTATGACGATGATGAAGGCGAACCCGTTAGCGACGCACTCGCGGGTTCCGGGTATTTACTCACGGGCGATGGCGCCATTGTGCGTTTGGACGTTCGTGTTTTTTACACAGTAAGCGACCCCCGCGCCTATGTGTTGCAATACGATCACGTACTGCCAGCCTTAGACCGGCTGGCAACCCGCAGTGCATTGGCACTGTGCGCCGCGCGGGATCTAGACCGAATTCTGGTGGCACGCCCAGAACTGGTGGCCAGTAACCAAGGCGATGCCGAGCAGCGCGAGCAATTGCGCAAAGATCTGGTAGGGCAAATTAATCGCGCCTTGGCTGACTTGGAGCAAAAGGGCGCAGGCTTGGGGATTACTGCCGTTCGGGTGGATGTGCAATCTGCCTTGCCACAGGACAGCTTAAACGCGTTTAACTCGGTACTCACCGCCAGCCAACAGGCCGAGCAAGAACTGGCTGATGCCCGCTCAGACGCGGCCCGCATTACCCAGCAAGCCACCCAACAGGCAGATCGCAGCTTGCAAGTGGCCAGTGCCACTGCCTCTGAGCGTGTGGCCAAAGCGCAGGCCGATACCTCGGCGGTCAATTACCTCGCCGCCTCCATTCAAAACCGCACCGAGCCCGATTTACTCATGCGGGTTTATCGCGAGCGCATTCCCCTCATCCTTAATAATGCAGGTTCGATTATCACGGTTGAGCCCCATAGCGACACGCGCTTGATTCTTTCCGGTACTGAAAAATGACAGATAGTTCAGTCACTCATTCCTCGTCGCACACGCCGCCCTCATTACTGAGCACCGATGAACAACGCGCGGCAGGCCTGCAACTCACGCTGGCCATGTTCGCCTTGGGGCTTTTGGCCCTCGGGTTGGCGTGGCGTTGGCTGCTGCCAACACAAAGTGGCATCAGTGAATTATTGCTGGGCGCCGCCGCACTCTTGGTGGCGCTGCCGGTGTTGCGCGCGGGTTGGTTTGCCTTGCGCTTTCCCGATTTACACGGCGTCACCGATTTACTCACCGCCATCGCCATGATTGGCGCTTGGGCCATAGGCGACCTCTTAACCGCAGTACTTTTGCCCATTGTGATGATCTTCGGTCACGTGCTGGAAGAGCGCAGCGTGATTGGCTCCCACGAAGCCATCACCGCGCTTGCCAAGCTCACCCGTACACAGGCGCGGCTGATCCAGGCTGATGGAGACATCACCCTGATTACCAATGATGAATTGGTTAAAGACGACCTCGTGGAAGTTCGCGCCGGCGACCGCATTCCCGCCGATGGCCGTGTGCTCAGCGGGCAGGCGAGCCTGGATACCGCGCCCATTACCGGCGAATCAGTCCCTGTAGAAGTGGCAGCGGGAATGGAGGTCTTTGGCGGCGCCATTAATTTGGACGGTCTGTTACGCATTCGTATAACCCGCACGGGGCAGGATTCCACCTTGGGCAAAGTCATTGCGCTTATGCAAAATGCCGAAAGCGCCAAGCCGCCCATTACGCGTTTGCTGGAGCGCCATGCCGGCCAATATTTGGTATTGGTGTTGTTAATCGCGGCGCTTACTTGGTTTTTGTCCAACAGTGCGCCGGCTATGTTGGCGGTCTTAGTAGCGGCTTGCCCTTGCGCCTTGGTGCTATCGGCACCTGCCACCTCCATTGCGGGTATCGCCGTTGCGGCGCGGCACGGTATTTTGATTCGCGGCTCGGCGTTTTTAGAAGAACTGGCCGATACCTCATCGCTCATCATCGACAAAACCGGCACCCTCAGCACGGGCGCGTTGCGCTTGCAGGATAGCCTGCTTGAAGACGGGGGGGATTTGGATTACGCGTTGCGATTAGCCGCCAGTTTGGGCGCAGCCAGCAGCCATCCCGTCAGCAGAACCCTGGCGAACCAACTGAATAGCGAAAGCTATATCGCCTTGAACGAGGTGCGTGAACGCCCCGGTTTGGGTGTAGTGGCGCGGCTTGCGGATTCAGACCACCAAGTTGCCCTAGGCCGCCCAGAACTCTTTGCCCAGCTGGGCGTTGTCACGTCTTGTATCCCCGCCCATGACGGCCCCATTGTGGGAGTGTGCCAGCGCGACCACTTCCTCGGCTGGTTTTTATTGGCCGATAGCCTGCGCCCAGAGGCGTTAATTGCCATGCAGGAATTGCGGGCTATGGGCTTAAGCCGCCAAGTCTTACTCACGGGTGATCGCGCCAGTGTGGCCAACCGTGTTGCCGAGCACTTAGGTATTCAGGAGGTTATTTCAGAAGCCCTGCCAGAAGAAAAACTCCAGCGCGTTAAGGCAGAAATTCAAGACGGCTTCCGCCCCATGGTGGTGGGCGACGGCATTAACGATTCCCTCGCCCTTAAAGCCGGAGTAGTCGGTGTTGCCATGGGCTTAGGCGGTTCAGACATCGCCTTAGCCTCGGCCGATGTAGTGCTCATTGGCAGCGACCTTCGCCGCCTCGGCACTTGCCTGCGCCTAAGCCGCCAGTGCCGCCAAACCCTCATGGTCAATGTGATTATTGGTTTGGGTTGGACCTTGGCCATAGTCCTCGCCGCCGCCTTCGGTTGGCTGGGCGCTGCAGGCGCGCTTATCGCGGCAATTCTGCATAACCTGAGTACGCTGTTGGTGTTGGCAAACGCGGGGCGGTTGTTAAGGTTTCAGGAGTTGTTGCCGAAGTTGGAGTAAGAGTCTCATTCGGTGGGGATTATTTGGCGGCCTCTGCTTGCATATATGATGTTGCGGAATTAGTATCGATGTAAGAATAGTTCTTATATCTGGGTGGTGTAATTTATGGCGCGTACGATTACTTTTCAACCAAGCAAAGAGCTTGGTGACTTTGTCGAAGGGCTAATTCAAGCTGGCACTTACAATAATCAAAGTGAGGTCATTAGAGAGGGATTGCGCCTGCTACAAGAGAAAACGGCCAACACAACCTTAGCGCAGCTTCGCTTGTTGATTGATGAAGGTGAGCGAAGCGGTAATTTAGTCGCATGGGATAAGGATGCTTTCTTAGCAAAAATGAAACAAGCGCCTTATGCCGAGTAACATCAAACTCAGACCAAAAGCGGAAAGTGACCTTACCAATATTTATCTGTTTAGCGCGAAGGAATGGGGAGCGGTGCAAGCCGATGCCTATCTGCAAGCTATTGATGATACCTTTCGGCAACTCAATCAGCATCCAAAGCTAGGGCGTGACTATGGCTTGGTGCGTTCTAATTTAAGAGCGTACGACATCAATAGTCATGTGATTTTTTACAAAAAAACTCAGAACGGTATTGTCATCATACGGATTCTGCATAGTTCGATGGATGTCCGGCGGCACATATGAAATGGGTCGGCCTTTAACCTAGAAGCCTCAGTTGGGCGCTAAAAAGCGGTGTAATCCATTGGTGTGATTAGCAGAAGATAAAAATGACGGGCAACCGGGTTGGTTGTTCGTCATTTTTATCTTCTGCTGGGCGCTGCCCCGGGGTTGCGCAGACTATGGTGATCCAACTGAGGTTTCTAGGGTTAAGGCTTTACCCAAATCCTATCCCAATGACGGTCCATAACGTCAGCGGCAGAAAGTAGCGCAAAGGTGGGGGAGCGCGCGCTGCGTGCGTCATCTAGGGGTGAGTCCAGAGTCGAACCCTTCCTGAGAGCACTCTCTATGAATACCCATTCTCTAGCTGTTCGCGGCCTTAAGCCTGTGCCTTTGCGCATGCTGATTGCCTTGATAAGTACCTTTGTTATTAGCAATGCCTTAGCCGAACCTGCCTTCGATTATCACGTAAAACTAACCCCAGAAAATTCTGCCATTGGGAATTACCCCGCTCAGAAACAAGCCATTCTGACCATTAAGTCCGGCAAAACCGTGAAGATTGATACGGGTGGCGGTGCGGGTTGGCGTAACCCTGCCATGGACCCAGCGGAATGGCTTAAAGCTAACAATATTCCCACCACTATCGAGAACCCCGCACTCAAAGAAACCATTGAGGTTTGGGATAAAGCCACGCGCTATGCGGATATTAAAAGCGGTCACTTTCTGATTGGCCCTATCAATGTCGAAGGGGCTATGCCGGGTGATTCGCTGGAAATTCGCATCTTATCGGTAGTGCCGCGCATTCCTTACGGCACCACGGGTTCCGGCCCGGGCCGCAGTTTGAAAGGTAATGACGGCCCCAAAACGCCTGCGCATATCACCATGTTGGATTTAAAGCGCAATGTAGGTTTATTTGATAAGGGCGTTGAAGTGCCGCTCGCCCCGTTTATGGGAGTGATGGGCGTTCAGCCCGCGGTTGAAGAGGGCACTAACCGCAGTAGTAGCCCACCGGGTAGTTTTGGTGGGAACTTGGATGCCCGCGAATTGGTAGCGGGCACCACGCTGTATCTCCCTGTGTTTGCACCCGGCGGGCGCTTCTTTACCGGCGATGCCCATGCGGCGCAAGGCGATGGCGAAATTACCGGTACGGCAATTGAAACCGCGAACACCCTGATTGCCACCTTCATTCTGCACAAGGGCAAAACCCTGAAAATGCCCCGCGCGGAAACGCCAACGCATTACATCGCCTATGGTCTTGACCCCGATTTGGAAAACGCCATGCAGCAAGCGGTGGATGAAACGGTGTCCTACATCAATGACATTACCGGTTGGACCGGCAGTGAAAAAGCCCTCCCTCTCGCCAGTATGGCGGTGGATTTCCATGTCACCCAAATTGTGGATTTCACCAAAGGTATTCACGGCAAGATTCCTAAATCCGTCTTTAAAGACATGAAAAATACCTATTGGTACAAACCTGCCCGTTAAGTGTTTAGAGGCGAGTGTGTTCTACACCCGTTGATTCTTTGCGTGCGCAAAGCACCCGCTCACCCTGAGCGCGCAGCAGTCGAAGGG
>CAMCXE010000034.1 GCA_945882995.1 Thalassocella blandensis | reverse complement strand
AAAGATTATTGAAAGTTGGCTTAGGTTGAGTGGTAATTAGGTTAACTTAAGGGTTTCGAGCTATTTTCCAGGGAATTCCTCTCATCCGGAAACCCCGCCCCAACCCTCCCCTTGCAAAGGGGAGGGCGCAAAACAGCATTGAAAACAAGCAGATTCCTCGATTTGCAGATTTTTGCCCCTCCCCCTTTTTGAGCGGGAGGCTAGGAGGGGGTTTCGTGTCGAGGGGAAAATCACCCGAAAATGCCGGCCAAAACCCTAACCTCATGAAATTGCCCTCCACGCGGGGATTTCTGGGGGGGATGCCGAATCGATCCCCAAAAAAAATTAGCGCTTGCTCCCTTTCATATGGCCAAATACCCCTCCAGTAACCGCACCGCGCTGAACGCCCATCACCTAATTACCGAGCAGCCCCATGTTTAAAATTACCCCGCGTATGGTTCGCGACAGTTTTGATTCGGCCACCTACGAACGCGGCAAACGCTATTTTGAAGCGGGTAGATTAGTAGACTGGGAGCTAACCGACGGCGACGAAAATAACATCATGGCGCGAGGGCGGGTGCGCGGCAGCGAGGGCAATGTTTACCGCGTCGAATTAACCGAGGACACCGACGACAAGGAATGCATCGATACCGATTGCAGCTGCCCGGTAGGCTCACAATGTAAACACGGCGTAACCTTGGCCCTGCGCATCATGCATGAGCAAGCCAGACTCACTCATGCCGCTGCAAGCCCCGCAAAGCGCAGCCTCCAATCGGGGACTGGTCAGGCGGCATCTAAGGCCCAGCCATCCAACGAGATGGCGATCAACCGCTGGCTCGATGCAGCCACCACAGAACTCACTACCCAACCCACGACGTCCGGGGCGGCCGATCGAATACCCGTACTCTGGTTGCGCGACTTTCCGCTAACCACACTGGTGGATTTAGCCGTGGCCAAACGCGGCAAGACCAACACACTGGGTAGAGCCGTTCGAGTCAGCGAATTTAATTTTGGGGATACGGTGACATGGGGCGCGGGGTTCACCCAGTTTGACAGCCTGTTGCGCATGACGCGCAGCGCCAATTGGGGCGCGGTGAAGCTAGAAGGAGCCATAGGCGCCACCTTGTTGCAGCAGTTGCCGGCCATTTGCCTACTGTTACGCGGCCCAGAGCAAATTCCCATGCGGCTGGTGGCAGCGCGCAGGCTTACGCAGACTTGGGAGCTTGAGGCCAAGCGATTTCAGTTGACGCTGGGTGTGGAGGGGTTGAGCGCATGGCACCTAGTACCGGTGGAGCCACCGTATTTTTTCGATCCGCAAACCCAGGAAATGGGGCCACTTGAGTGCCCATTTCCCACCAAGGCCATACAGCGTTTACAAAATTTGCCGCCCATTCCCGAACAGGGCAGCCGCGCTATTTGGCTGAAGCTTAGCCACCTGTTTGGACGCAACGCATTACAACTACCGGTGGAGCTGCCATTTGAGCAGCTTAACAACCCAACGCCGCAATTTGTGCTGAGCACTCAAGCCCTACCGAATGGCTCCGCCTTGCCCCTATTGCGCTGGCAAATTGCCTATGGCCCTTGGGTGCTAGAGCCCGCCGAACTGGCCACATTGCCCAAGCGCCACGAAATGGACGTAGGCGGGATTAGCTACAGCATTCACCGAGATGGCTTCGCCGAACAGCTGCTGCAGCAAACCCTAGAAGACTGGGTTGCCATTGGCCCACTGCCGCCGAGCCTGCTGCCCGCTATGCCCTACAGTCGGCAGCGCTATTTGGCTCCAGCGCCTTGCCGCCGCCGCGCCGATTACCTGTCGGCTTGGTCAGGTTTTATCGCGCGGCTGGAAGAGTTAGATGGCTGGCAATGGATAATTGAGGAACACTATCAATTCGAAACCCTGCAAGCGCAGCTGCATACCGAAACCGCCGATGGCGCCGCCGGTTGGTTTGACCTTGCGTTAGACCTGCAGATTGAGGGCCAGAGCATCCCGTCTCAACAACTGGTGGAGCAATGGCTGGAGGAAGATTGCCCCGACCACCTTTGGCTGGCGCTGCCCAATGGTCGCTGGGCGGAGGTGGACTGCCAACAACTCAAACCCTTGGCGAGCGTGTTAAGCGAACTCAATCAACAAAAAGACGGCAGTTACAGCCTGCCCCCATTTTATGCCGGCATATTGGATGCCAGCACCAACGACCGGCGCGCGCCAAAATTGCGCGCTTTACGGGACAAGCTGCGCAATTTTAAAGGCTTAAGCGACCGGCCCAGCCCCAAACATTTGGCCGCCGAATTGCGCCCCTATCAATTACAGGGTTTTAACTGGCTGATGTTTTTGCAGGAGTATGGTTTAGGCGGAATTCTGGCCGACGACATGGGGCTGGGCAAAACCCTGCAGGCACTGGCGTTGCTACAACAACTGAAAAACAGCCGCAAACTGAGCAAGCCGGCACTCATTGTTGCGCCCACTAGCCTACTGGGCAATTGGTTAGCGGAGGCGCAAAAATTTGCCCCGCGCCTAAAAACCCTAGTGATTCATGGGCAGGATCGCAGTGAGTTGTTTGCAACCATGGCCAAGCAGGATGTGATCATCACCACCTACGGCCTAGTGCACCGGGATCTGGAAATTTATCAGCAGCTGGATTTATCCTTAATTATTCTCGACGAAGCGCAAAATATTAAAAACGCCACCACGCTAGCCGCACAAGCGGTACGCAGCATCAAAGCGCCCCTGCAAATTGCCCTTACCGGTACGCCGCTGGAAAATCATCTGGGCGAACTTTGGGCAATTATGGATTTTGTGTTGCCCGGTTTGCTGGGCGGCGCCACCAGTTTCAATCGGCGTTTTCGCACACCCATTGAAAAACACGGAAATGCAGACGCGGCGGTAGAATTGGCCCAGCGGGTTGCGCCGTTTATGTTACGGCGCACCAAAAATGAAGTGGCAAAAGAATTGCCCAATAAAACCACCACCATTCAATACGTGGAATTAGAAGGCAAACAACGCCAGCTGTATGAAACCATTCGCCTTTCCATGCAAAAGAAAGTGCAGCAATTATTAATAACTAAAGGCCTGGCCAAAAGCCGTATAGAGTTTTTGGATGCACTGTTAAAATTACGCCAAGCCTGCATAGACCCGCGCCTTGTGAAGCTCGCCAATGCTGACAAAATTAAAAACCGCGCAAAACTCGAATGGCTGCAACAAACCCTGCCAGAAATGATAGAAGAAGGCCGTAAAATTCTCATATTTTCACAATTTACCAGCATGCTGGACTTGGTAGCCGAGGCGCTGCAGCAACAAAAAATTACCTATTGCCAGCTCACCGGGCAAACGCGCAAGCGTCAGGAACAAATTGATAGTTTTCAACATGGCGACCGCGCCGTATTTTTAATTAGTCTAAAAGCGGGTGGTAGTGGCCTCAATCTCACCGCCGCCGATGTAGTCATCCATTTAGACCCTTGGTGGAACCCCGCGGTGGAAGCCCAAGCCACAGACCGCGCTTACCGTATAGGTCAAGACAAACCCGTATTTGTTTATAAGCTGGTAGCTAAAGGTACGGTAGAAGAAAAAATTCAGGCCATGCAAGCCGACAAACAAGCCTTAGCGGATTCGCTATTTGATAACACGCAAAAAGCTAAACTCCCTAAGCAGGCGGATGAGTTGTTGGCGCTATTTGCATGATAAATAGCGGCGATAAACGGGGTAGGGGCTTATCAGCGCTAAAACATCTCCGACAAATAACCGTAACTATTTTTGCGCCATTCTCCAGAAATTACAGCGGAGTTTTGCTGCGCGGATATCGAATTACTCTTCATGCTACTGTATGCCACCTTTACGACTGGAATGGCGCTTGAGCTAATAAAGGTTTCCAGCGACTCCAGCCTGCCGCCACCCACCGCACGGAACCGAACCCGATGACAGCCCCACAACCACCCGCGCCCGCTGGCCAACTTAGCGCCTTAACCGGCATTCGATTTTTTGCCGTTTTCCACATTTTTCTATTTCATCTATGGTCCCTGTACGATTTAAAAAATAAGCCGGAGCAATTTAAGGCGCTGCTCAGTGGCTATGCGGATTTGCCACCCCTGCTGGTGCGTTATTTATCCAACGGCTGGATGTCTACCAGTTTTTTCTTTTTATTGTCGGGTTTTATTTTGGCCTATTTGTACTGGGGGCCGGATGGGCAGCTAGTGGGCACTAAAAAGGCCTTTTGGTGCAAACGCTTCGCGCGCATTTACCCCGTGCATGTATTGATATTGTTGGTAACTTTTGTACTGATGGGAGGATATTACGCGGCCAACGGCGGACTTTCCCCAAAGGCCATCTGGAGTGCGCTGGCAACATTCACCCTGGTACAGGCGTGGTATCCACCCTTAGTACCCGTGTGGAGCTGGCCGACGTGGACGCTCTCCGCCGTGGTGTTTTTATACGCACTAACGCCTTGGCTTATGGCTCAACTCGGCAAATTATCACCACGGAATCAACTGACGCTGCTGGCCATATTGCCGCCAATTTCCCTGTTGCCTACGGTTATTTATGCGCAGTTTTTTCCGAGCGGAGCAACGCCGGAACTCAATTGGCAAATATTTATTGGTTCGACGCCCCTGTTTTGGGTACCACACTTCGCGGCGGGCATGTTGTTGTCGCGCGTGAGTGGCATTACTCGTTACAACTCCACCTGGCAAACCCACAAACCCAGTTGGCTGGCATGGGGCGATTTAGCCCTGTTGGCGGTTATTGTTATCGCCTGCTTGCCGGGTATGGGTGAAGAACCCTTTAAATTCTTTTTGCGGCATGGTTTGGTGATGCCGCTGTATATGCTATTAATTTTAGATTTAGCCAAGGGGCGTGGCCTAGCCGCTAAAATATTTGCACTGCCCGGAATGCGGCAACTGGGCGAGGCCAGTTTTTCAATATTTATTTGGCAAAACTTAGTGATGGTGTTCTGCTGGGGGACCGCAGCCATGGCGCCAGAAGTAGGGCATTATCAGGTATACGGCGCTGCGTTAATTATGGTGGTTTTAGCCCTAGCCAGCACCCATTGGCTCGAAAAACCTATTGCTGCCCGCCTGCGCTTGAGCTGGTTAAAAAGTAGCAATTAAATGAAATGTTAGAACTCAGGGCGGCAACATGACCACCACGTTTTTTTAACGCTATTACAGTTTCACATAATTTACGAAGTGAAGGGCCCAAGATGCTGACCGTTGATATCATTGGTTTTACCGCCGCCACCTGTACGACCGTGGCTTTTGTGCCGCAGGCAATTAAGGTGTTTCGCAGCGGCGATACGGAATCACTCTCCGTTTTAATGTATACCACCTTCACCATTGGGGTGGCACTTTGGCTGTATTACGGCCTCTTGCGGGAAGATGCGGCGATTATTGTGGCGAATATTGTTACCTTTTTGCTAGCGTTCAGCATTTTGGCAATAAAAATTCGCAATGATTTTTTTACCAAAAAGCCGCCGCAGTCATAACCCTATACCCAAAGCGAAATGAAATTCGCCCTGGTCGGGTTGTGACCCGCGCGGGAGAGGTTTGTTAAACCTAGAAACCTCCGTTGGGCGCCAAAAAGCCGTGTAATCCATTGGTGTGATTAGTGAAAGGGGTTGCGCAGACTTTGGTGATCCAACTGAGGTTTCTTGGTTAAATTCTATTTTTCATTTATTGAGATTTTCTACGTATTCTATCGTGGCTGTCGGCACGAATTAAATGACTGCGGCGGGTTATGCCCTGGGCTAACCCACCCTTGTATCTCTCTTGAAAAGCTGGTTAGCTGCCAGTGTCAACCTAAGCTAGGCAGAGCACGAACCCGCCCAAGGCGAATTTCATTTCGCTTTGAGTATATTGCTTCTAGATTTTTGCACCGACAAACACGGCGGCGGCAGCTAGTGGTACGGGGTCGTATAAGAGGCTGAAATCGACAAATTGCAGCATCGTATTGAGTAACACTGTCACAACAACTTCATCGAGGAGCCACTTATGTGGGCTGATATTCCACCACCCTACACCGCACCCGCGTATATGTATCTTGCCGAAAACACCGCGCCAGCCACCACCCCGGCCGCCGAAGCACTGCCAACACAATCGCCGCCAACACAACCGCCGAAAGATGAGCCAAAACCCAGCGCAACCGCAGAGGCTAAGGAGCCGCCTAAAACCGAAGTAAAACTCGCTCCAACTCCGGAAGTTAAAGCGGCGGCGCAGCCTTTCACTCAAAAACTAGGGCGCTGTTTTGCCACAAATACATCGCAAGCCTTCACCCCCACCGAAGATGCCGACCAATATTACGCACGGTTTGTGCGCGGCTCAGGCGCGCACCTGGTGTCGCAAAAATCCGATGGCTCCTATATCAACACAGCAATTTTGGACATCCAAACCCCACCCGCCCATGGCACCTTGGTGCAGGTAAATCCCAAGGCAATTAATCAACAAAAATACGCGTATAAATACGAGCCTACCGCCTATTTTGATGGTGACGATCAATTTACTATCAACGTCACTTCCGGTGATAAGCGTGTGCAGGTGGTTTACACCCTGTCGGTGGGCGGTGGTCCAACGCAGATAGCCCACAAGGGTGCTGACGGATTAGAGGATGGCATGGTGACAGATCCGGCGCGCTGCCCGAAGGAAATCTGGAAAATTGTAGAGTAGTAAATAGAGTGATTTTTGCGAATCCGCTTACGCAAACATCACCTCCGTCAACACCCCAAAAACCGTACAAGCCACCCCAAACTAGACACCTAAGTTCAATACTGCAAACCACTGGAGGATTTATGACAGGTTTATTTGACCCACTACAACTGGGCGCCATTAGCCTGCCCAACCGCATTATTATGTGCCCGCTCACCCGCACGCGTGCTGGCCCAGGGCGCGCACCGGGGGAATTAAATGCCGAGTATTATCGCCAACGCGCCAGCGCAGGATTAATTCTCACCGAAGCCACTTCGGTCTGCCCCATGGGAGTGGGTTACCCGGATACGCCGGGTATTTGGTCTGAGGAGCAAGTGGCCGGTTGGAAACTGGTGACCGACGCGGTACATCAGGCGGGTGGGCGCATTGTGCTGCAGCTGTGGCATGTGGGCCGTATTTCTGACCCCGTATTTTTGGATGGTGCATTGCCTGTTGCCCCCAGCGCCATAGCCGCGCAAGGCCGAGTGAGCCTGGTGCGCCCCGAGAAGGATTATGTGGTGCCCCGCGCCCTAGATTTGACGGAAATTCCCCAGGTAATAGCCGATTTCCGTAAAGGCGCGGAAAACGCCAAAGCGGCAGGCTTTGATGGTGTAGAAATTCACGGCGCAAACGGTTATTTACTGGACCAATTTTTACAAAGTGGTACCAATCAACGCACGGATGTCTATGGTGGCAGCCTGGAAAACCGTGCGCGTTTATTATTAGAAATCACCGATGCCGTAATTGAGGTGTGGGGCGCGGGGCGAGTAGGCGTGCATTTGGCGCCACGCGGCGACGCGCACTCCATGAGCGACGCCAACCCCGCGGAAACCTTTGGTTATGTGGCGCGCGAACTGGGCAAACGCAATATCGCCTTTATTTTTATCCGCGAGCATTTTAATGCACCCAATTTAACACCGGCGCTAAAGCAGGAATTTGGTGGGCCAGTAATTGCTAACGAACAATTAACTCAAGAAACTGCGGAACACTTAATTCACGACGGCATTGTAGATGCCGCCGCCTTCGGCAAATTATTTATCGCCAACCCAGATTTAGTCGCACGCTTCAAAACCCATGGGCCACTGAATGACTGTGATTTTGCGACTTTTTACGGGTCCGGCCCGCAGGGTTATACCGATTACCCGTTTTTGGCTGATGGAAACTAGGCGATTGGTCCGCTAGCTCTGCCCCGCCCAAGCGGACTTTTGCGATAGCCCAGCCATCACGTAAACCTAGAAACCTCAGTTGGGCGCCAAAAAGCGATGTAACCCATTGGAGTGATTAGCAAAAGTTAAATTTGGCGGGCAACCGGGTTGGTTGTTCGCCAAATTTAACTTTTGCTAGGCGCGTCAATGGGTTGCGCAGACTTTGGTGATCCAACTGAGGTTTCTAGGTTTAGTTTTCCACTCGACATATTCCACGCATTTGTCGGTGCCCAGCCGCACATCACCACTGGCAATAACCGGAGCAGTATTAACACCCTTGCCGCTCAAGCCATGGGATTTTTGCTCGTCGGGTGTGATCGCTGTGTATTTTTTTTGGGGGGGGCCGCCGCTGGCCGCTAGGCCCCGCCTCTCGCAAAACACCAAGACTTGTTACACTTGCGCCCCACTTTGTTGCTGGAGCCTCCTGTGAAACACCCCTTCGCGCTTCCTTCCTGCCTGCTACTCGGCTTTCTGTTGTGTATTCAGGGCAGCTGCTGGGCGGCCACTAGTTTTTATGTGGCCAGCGTGGGCGTGGCCTCACAATCCCCTGAAGAGCGTGCCAAAGCTGCCGCCGTTGGCCTTCAAGAAATTTTATGGCGCGTGACCGGCAGTAAAATAACTGAACAAACCCCCGGCCTTGCCGGTGTTTTTAAACAGCCGGAAACCTACCTTGACTCCTTTCAGTATGCCGCAGGCACCGACAATAACCCGCAACAAGTGGTATTGCAGTTTTCGCCGCAGTCTATCCTCCAGCTAACGCAAACCTATCACCTTGCCTTCTGGCCTGAAAACCGGCCCAAAGTGCTGGTGTGGTTGGTGCAAAGCCAAGCCGGGCAACCCGACAGTTTTATTCGCGATGCCAACGACACCACCGTCAAAAAGTTACAGGAGGCTGCAAAACTCCGTGGTTTAACCCTTGCCTTCCCCAATTGGGATGCGGACGACTTAGCGGCCCTGCGGCCTGCGCAACTCATCAGCGGCGATAAAGAGGCACTGATGAACGCCTCGTTTCGTTACAGTCTGGATACACTGCTCGTTGGCGCACTCAATGACACCACTAGCCGCTGGCGGCTAGATCACCGCGGCGAGCAACAAACGCTCACCGATGTTGACCCCGCCGTCGGCCTGCACACCATGGCTGACATGCTCGCTCGCACCTATGCCTTGGGTAAGGCTACAGGTGGCAACACCAGCAGCACCGCAGTAATTGCCGTTGAAGTGCGCGATTTTTTAACCTATTACAACCTGATGAATTATTTAACCCGCCAAGCGCAAGTGGCCAGCGCCAAGCTAATTGAGGCCCAGCCCCAGCGCCTGATTGTGGAATTAAGCCTACGCGGCAATTTGCCGCAGTTTGATAAAGGCTTGAGCCTTGACCGCCAACTGGAGCCCCTAGCCCCCAATAGTGGCGACATAGGCACCCGGGAAAATCCCGTGCCCTACCGCTGGTTGAGTAAATAACCCATGGGTGCTTGGGTGAGTTGGAATCAGGAGCCAGCATGAATCAGCCGGATCCCGTGCAATTGTTTCTAAAAGTTTCGCTAAGCGACGATGCGACCTTCGCCAATTTTTATTACCACAGCCCCGCCCAGCAACAAGCCGTGGTCGCGCTGGCCGCATTCGCCCGGCGCGACCCTCGCCTTGGCACTAACCTCGCCATTTGGGGCGCGTCGGGCGCAGGCCTTACGCATTTATTGCAAGCGGTAACCCACGCCGCCTTCAAAGCTGGCTGCCACGTGCAGTATTTACCCTTGCGGGATTTAATCGACCAAGCCCCAGAACGGGTGTGCGACGGTTTAGAGCAGGTTGAGATGTTGTGCCTCGATGACCTAGATGCCATCAGCGGCCAGCCCGCCTGGGAGCAGGCGTTGTTTCACCTCTTCAACCGTCGGCGTGACACCGGCAAACACCTGATAGTGGCCGCCCACACCCCCATAGCGGCGCTAGATGTGGGGCTGGCGGATCTCCAATCGCGACTGCTGGGCAGCCTCATTTACCACATCGACAGTTTGGATGACGCTGGCAAAGAACAAGCTTTAATACGCCGAGCCAACGCCCGAGGACTAGACCTCCCCGGTGAAACCGCACGCTTTATCCTCACCCGCGCGCCGCGCACCACCCAAGATTTATTCCAGCTACTCAACCGCCTAGACAACGCCTCTCTGCAGCATCAGCGCAAATTGACGGTGCCGTTTGTGCGGGGGTTGTTGGGGGAGGTTTAAGCCGACCCTTGCGCGTTGTGCGAATAAATTCGCACCTACGAAAATGGCTTGGCTTGGAGCAATGGAGGCAAGGACGTAGGTGCGAATTTATTCGCGCGGGGATTCCCATCGATTTTATCTTGATGATGCGAATGAATTCGCACCTACACCGGCCCACGAATGGGCGCGGTTATTGAAGCCCGTAGGTGCGAATTTATTCGCATGGATTATCCGCAATTGCTTGATTGCTCCGAATAAATAGTCCACCTGATAATTCTACGATTAAGCACGATGGTATATAGACGAATAGAAATTGGGTCGCAGGTGCGAATTTATTCGCACAGGGATTTCCACCGATTTTATTTTTATTGTGCGAATAAATTCGCACCTACAACCATTTGGCGTCCCAAAGCGGGTAATCGCCAATCGACTTCACCAATCCGGCACGTAATGGGTTTGCCACAATGTAGCGGGCAATTTGCTGAATATCTTCGTCATCGCGCAGCGCGTGGTCATAAAACGCTTTTTGCCACACAGCACCTTCTCGCTTTAAATAGCGATTAACCGCCAATGCCGATCGCGCTTTAAGTTGTGATAAACACAGAAGTCCTATGCGAGAAATTTTACACGCGGCTTTTATGGCTCTTGGCAAAAAATAATCGATTTTTCATTTTTAAGTATTTGCTCCAACTCATTTGCAAATCTATTTTCGTGATCCAGTGAGTTGATCTTCCCCATAATTTTTTTGATGAGCGCGACGGGCTTAAATATTCTAATCTCAGCGCTGGGGAAAACATGCCAAATTACCTCGTTACATTTTGGTGGGTTTTCTTTAGGGTAAGAGTTCATTAGCGCATCAGTTTCCACCGCGCCACAACCAACCCAAAGGTCAATGTCTTTGGTGGAGCACATGACGCGCCAGCCCCAGTCCTCAGGAATTACTTCTGCGTTAGCGTAACCGATGGCTATAAATTTTTTGCAAAGCCATTCAGCTAAATTTTTTCCGTAGAGGGCTGGATTAGTAGCTTCATCTTCGCCTCTAGTAATTTCAAAAAGATTAGAAGTAAAAAAATGGCCTTTATTCATATGTTTCCCGTGTAGCCAATGCAAATGATCGGGCATGACAAACTAAGTTCTGGATTCAACGTTAGCCCGCCACCGCATCCAACTCCGCCACCAACAAGCGCTGCTTCATCTCAATCCCCCAATGGTAGCCCCCCAAAGTGCCATCGCTGGCCACCACGCGGTGGCAGGGTATTAACAGGGAAATAGGGTTGGCGCCCACCGCCTGTCCAATGGCCCGCGCAGCCTTAGGGCGATTGAGCTGCTGCGCTAAACGGCCATAACTGGTCAGCCCGCCGGCAGGCACGCCCAGTAACAGCTGCCACACCGCCTGCTGAAAGGCCGTACCCACCAGCACCAAAGGGCCGGTATAGCGCCCCGCTTGCAGGGCGCTGAAGACGGCCGAGTCGGTAGGGGCGGCGGCAAAACTGGCTTGAGGCCAAGCCCGCTGGCGCTCGGCTAGCTCTGCCGCCAAGCCTTGGTTATGGGTATACCCTAAGTACACTACACCCTCGTCACTCCACATGGCGTAACCCTCACCGCCGGGCAATGCGCCCTGCGCCCAGTGCAGCGGCGGGCGCTGTGCAAGCCAGCGGGCTTTGGTCACTGGCAACAGCGGCCAAGGGCTCGCACTAGCAACCGGTGCCATCAAGCGCGTCTTTATAACCTCTGCCGAGAGCCGAGCCACTAGGGCAAGCTACCCATGGCTTGCCCCATCTGCACCGGCATGCCCGCCACTAGGTTTGCATCCCACTGGGCCACACCTTCTGGCAGCAACACTATGGCCGTGGAGCCCAGCAGAAAGCGCCCCATCTCTTCACCTTTAGCTAGGGTGACCACATGGGCTCGGCCATACTCGGTGCTGCGCACTTGTTTGCGCAGCGGCGCCACCACACCGGCCCAAGGCGTAGCAATACTGGCCACAATCATGGCGCCCACCAACACCACAACCATAGGGCCATGGGCGGTGTTGAAGTGACACACCAACCGCTCATTGCGCGCAAACAGGCGCGGGACATTTTCGGCGGTTACCTGATTCACTGAAAACAAATCCCCCGGCACATGGATCATCTGTGTCAGGTCACCCGCCAGCGGCATATGCACGCGGTGATAATCCTTAGGGGATAGGTAAATCGTGGCGAACTGACCGTTGTGAAACGGCTGCGCCATAGCGGCGTCGCCGCCCAATAGTTCCATGAGTGAGTAGTCGCGGCCTTTGGCCTGAAAAATTCGCCCATTCTGGATGGGGCCCAGCTGGCTAATGGCACCATCCGCGGGGCAGGCAATGGTATTCGGGCCAGCGCAAATGGGGCGCGCATCGGGTTTAAGGGCGCGGGTAAAAAAATCGTTAAAACTGGCGTAGGCAGCAGGGTTCTCCTGCGCCGCCAGTGACATGTCCACCCCATAGCGGGCAATGAATTTGGTAATCAGCCAGTTCTTCAAAGGGCCAAACCGAGCGGCCGCAAAAGCGCCAATAAAGCGCGACAGCGCCGCCTGAGGAGTAATACGTTGCAAAGCGATAAAAGCAAGAGGATGCATGGTGCGGCTCGTGTGTCTGAAGGTTAAAAAAACGCGATAGTAGCAGTTTGTGGCGGTTTGGCGCGCCGCCTTAGCGCACCTGCGACCAGTGCTGCCGATGTTAGCTATAGTGTTACCGCAACGCCCACCATTCCCCAGCGTCAGGATTGCCTATGTCCGGCCACGAGTGCCCGAAATGCGAATTGTCTAGCCCGCAAACTGCGGAAATCTGCCCCCGCTGCGGCCTAGTTTGGCAAAAATGGTTGGCGCGACAACAACACCCACAAGCTCCTGCCTACCGCTTTGCGGCCCCTCAGCAAGAAGGCCTGTTAACTCGGCTTAGCGCGCAAATTTTCGCCGTGCCTGACGCCGTGGACCACAGCGTGTTTTGGGGGCGCACGGCCACGTTTGTGGGCTTAGTGCTCTGGAGCCTCTACTTCATCACCGGCGGCGTGGACTGGGAGCGTATCGGCAGCTCTTTTCTACACAACGTGAATTTGCCCTTCCACGAATTTGGCCATGTCCTGTTTCGGCCCTTTGGCCACTTCATGACAATTTTGGGCGGTAGCCTGTTTCAGGTCATCATGCCCCTCGGGCTAATGCTCGCCTTCTGCCTATACCGCGCCGACAACTTTGGGGCCAGCGTAATGCTCTGGTGGAGCGGGCAGAATTTTATCGACGTCTCCCCCTATATTGCCGACGCCCAATTGCGCGCCCTGCCACTCGTTGGCGGCGGTGGAGAAGAAAGCCACGACTGGGGCAACCTCCTCACCATGACCCAGAGCCTTGCCCACACCCACCAGTATGCGCACGCCAGCTTTAGCATCGGCGTAGTGCTCATCATCCTCGCCTTAGCTTGGGCCGCCTATATCCTCCATTTACAAAAACAGCGGCTGGCGGATGTGATGCCGTAACCATAATCCTAGAAACCTCAGTTGGGCGCCAAAAAGCTGTGTAATCCATTGGTGTGATTAGTGAAAGTTAAAAATCACGGGCAACCTGGTTGGTTGTTCGTGATTTTTAACTTTTGCTAGGCGCTGTCCGGGGGTTGCGCAGACTTTGGTGATCCAACTGAGGTTTCTAGGATAATTAAGTTAAGGATTTTGGTTCTCGTAGGGGCGCCGCTTGCTGCGCCCGAACTGCACCCAAAGCTAACTAGAACCTTTTGTTTCTTCCCATCCAACACCGGACACAACAAGCGGAAACCCTACCCAATGACGTTACATTAATGGTTCCGAGCGATTTCTCCAGGGGCTGTCCTCTCTTCCAGAAGCCCCACCCCAACCCTCCCCTTGAAAAAAAGGGGGGAGCAGAGCAGCAATGAAAACAAGCAGGTTGCTTGGTCTGCAGACTTTTTGACCCTCCCCCTTCTTGCAGCGACCAAAGTTGGGATGGCTCCCCGCTTGCTGCTGGCACGTGCTTGGGCGGAGCCGCTAATGCAGTGGTATAACCACGAGCATCGCCACAGCGGCATTCAGTTTGTAACCCCAGCGCAACGTCACGCCGGTTTGGATGGGGCGATTTTGGAGCGGCGTAAAGCGGTGTAAAAGGCCGCCCGAGAGGCTAACCCGGCTCGCTGGAGCGGTGAGGTTCGGGACTGGCGATGTGTGCAGGAGGTGCATTTAAACCCCACTCAGGTGACACCGTGCACCGAGACTAAAATGGCTGCTTGATCTTTCAACTGAGGCGACAGGTACTTTGACAATTACCGGATTCAATTGGGCACGCTAACTGTTATCGTCTGTTTTTCTTAGTTCGCAGCTTACGCAAACGATCATTAATCGCCTTTTCCTCCGCCCTTTTTGCTTCGTCCAGTTTCGCCTCAGTTTCTTCCCGCGTGGTCTCCGGCGTTTCAAAACCAATACGGCCTAATAAGCCAGCGCGTAATTCGGTGATTAACGGCGTGGAGACTTTCTGCAATTCCACGCCGCCACCTTTGCGCAAGCCGCTATAAAGACCGGCGCGAGTCCCGCTCCGAACTGTACCAGCGCCACGTCTTATCGATAGCCTGTCCTAGTGAGCAGGTTTGTATGACGCCTAGGCTCTTAGCGGTGAAAGTAGTCTCGGGAAACAAATCATCCTGTCGCCCATCCTGCGATGGGGCGGTATTTAAATTGACCTTCAATGGGGCCCCAATACACTCTCTAATGATTTTGATCAGCTCATTGTGAGTGACGGGCGCTGAGCTGCCAATATTGTATACGTTACCGTCACCGCTATTTACAAGCGCTGCCAATGTCCACCAAGCCGCGTCGCTGCCATATAAGTAACTTCTGCGCGCATTGCCATCACCATGAATTCGAATTTCGCTTCCGGTTAACGCATCACGGAGGAAACTATTTATCGCCCAGGGTCTATCCAACTCTTGATATGGGCCCACAAAGGTGAAGGGCCGGATAGTGCTAATCGGTATTCTAAATTGACTACGGTAAATAGCTGCCAAGCTTTCAGCCGCACGTTTCGCTTCCGCATAAACAGAGTGGAGCTGCCCACAAGGAATCGGAAAGTATGCGGATTCCGTTAGGCCGCCAGATCGGTCTGGTGTGCCGTTAACGAGGCACGAGCTCACGTTTAAAAACCGCGTTAAATTATCTAATTGCGTCGCCGCTTCTAACGCATTGTTAACACCGAGAACGGTGGTTTGATGCACTCGCAGTGGGTCGGAAGAATGCACACGATTATTTGGAATCCCCGCTGCGTGTATCACCGCAGTGGTGTTGCGCGCAAATTCAAACGATGAGCGAACATCTTGTGATTTTAGATGGATATCGTTGCGCTGAGATAAGTGTGGGTATTTCTGCGCCCAGTCGTTTACATTGCGGGCATAGAGATTGAGTGTTATTCCTAACTGATGCTCATCATTTAGCGCCGCGACTGTTTCTGCAATCCAGGTTCCCAAAAATCCGGTACCGCCCGTCACAGCAATATGTTGATAACCGAGTTTTGCTTGTATTTGTGGCTGATTAGCAAAAGCCAGAATACAATCTTGCCGTATTTCCGCATAACGATCTGCTTTCATAATTAAGAATCCTTCACTGAGTTCAGCGCAGCCAATTCGCGTGCGACTTCGATAATGAGACTTTCTTGTCCTGCCACAGCATTACGTTTTCCCAGTTCGAAGAAAATATCGCGCGGGTCAACATGGTAATCTTGGGCTGCGCGTCCTACAGGTTTGGAGAACCCTGAAAACACCCCCGCTAAGCCGCTGACAATTGATAATGGGGAAACATGTGGTGCGACTGGATTAAATTCTTTCTCGGCAATATCTGCAGCATCCAAAATTTTATACAAGTTGATGCCGGTTTCAAAACCCAAGCGCTCAAATACGGCCACGAGAACTTCTAATTGAGTGTTGCCCGCGCCAGCACCAAAACCACGAATAGTGCCATCGATAATGGTTGCGCCTGCGTTGACCGCATTCACAGAATTAATAATTGCCATACCTAAATTGTTGTGGCCATGAAACCCAACGGGAATGTTAAGGCCATCAACGAGGGTTGAAATGCGTTCAGTGACATCCTCCGGAAAATAAGCCCCTGCGGAGTCCATGATGATGATCGCTTCCGCTCCGTAAGATTCCATCTTTTTAGATTCTTCTAACAAAATAGCGGGGGAGGTCATATGGCTCATCATTAACACCCCGAAGGCTTGTTTGCCTGCTTGTCGGATGTAACCAATGTGACGGTCGGTGATATCTGCCTCGGTGCAGTGTGATGCAACACGAAATACATCCACACCGGCTTCTATGGCTTTTACAAGGTCATTTTTGATCGTGCAGAATCCGGGAATGACGTGGATACCGAGTTTCGAATTGATAAGATTAGCGCGCGACAGCGACAAAATTTCATCGTCCGTTAAGCTGCATTCACCCACAAGCATAGATGATGCACCTAAACCATTACCGTGGCCGACTTCAACGATCGGCACTCCAGCGGCTTCGGCCGCTCTACAGTAAGCGATAAAACTCTCGCGGCTCAATTGATGACGTACGGCATGATTACCATCACGCAAAGTGGGATCGCTAATGAGAATTTTCTTGGTCATATTAGGCTTCACTTGTGAGGTTAGACGTTGCGATGAGTTCCGCCATCGCAATCGCAGCACAGTTAATAATATCCAGATTGCCCGCATACTGGGGCAAGTAGTCACCTGCGCCGAGCACTTTGATGGTGGTAATTACTTTGTCGCCTTCAATTGTTGGCGGTACAATTAATTTATAGCCAGGCACATAGGCCTTTAATTTTTCAACCATTGCCATAACCGCACTATGAATTGCTGGCAAATCAGGGTTAGCAATTTTGGCGTAAATGGTTGTTTGCATATCGATCGGTGGGTTTGCTGGATTTAAGATTAAGATGGCTTTGGTGCGGCGCGCGTTAGAAAAATTTTGGAGCGCATCTTGCGTGGTTTCTATATATTCATCGAGATTGTGGCGTGTGGCCGGCCCCGCACTCCGCGATGCAATACTTGACGCCACTTCAATATATTCAATATTGTTGTGAACTTGCGCGATTGCATTGGCGATAGGAATGGAGGATTGGCCACCGCAGGTAATCATATTGATGTTACGGATGCCGCCATTAAGGCATTCAGCCGCATTGATGGCGGGTATGCAAAATACACCGAGTTTAGCCGGCGTCATGTCAATGACATATTTGCCAAGTTTTTCAAGTATTGCCCAGTGCTCAATATGCGCATGTGCTGAGGTACAGTCAAATACGAGATCGCAAATCGCTGGGTCATTCACGATGGCTTCAATTCCCCGATCTGAGATGGTCACGCCCAACAGGTTTGCGCGCTTCATGCCCGCAGAATTAAAATTTCGCCCGGCGAACAGAGTGCATATCATGTGTTCCGACCGCATTATCTTAATTAACAGATCGGTACCAATATTACCCGAGCCGATAATCGCGACCTTGAGTTTTCCGCGTAATGTCACCTGATTTTCTCCATGTTTGCTTCGGTCGGCATTATGCTCGACCTTAGTATCGCTGTTGATTCGGCAAGTACACCTTCCAGTGATGAGTAGACCGGTCGATAACCGAGACTTGCCGCCGTATAATTTTTTGAATAATAATTGGGTTTGGCACCCGTAGCGTTCACGATTACATTCGCCGCTTCAGTCATCTGAAATTCAAGCCCAAATTCCGCCTTCATTGCGGCTAAAAGAGTGGGCTTGTCAACCGGCTCACGAGTGTAGCAATCCACTACCGCATTATGTTCGGGGCCAGCCAAAATACAATTAATTAGCTGATGAAAGTCACATGGATGTAAAAAATCCCTGACCATGTAATCCGGCGACACACTCAAGGTTACGTCATCGCGAATTGCTCGCACGATATCCGTTATGAAAAAACGAGCCCCCATGTCTTGAGTGCGACTAAAATAATTAAATATACGAATATCTGTTATCGAAAAACCATTCATTGATCGATGTTTTGCTTCTGCATGCAACTTTGCCACAGCATAATAATCTTGCGCCCTTAGCGCATTGATATCTATGTGTGCCTTGGCATCCACAGTGGCCGGCTCAAGAAAATTGCTGCCATAAGCGGCGCCGCTAGACAAAAATATATAACGACGCGATGGATTGAGCATGAAACTTGATAGCACCAGATCATCAAATTGCTGAGTGACATTAAAAATACTCGCCCCCATTTGCGCTGCACGCTGCGGATCGCCCACACCCACAAAATTAATAACCGCATCGTGAGGCTCTTGCCCGTAATCCGCATAGCAATAGAGCGCACACTGGTCGGTTAAACCCTGCGCAGACAACCATTGCTCAGCGCTCGCGAGGTCTCGCACATAAAGCAGCAATTCGGTGCCCTGCTGTTTAGCCATCGAGCAGATAAGATCCTTCGCAATTTGACTGCTGGCGCCCAGAAATGCAATTCGCGTCATAGTAAGTCGCCCCTAAAGTGTTTTCGATTTCTCGTGCATGCCGACGAGCATCGCACGCTCAAGGACATCGCGTGGTAGCAACGGCGACAAGTCTTCAAGCGGCGGCGAAACCAGTACACCATCTTCTTTGGCAACCAAAGATAGTTTAGGCGAGAATAACTGCTCAGGATGCATAAATACTTCACAAATGACGGGGCCTGTTGCAGCCTGCACTTGCGTTAGAACCTGGTCACATTCTTCCCATGCACGAATTTGAAATGCAGGCATATCGAATGCCGCCGCGATTTTCGTATAATCTGGGCAGGACACGCCCGACGATTTGTCTGTGCCTACATAGCCGGTTTTGAATAATGCATTTTGTGTGTGCTTAATCATGAGATAGCCATCATTATTAAAAATGAAGAGCTTGATGGGGAGATTGTGATGCACTATGGTTTGTAATTCCTGCAAATTGAGCATCATACCGCCGTCGCAATTAAGGCACATGACCTCGCCCCGGTCGGTTGCAAACGAAACGCCAATGGCGGCCGGCAAACCGTAGCCCATTTCCCCGAGACCGGTAGATGTCATTAGGCGTTGTTCATCGTGAATTTGTAGCGCTTGATGAGAGCTCAACAACGCTGTACCCATATCAGTAACGATTATCTGATTTTTCTTGAAAAAACGATTTAGCCGCTCCATAAAACGATAGGAGTTCATAAATCCATCTTTGTCATCATGCTCCGTGCCCACCCAGGGAAATTGGTGTTGATAATCATTGCAGCGCGAGAGCCATGCGTCATTACGCTTGATCACGCAATGTTGAAGTTTTTCCGCCAATGCATCGATAAATACAGACGCATCACATAAAATCATTTCTTGTGTTCGTGCCTTATGCTTAACAACTTCTTGCGCATCTATATCAACAACATCAATACGGGCTTTACGTGCGAGCTCAGATAAATCATAGCCCACTTGAGGAATCGCCAAACGGGTACCGATTGTTAATAAATAATCACAATTTTGCAAAATAAAATTGGCGGCTCGCTGCCCATAAACACCCGCACGACCAAATACCAGTGGATGATGCGAATCGATCATGTCGATGCCAGCCCAAGACACTAACGCCGGTACATTGAGCAATTCAAGCAACGGAGCAATTTTCTTTTCCGCGCCGGCTAGGCGAATACCGTTGCCAAGCCAGAGTAGCGGACGCTCGGCACTTAACAATGCAGCGACTACGCTATCAAGTTGAGCCGATATTTCAGGTGTTGCATAATTTGCTGGCAATGGTTCCTCAAAACGAGCCGCTGTTGCGGGCTCGATCCGGCTCGATTGAATATCCATCGGTATTTCTATCCAGCAGGGGCCTGGGCGTTGGTCGAGTGCAATATGAGCGGCCTTTTGAATTTCGTATACGGCTTCCGCCGGCGACGTTACGCGATAGGCATACTTGCTTACTTTGCGAACCATATCCACTGAGTCGTAGCCTTGTACGCCCCACATACGAAGTGTATTTTCAGGTTTTGTAAATTTTGAATTTTCATTGCCGGCTATAACGATGCCGGGAATTGAGTCAGCCCATGCGGAAACGACGCCGGTGACACCATTAGTAGAGCCTGCGCCTGTCGTGAGAAGTGCTACCGCTAACTTCCCGTGCGTACGATAATATGTTTGCATTGCCATGCATGCAGACTGCTCGTGATGAACACAAACAATTTCGGTGAAACCACGGCGCGAAATGGCTTCAAATAGATGTACGTTTCCTGCCCCTATAATGCCAAAGGCGTGCCTAATGTCGAGCTGCTCGAGCGCTTCCGCGATTAATTCACTTACCTTTATTTTTTCAACAACCTGGTCAGTACTCACACAACACCCCAAAGCACAATTTTGAATTGAATATATCCGCTAGCCAAATTTTTTGCATGTCGTTAGATTAAAAATTTAACCCAAAAAACTCTTCCATTTTTTCCGCCACATACTCGAAATGCTCAGCACCTAACGCGGGATAAATCCCTAGCCACAGGGTGTTATTCATAGTGCGATCGGTATTAGTAAGCTCGCCTACTACGCGATATTCCACGCCCTCAAAATACGGTTGCCGAGTTAAATTCCCAGCGAACAAAAGGCGCGTGCCTATTTTGTGCTGATCCAGAAATTTGACGAAATCCACACGGCTTACGCCCGCGCTTTCTTTGATGGTGATAGGAAAACCAAACCATGAGGGTTCGCTACCTGGAGTGGCCTGCCCAACATCAATGAATTCGGACAGACTGGCCAAACGATTCTTCAGTAACTCGTAATTGCGTTTACGAGCATCGATAAACTCCTGAACTCGCTCCAACTGTGCTAAACCACAAGCGGCCTGCATATCAGTGATTTTCAAATTATAGCCGAGGTGAGCGTAAACATATTTGTGGTCGTAACCAGTAGGAAGGCTGCCAAATTGCTGCCCAAAGCGGTTGCCGCAGGTATTATCACAACCTGGAGCGCAATAGCAGTCCCGTCCCCAGTCGCGAAATGACTCAGCAATCATTTTTAATTGCGGGTTATTGGTAAAAACGGCGCCGCCTTCACCCATGGTGATATGGTGTGCAGGGTAAAAACTCAAGGTTGCGATGTCGCCGAAGGTGCCTACCATTTTTCCGTCAAATTTTGCGCCCAAAGCATCGCAACAATCTTCAACCAGCCATAAATTATATTTTTCACAAAGGGCTTTTACTTTAACCAAGTCAAAAGGATTGCCCAAAGTGTGCGCCAGCATAATGGCCTTAGTTTTTGGCGTAATGGCAGCTTCAATTAAATCGGCATTCACATTGTGCGTAGTCAAATCGACATCCACAAAAACGGGCACAGCGCCAAACTGGATGACGGGGTTAACCGTGGTGGGAAAACCTGCCGCTACGCTAATAACTTCGTCACCTCTTTTGATGGCGCGCTCACCCAGTTTTGGCGATGTAAGCGCACTAAACGCCACAAGATTGGCCGACGAGCCCGAGTTGACGGACAGTAGATACTTTACACCCAGAAATTCGGCGAGTTTTTTCTCAAATGCGTCATTGAAGCGGCCGGTAGTCAGCCAGCAATCCAGCGAGGCCTCGACCATGAGTTGCATTTCAAGAGCGCCGACCACCTTTCCAGACGGTGGTATAACAGTTTCGCCTGGTGAAAATGGCTTTGGCGCAGTGGTTAAGTCGGCAAATTGTTGGACCAGTTTTGCAATTTCCTGGCGGAGAATTTCGGGAGTCATAAAGAACCTTTAAGTGAGATAAGAGCAGATTGAAGTGGTGTTGTGTAGCCAGCGCGTCTACATTGCGCTCATATAGGCGTTAATTTCACTCATCGTATGGTTGGCCATATCATCGTGAGACAGCCAAGCGCGGTGCCAAGCTACAATTTTGTCTAATGTGGTATCTAGGCTCCAGGTTGGGGACCAGTGTAAACGAGCGTGTGCTTTCGAAATGTCCAATTTGAGATATTTCGCCTCATGCGGGTTGGCGTTAGTGTCTAATTGCCAGCTGGCGCCCCCGCCCCAAGCTTGCACCATTCTATCTAGGATCCAGTCTACGGGTTTCGCATCTTCGTCTTTAGGGCCAAAATTCCAACCTTCGGCAAAGGGTTTGCCGCCTTCCCACAAGGCCTGTGCCAACACCAAATAGCCACTCAAGGGTTCCAGCACGTGCTGCCAAGGGCGAGTGGCTTGAGGGTTGCGTACTATCACCGCTTGGTTTTCTGAAAATGCTCGTAGAATGTCCGGGATAAGGCGATCTGCCGCCCAGTCGCCACCACCAATGACATTGCCGGCGCGAGCCGATGCCAATGCCGGCGCATCCGCCCCGTTAAAAAATGAGTTGCGATAAGCGGCGGTTACCAGTTCGGCGCAGCCTTTACTGTTACTGTAAGGGTCATGACCACCCATGGGCTCGTTCTCGCGATAACCCCATTCCCACTCACGGTTTTCATAACATTTATCAGTGGTGATATTGACTATGGCACGTAAATTTTGACAGCGTCGCGCCGCTTCCAGTACATGGGCGGTTCCCATAACGTTGGTTGCGTAGGTTGCTATTGGCTCATGGTAAGACAGGCGGACCAACGATTGAGCCGCCATATGAATCACGATGTCAGGATTAAACGCCTTCATACTTTCGGCGAGCACAGTAAGGTTGCGAATATCGCCCTCATCCGAATCCATGGTTTTATCTAAACCGGCGACACAAAACAACGACGGGGTAGAGGGCGGAGCTAACGAAAACCCTTTTACCTCGGCCCCCATTTTGATTAACCACAAGGACAGCCAGCTGCCTTTAAACCCAGTGTGCCCGGTTAAAAATACGCGCTTACCGTTCCAAAAAGCAGGATTAATTTTGACGCTCATAGGTTACTCCCAAGTTTTCCAAGGGGCTGCATTTGCACTCCAAAGCTCTTCTAAATAGATTTTGTCGCGCAGCGTATCCATGGGTTGCCAGAAGCCTTCATGTTTATAAGCCATTAGCTCGTTATCTTCCGCCAGTTTCATCAGCGGATATTGCTCCCACGTGGTGTGGTCGCCCTCTATGAGGTCAATCACTTTTGGGGAAAGCACAAAAAAGCCGCCGTTAATCATGCCTCCATCGCCTTTCGGTTTTTCTTTGAAACTGCGCACGGCGGCGCCATCAATATCCAACGCTCCAAAGCGCCCAGGCGGGAAAGTAGCCGACAGTGTCGCCAGTTTTTTATGCTGGAAATGAAATTCAATGGTTTTGGTGATATCGATGTCGCTAACGCCATCCCCATAGGTAAAGCAAAAGGCCTCCTCGTCTTTTATGTGCTCGAAAACACGCTTGAGCCTGCCACCGGTCAAGGAACCTTCGCCAGTATCAATTAAGGTTACCCGCCAAGGCTCTGCGCGCTGGTTGTGCACATGCATCTGATTGGCGCGCATGTCAAAGGTCACATCGGACATGTGAAGAAAATAATTTGCAAAATATTCTTTAATTACATAGCCCTTATAGCCGCAGCAAATAATAAAATCGTTAATTCCGTGCGCCGAATACATTTTCATCACATGCCACAGTATGGGCTTTCCGCCGATTTCTACCATTGGCTTAGGTTTAAGTGTGGTCTCCTCACTGAGACGAGTACCCAAACCACCTGCAAGAATAACTGCCTTCATAAAACGACCCCTGATTTATTTTGAACTGACAAATGCATCCGAATAAAAATTAAGATCGGGAAGACCATGTGCACTCAACAGCAATTTTGCCGAGTGAATCATTTTGTCTGACCCGCAGGCATAGACAACAGCATCTTGTAGATCGACAGCATCGGCAAGCACTGCCTCCTGAACATGACCTTGTCGCCCCGTCCATCCTGAAGTGGCTTTGCTGAGCGTTGGAATAAAGCGTAAATCTAAATTGGAAAATTCGGGCGCCCAATAGATATCACTTGGCGTACGCCCCCCCCAATAAACATGAATTTTTTTGCCTAGGCCTTCGTTGTCCGTCAAATTGATATCCTCCAGGATAGCCTTGACCGGCGCCATACCTGTGCCGGTAGCCAAAAAAATAACATGCGTGCTGGGTTTGTCTCGATAGCAGAAAGTGCCCAAAGGGCCTTCAAAGCGAAGAAGATCGTTCGCTTTGGCATGATTGAACCAGTAATCGCTCATCTCACCGCCCGCAACCTGACGAACGTGCAGCTCGATATTGTCAGACGTCCGATGAGCATTGGCAATAGAGTAGCTACGCCTTACTCCATTTTTGCCAATTACATCTATGTACTGGCCCGCTATATAGTCGAACTGAGCACTGGGGGGCAGACGCAGGCCAATTTTCATGACATCGGCAGCGATTCGTTCAAGCCTGCCAATACGGGTCGGCAGTGTCTGTATCTTTAGGTCGGCAAGCCGGCCTAAATCCTCGATAGCTAGAGAAACATCACTTTTCGCCGCTCTCGCGCAGGTCAAAATCCACCCAGCATCAACTTCCGCCGCGGTTAAAATTTCCTCCTCTCGGATAGGCTGAGTATCGCCGCTAAGCACCAAGGCCTTACATGCGCCGCAACGCCCAGTGCGGCAACTGTGTTCCAGCACTATGCCTTGAGACCTCGCAGCATCC
>CAMCXE010000033.1 GCA_945882995.1 Thalassocella blandensis | reverse complement strand
GGTAGATAATTATGGCGAATGGAGTGAGGCTAGGTATGCTTTGGCCCGACGCATGATTGGGCAGAGAGAAAATTGACTAAGGCACGGGGCAAATCGGAATTTTGACTAGCCAAAAGATAAAATCGGAAAAATTCAGCACCAATACCCTTACTTTTAGTGTGGGCATTGGCTAAGTGCATAAAGTGCCTACCAGATTGCTCCCAAAGTTACGGATTCAGGATTAAGTTAAGCGCAAAGCTGATTTTTTCGAGTGATTTTTAGCCTTTATTTCGCCCTCCTGGGCGAGTCACTTTTCTTTCATGAAGGCCGTCCAGGCCTTCACCCTTCGGGCAGCTCCGCTGTGGCAATTTGCTCCCAGCAAATTGCTGCGTGACCAAAAAATTGCTGGGAGCAATTTTTAATCGCGAAGCGACCCGCAGGGCTAAGCGCAAGGATGCGATTAGTAAAGAAAAGTAACCAAAAGAAACGGCACCCGACTTTTTGGTTTTTGCTTCGCAAAAATCCCCTCCCTCAAGCGCCACGGATGGCGCGAATGCAGAAATTGCAGGACGACCCCATGGATGGGGGAGGTAGAATTTCATCGGGAATGAAATCGAGCAATTTTCTGCCGACGCGATTTTGAGGGTCGCCGTGGCGTGAGAGGATTCGCCACATCCATGTGGCGCTGCCCTTCGGGCTGCCTCCGGCATCAAAAATGGCAATCCTGCCATTTTTTCCTGTCCCGTCACGGCTCAAATGGACGTCTCGGCAACTGCTCCTCGGCTTTGGCCTCCTGCGTCGCTCTACCTCCTGCATCCATGCAGTCGTCGGCTTTGACCTCCTGCGTCGCTCTACCTCCTGCATCCATGCAGTCGTCGGCTTTGGCCTCCTGCGTCGCTCTACCTCCTGCATCCATGCTGTCGTGCGTTGCTCTACTTCGCCGCATCCATGCGGCTCCTGTCCATTTGCCCCTAAAAATCACCTCTCCACTCAGCCAAAAAACGGGCTTGTCCCGCTTCGGCTGGAGCGTCGCTATAACGCCGCCAACACAGACCGAGCGAAGCGAGATCCAATGCAATACGTTTTTTGCATTGCACGATTGTGGTTGGCTTTGTTGAGTGCTTTGTACAATGGAATAGCAAAGCAATATATGAATTCTATTGTTTTTCTTCGTACCATTCAGAACTTTCAAATTCAACTGGTATTCTTTGCTGAGATGGGGAATCAAAACCCAACTGTTCAAGTGTGTCAAACCACAAATCTCGTTTCGACTCAGGAAGCTTTACACCGCACCATGGACAAAAACCAATTCCAATAGAACTTGTACCGCCGTCATGAATAATTAGGCGATACTCGTCAAATTTTGGCGTATAACTAATAAGAGAGTCATGACAATCAAACTCATCACGATGTACCAAACACGAGAAAGTAAGGTTTTTTTCCATTTCTTGGCAACAATGTTTATTCATATAGATACTTAACAGTAGAAAAAAGTTGAAAAGGAGAAACCCCTTAACTTAATGACGTTGGATTGGGGGGGAGCAAAACCGGCACAGTCCGCGACAAATAGTGGGCGTGCTACCCCACCACCTTAGCCAGCCAAATTTCCGACAAGCTCGCCGGCATCTTAGGTAGCTTGCGCGCCTCCAGATAACCAAGGGTCTCCTTGATAAAAGGCATTTTCCCGGCTTCAGCATCGAATTGCACAAAGGACCTAAGCTGATTTTTTAACTTGTCCACATGGTAAATCAGCTCTTGCATCAGAATAAACGCTTCTTCAATATCGCGGTAAGCATGCTCTAAACGCTCTTCAAGCACCTGATCCAGCCAGCGCATATAGGCATCGTTAATGATGCCGGACTGCACAATGGAAACGGTAACATGAATAATCGCGTTCTGAATCGCCGTTAGGTTCGGGTTCTGGTGACGAAACCCAATCTGCTGCGCCAAGGCAGTGACCAATTCGACACAAGCACCCAAGTAGAAATTGCGCCCCTTAACCGCCATTAAAAAATCATTAATTAAATGATTAGGCACTCCGCAGGTGGTGTTTTCGGGCAGCGTTTTGAGCAGCAGGATGAGCGTACCGCCCGAATTGCCAAAGCGGCTGTGGCTATTCATTTGCACCACTAAAATTAAATCACGCAGCGAACGCCCATAGGGCTTGAATTGCTTGCGATAGATGGCGTTAGCACTGTCGAGCAAATTGAGTAGTTGGCCAAAGCGGCCCAAAGTATCGCCACTTTTACCCCGAGGGTAACCGGTGCCATCGAGGTTTTCGTGGTGCTCTAGGACTGCACGGGAAATATCCGGCGGCAATTTAGGCACCTGGTTCATAATTTTGGCGCTAATCACCGGGTGCGCCTGAATTTGGCGCCATTCTTCCGGGGTTAGTCCGCCTTGCTTTGCCAGCATGTCGGGGTGCAAATGCAACATGCCCAAATCGTGGCCCAGCCCGGCCACAAACGCCATGTAGCAATCGCCTTCACTGGCGGCGGTTTTGCGCATAATCAGCAAGCCAAACCAAGCACAAAACAGCGCCTGCTCGAACACCACCGGCAGCTGAATAGCCAGCACCGTCAACTTTTGGCGCAGCAGCGCAAAACGACAAAACACCTCACAGCAGGTGCGCAGCAACGCCGGCTCCTCAAGCACGCGAAGCTGCTTGAGGTAAGGGTCCATATCTAAATATAGAGCAAAGCGGTTAAACAGCGCCTCAGCGGTAAATTCGTTTTCGACGGCGATGGAATCTTCAAGCGGCTTGGCCAGCTTGAACTTGACGATTTTATCGCTCAGCTTCTGGTCAATAGCGGCCCCTTTAGGCACCAGCAGCTGGCCCTGCGTGTTGTGAATATCCGCCGTGGCCACAACAGGACTCACCGCATTGACCTGAGCCAAGTGCCTAGAGTACTCGTTGCCGATCACCTCGGTGTCTTTCGATACTGAGTTCATGAAGTCCTGTCTGCCTTCGAGACCTAATAACGACCTTAGTATAGTCAACGCCTAGGAGTTGTGCCGACTACCGAACCAAACATGAATCCATATCAATCCTCACAATTTACAAGGTTATACTACTGCTGTTTTTTGATTGACTGCCCTGCCTGTAAACCGCTGAGAATTTCCACATTGATACCATCCGAAATACCTGTAGCCACTGTGCGCCTCTCAAACACTTGCGGCGCGGTCATCACCTCCACAAACGTTTGTTTATTTTCAGTAATTAAATTGCCTTCATTAATTGCCAAAACCTGTTTTTTCTCACCTAGCACTATGTCGGCATTGGCGGAATAACCGGCACGCAAAAAATTATTATCGCTGAGTTTTACAGCGGCACGAATTTCGAATTTTATGGTGCCTTGATCAGCCACACCCTTGGGGGAAATATATTCCAGCGCAGCATTAAACTTTTCGCTACCGATAGCGCCAACACTTAGCACAAGGTTCATGCCCTCTTTAAGCTTACCAACCTCCGACTCATCCACCTTGCCTTCAAAAATCATATCCGACATATTCGCAATACTGGCGATGGTGGTGCCATCTTTAAAATCGCTATACGCCATAATAAAAGCGCCTTGTTTCACAGGCACGTTCAACACCATGCCTTCCACCGTAGCTTTGATTAGGTTCGAAACCTTACCGGCCTTTTTAGATGCCCCCTCTTTAATTAACTCCATGTTATTTTGGGCGCCTTCTACGGCTTCACGCTGCAAGTCGTATTCAAGACGATACTTGGTAAACTCCACGTCAGAAATCAATTTTTGCGAAAACAAATTTTTCTGTCTTTCCAATTCCTTGGTGGCATTGGCAAAATTAATTTTGGCCCGCTCAAGTTGCGATTCCGCAGAGCTCAGCACCTGCATATTGGGGATAATTTCAATTTTAGCAATAAGATCACCTTTATTAACCTTTTGCCCAGCCACCACATAAACTGCTTCCAGCACACCGGAAACCTGCGACTTAATTTCGATTTCCTTGCGCGGCACCAGCTGCCCAGTAGCCACTGTCTTTTTGACAATATCAGCCAGAAATGACTCCGCCGTGGCATACACCACGGGTTTATCCCGCGATTTACTAAATAAAAATACAGCAGTAAAAATAAATACCACCAGGGTAACTGCCACCAACGCCAAGCCAAAAAATTTCTTCATAACTTACCCTTAAACAATTGGAAAATTCAGCCAACTAGACTGGCGCGGCGCTACATTACTCGTCCTGCAGCGCCACAATCGGATCCACTTTCGCGGCCTTGTAGGCTGGCAACATGGCCGCCAAAACCCCCGCAACCACTAACAACAGCATGGCCGTAAAGGCCGTGGAAAAATCCACTTCGGGCTGGGCGAACATGCCCACGCCTTGCTTGCCCAGTAGCCTATTCACTGTTTCGAGCAACAACACACCCACCACCAAACCCGAATAGCCTGCCACCGCCGTGATTACCACGGCCTCTTGCACAATCATTAACACAATGGACCGAGAGGTGGCGCCAAGGGCTTTACGTACGCCAATTTCTTTGGTGCGTTCCTTCACCACAATCAACATGATATTGCCCACGCCGACTACCCCCGCAATGATAGTGCCCACAGCCACTACCCAACTGAAAATACGAATGCCGGTGAATAGCCCCATAAACTTTTCATAGGCTACCTGGAGGTTAAATGAACCTATAGCACCTACATCATCTGGGTGTATATGGTGGCGCTCAAGCATTAAATCTTTTACTTTTTTCTCCAAAACTATAGCGCTAAAGCCTGCCTTAGGCGTTAAAGCAAGATTCCCTATCCACCCTAATTGATTAAACGTATAACGCAGAGTGGCATTAGGAATCAGCACTGTTTCCGCCTCTTCTTGGGCGTTGTCGCCCGTGGTGGGCCCCACAAATACCCCCACTACGACAAAATAAATGCCGCGAATCTCAATATTCTTGCCAATCGGGTCCTCGCTTTCTGCAAATAACGTCTCCCGTACACGGGTGCCTATAACCGCCACTTTACGTTTTTCTGTCTCATCCGCTTCATTTAAAAATCGGCCGGTTTGCAGGCTATAATTTTTCAGTCGCACCGTAACTGCATGAGTGCCCTTGGTGGGAAAGGCGCCATTTTTTTCACCGCGTACTACATACTGAGCACCATCCCACGCGCCCAAATCATTGTTGCCAGTGAGAATATCCACCTCCGGTATTTGCTGGCGAATGAGAGACACATCGTCGTCATTAAAATTAATGCGCCGCCCACGCTGCAAACCTTGATAGGGAATTTGCGTTGGGCTGCCACTCCACAGGTAAATGGTATTGGTCTGGCCACCGAAAGTACGCATTACGCCATTTTTCAAACCATTGCCAGCGCCTAACAAGGTAACTAACATGAAAACCCCCCAGAACACACCAAAAGCCGTTAAGGCGGTACGTAATTTATGCTGCCTGAGGGAAAAATAGATTTCCTGCCACTTATCTAAGTCGATCATTTGGCAGCTCGCATGGCTTCAATCGGTGAAATTTTTGCGGCTCGCCAAGCGGGGAATAAGCCAGCCAAAGCACCTACCACCACCAGTAAAATAATGGCCTTAACCGCGGAGCTGAAATCCACTTCGGGGGCAGCAAAAAATTCCCATTTTAAGTCCAGCGCTTTCATACCAGAATCAACCAACTCCAATAAACCCACGCCCACCACCAGCCCCATATAACCGGCGATTGAGGTCACTAAAATAGATTCCAGCAGCAAGGTGCTCACGATATTCAAAGGCGTGGCTCCCAAGGCTTTGCGCACGCCAATTTCAGCCGTGCGCTCCTTTACAGTAATAATCATAATATTACTAATACCCACGATGCCTGCAGCCAATGTACCTAGGCCAACAAACCAAATAAACGCATTAATGGCTACAAACAAACCGCCAATGTCAGCAGTTTGCCGCGCCATGTTCCAGGAAAAAATGGCCACTTTATCGTCTGGCGAAATTTGGTGGCGCTCGCGCAGCAGGTTTACCAACTGTTCCTCTACTTTAAATCCATCCACGCCACTGCTGGGCTGCAACGTAATGACGTTAACCTCATCACCTTTGCCGAACGTTTTTTGAAAAGTCGTTAAGGGCACATAAACTCGCTCAGACATGCGGCCTTCCCAACCGCTGTCATAAAACACCCCCACAACGCTGAAAGTTACTCCATTAATAGAAATCAGCTTGCCAAGGGGGTCTTCATTTTTGGCGAAGAGCTTTTCTTTCACCCGCGTACCAATTACGGCCACCTTGCGGGACTCGGCCGCATCTAAACTATTAAGCCGACGCCCACTCCGATAATCTTGGTAACGTTTAATTTTAAAATAATCGTCTGCTACGCCAAACACACCAAAACTGGCCGATGTATTTTGGTAAGTAACAACAATGTCGGCCCGCCGAAAAGAGCCAAGGGGGTTTTCCGCTGAAATGAGGCCGACGCCAGGCACCTGCTGTTTGATGGCGACAATATCGGCTTCGGTAAATTGAATAGTTCGCCCTGGTGCCAACCCTTTATAGGGCAAAGACGATGGACGCGCATTGACCCAAATACTGTCGCGCACATCACTGCTAAAAGTTGATTCCGCGCCCTTCTGCAAACCTTTGCCAGCACCCAGCAGCAAAATCAACATTAAAATACCCCAAAATACGCCAAATGCGGTGAGCAGCGTGCGCAATTTATTTTGCTTAAGTGTGTAGGCTATTTCTTGCAGGCCATCCCAAGAGATCATGCTGGCTCCACTTTGGTAACCGCAGAATCTGCAACAATTAAGCCGTCTTTGAGGGAAATTAAACGCTGAGTTTGACGCGCAACATCCAATTCATGAGTAACAATCACGATAGTTTTTCCGTCGCCATGCACCTGTTTGAACAACGCCATAATTTCGCTGCTAGTGATGCTGTCCAGTGCGCCGGTAGGCTCGTCGGCCAAAATAATTTTTGGATTTCCCGCAAGGGCGCGGGCTATGGCCACGCGCTGTTTCTGGCCGCCGGACAATTCGTTAGGCATGTGGCCGGCCCGCTCCCTCAGCCCAACTAATTCCAGCAGCTCACAGGCTCGCGCATTACGCTGCTTACGGCCCACTTTTTGATAATACAGTGGCAAGGCCACATTTTCGGTGGCGTTTTTGAATGGCAACAAATTAAATGACTGAAAAACAAAACCGATTAAATGGTTGCGCAGCCAAGCGGCCTTATTTTCAGTGAGATTGTTAATTTCCAGATCGTCAAGGCGATAGGTTCCTTGGTCGTGGCTATCCAAAATACCCAGCAGGTTCAGCAAAGTGGATTTTCCCGATCCAGACGAGCCCATGATGGCTACCATCTCGCCGCGGGCAATCTCCAAATCAATGCCCTTTAATACATGCAAGCGGCGCTCATCTTTACCGTAATATTTGTGAAGCTGTGAAAGACGAATCATTTAAAAACTCGAAGTTAAGAAACATGTGTTGTAGCCCACTGAGGTGCCCACGATGGACACCCCGCAGTAGTGGTGGTTGCACCCCGCGGAGGCTATTTTTTTATTATGAGATAAATCATCGTTAATAGTAGCGGCTTGCGGTGAATTGACAGAATTTTAGGAACTTTACCATAGCCTTAAGTGGCAGGGTGTGAACACAACGTTAACCTCCCCCCAAAAAAAGTCGCTCAGGTCGCAATAGTCGTTGCAGGCACTTCGTAGGCCAGCCTCAGCCATGCATACCTATATCAAAAAATTTTGATATAGGTATGCATGGCTGCTAGACTTAGCTTCATGAGCACTCAGCCCCCCATAGCCAACACCAATCAGGATCTAGCCTGCCTCTGCAAAGCGGCGGGGGATAACTTACGTTTGGATATTTTACGGGCTCTTGCTAGAGATTCTTATGGCGTTTTGGAGTTGGCGGAAGCTTTTGCGGTGAAGCAATCCCTGATGAGCCACCACCTCAAAACACTCACGCAGGCCGGGCTCGTTAGCTCGCGACGGGAGGGCAATTCTATATTTTATCGGCGCGCGCCCTTGGAGGCGCAGCATCCGCTCAGCGCACTTAAATGCAGCCTATTCGCCAGCCTAGATAAAACCTGGCTAAGTCACGAGCCGCAACAACGATTAAAGACCATACACCAGGAACGTGCGGCTACGGCTCAGGCTTTTTTTATCGAAAATGCGGCTAAATTTCGCGCCCAACAGGATCTGATCGCCAGCTATAGCAGCTATGCGGCGGCCGTTAGCCAACTCCTGCTCAACAGCGACTGCGCCGTACAGCGTGCGCTGGAAGTTGGGCCGGGCGAGGGTGAGTTTTTGGAAGTCCTCAGCGCGCGATTTGAGCGGGTACTGGCGCTAGACACCAGCACAGCCATGCTTGCGCAGGCCGAGCAATTTGCGGCGCATAAGCAGCTGCGCAATATCAACTTCCGGAGTGGCGATACCCAACTGCTGTGGGAATTTCCAGCTGCTTTCGACTGCGCCGTCATCAATATGGTGCTGCACCACGTGCCCTCCCCTGCACAGATGATTTTAGATGTGGCGGCGAGCTTGAGACCCGGCGGACTGCTACTAATAACGGACCTATGCCGACACGAACAATATTGGGCAAAAGAAGCCTGCGGTGACTTATGGATGGGGTTCGACCCCGACCAGCTTATCGATTGGGCGAAGGCGGCTGAATTACAATTGGGGCAAAGCACCTGGCTTGCCTTACGCAATGGTTTCCAAATTCAAATTCATCAATTTCACAAGGCTCGTTAATCCTAATCACTAGAGGAGCAATACCATGTCTGAATATTCTGTTTTTACTTCCGAGTCAGTATCCGAAGGCCACCCCGATAAAATGGCGGACCAAATTTCCGACGCGGTGCTTGACGCCATTATTAAAGACGACCCGGAAGCGCGCGTAGCGGTAGAAACCTTAGTAAAAACTGGCATGGCCATTGTTGCCGGTGAAGTGCGCACCTCGACCTATGTGGACTTGGAAGATTTAATTCGCCAAGTTATTTTGGATATTGGCTACAACTCAAGCGATGTCGGTTTTGACGGGGCCAGTTGCGCAATTTTGAACGCCATTGGCAAACAATCCGCCGATATCGCCATGGGCGTTGACGAAGGCGAGCAAAAAGACATGGGTGCCGGTGACCAGGGTTTAATGTTTGGTTACGCCAGCAACGAAACCGCGGTATTAATGCCTGCCCCCATTTTTTATGCGCACCGTTTAGTGGAAAAACAAGCCCAATTGCGCAAAAACGGCACTCTGCCTTGGTTACGCCCCGACGCCAAAAGCCAAGTCACGCTGCGTTATGAAAATGGCAAACCCGTGGCAATTGATGCCGTGGTACTGTCCACTCAGCACAGTCCAAACGTTAAGCAAAGCGAAATACATGAAGCCGTGCGCGAACTCATCATCAACCAAGTATTGCCCGCTGAATGGTTGCATGCAGGTACCCAATACCACATCAACCCTACTGGCCAATTTATTATCGGCGGCCCAGTGGGTGACTGCGGATTAACCGGCCGCAAAATTATTGTGGACAGCTACGGTGGCATGGCGCGTCATGGTGGCGGCGCCTTCTCAGGCAAAGACCCATCGAAAGTTGACCGTTCCGCCGCCTATGCTGGCCGTTACGTAGCCAAAAATATCGTGGCGGCAGGTTTAGCCGAGCGTTGCGAAATTCAAGTGAGCTACGCCATTGGTGTGGCCGAGCCTACGTCTATTTCGGTTAATACCTTCGGCACTGGAAAATTGCCAGATCATGAAATTACCGTACTGATCCGCGAGCATTTTGATCTGCGCCCACACGGTCTTATTCAAATGCTGAATTTAAAGCGCCCCATTTACCGCCAAACAGCGGCCTATGGACATTTCGGTCGCGAACTTCCGGATTTTACTTGGGAAAAAACCGACAAGGCGGAAGCATTACGCAAAGCGCTATAAGTTGCGATACAGCAGGCTGGCCACTGCGCACAGCCTGAAATCTCATTTATTATTATTTAATTCACCCACAGGACCACACCATGATCTTCACCGACTACAAAGTTGCCGATATATCCCTAGCCAGCTGGGGCCGCAAAGAAATTGAAATCGCCGAAGGCGAAATGCCGGCACTTATGGCCCTGCGCCGTAAATACAAAAGCAGCCAACCCTTGGCGGACGCCAAAATTATTGGCTGCATTCACATGACTATCCAAACCGCCGTACTCATAGAAACACTGGTGGAACTGGGTGCTGAAGTGCGCTGGTCTTCATGCAATATTTTCTCCACACAAGATCACGCTGCCGCTGCCGTCGCCGCCGCAAATATCCCAGTATTTGCATGGAAAGGTGAAACCGAAGAAGAATTTTGGTGGTGTATTGAGCAAACTGTTTTGAAGGATGGCAAAGAATGGAATGCCAATATGATTTTGGATGATGGCGGCGACGTCACACAAATTCTCCACGAAAAATATCCGCACATGCTGAATTTTATCCACGGAATTTCCGAAGAAACCACTACCGGCGTGCACCGTTTAGTTGAAATGATGAAAAAAGGCACTTTAAAAGTTCCTGCCATCAACGTAAATGACGCCGTAACCAAAAGTAAAAATGACAATAAATACGGTTGCCGCCACAGCCTGAACGATGCCATTAAACGCGGCACCGACCATTTACTGGCTGGTAAAAAAGCCCTAGTTATTGGCTATGGCGATGTAGGCAAAGGTTCCGCCGCCTCGCTGCGCCAAGAAGGCATGATTGTTAAAATTACTGAAATCGACCCCATTTGTGCTATGCAAGCCTGCATGGACGGTTTTGAAGTCGTATCCCCTTATAACAAGGGTATTAACACCGGTAATTTTGAGGATATCAACCACGCAGTATTAAGCACCACAGATCTCGTCGTTACCACCACAGGCAACGTGAATGTATGTGATTCCGCCATGCTACGCGCGCTAAAAAATGCTGCCGTAGTGTGTAATATCGGCCACTTCGACAGTGAAATTGATACCGCATTTATGCGTAAAAACTGGGAATGGGACGAAGTAAAACCACAGGTGCACAAAATCTACCGCAATAAAGCCACTAATGATCACCTGATTTTATTGTCCGAAGGACGCTTGGTAAACTTGGGCAACGCCACCGGCCACCCATCACGCATCATGGACGGGTCTTTCGCCAACCAAGTGTTAGCGCAAATGTATTTGTACGAGCGCAAGTTCGCCCATTTGCCAGCGGAACAAAAACCCGAACACCTGTATGTACGCATTTTGCCCAAAAAACTTGACGAAGAAGTAGCCCGCGACATGGTGGAAGGTTTTGGTGGTGTAATAACGCAGCTTACTGGTCAACAGGCTGAATATATCGGTGTGGAAGCCGAAGGCCCGTTCAAGCCAGAAGGCTACCACTACTAAACCCTAGCAACGCGCGAATAGATAACTGATTTCCGTCGAGTTTGCCGAATCAATACTCGCCAAACTCGACGGGTTTTCTAGCGCAGGTTTTGGCCATGACCTAGCGAACACATCAATCCCTAGTGCAATAGACTCCCGCAGGATTATTTATGTCAGACACTGAAGTTACTCACGAAATACCCCCCATTAGCTTCGAGTTTTTCCCTCCGAAAACCGAACAGGGTCGAGCTAAATTATTTGATGTGCGCCGCGAATTAAGCGGTTTTAATCCGGAATTTTTTTCCGTCACCTATGGTGCCGGTGGTTCCACGCGTGACAATACCAAAAACATAGTCACCAGCATTCACAATGAGGGCGCCCAAGTTGCACCCCATTTGTCCTTTGGCGGCGATACTGAAACGGCAATTTTGCAGCTGTTGGGCGACTACCAAGCGGCAGGAATTAAACGCGTTGTAGCACTGCGCGGCGATATGCCTTCGGGCATGGGTAGCAGCTTGCAAATGGTCTACGCCAATCAACTGGTAGCCCTTATCCGCCAACATTTTGGTGACCACTTCCACATTGAAGTGGCCGCCTACCCCGAGATTCATCCAGAATCAAAAAGTTTTGACAGCGATATTCAATACTTAAAAGCCAAATTTGATGCGGGCGCCAACTCGGCCATCACCCAGTACTTCTACAACCCAGACGCCTATTTTTATTTTGTAGACGCCTGCGCCGCGCAGGGCATTAGCCAACCCATTGTGCCCGGCATAATGCCTATCACAAACTTTAAAAATTTAGCTCGCTTTAGCGACAGCTGTGGCGCCGAAATTCCGCGCTGGGTGCGTAAGCGTTTAGAAGGTTTTGGCGATGACCAAGCGAGCTTGAGCGCTTTTGGTATCGATCTGGTAACCGATTTGTGTGAAACCCTGCTAGACAATGGCGCGCCCGGCTTGCATTTTTACACCATGAATCAAACGGAACCCTGTGCAGCCATTTTGACAAATTTGGGTTTAAACGGGATTTAAGCCATGCGTGTGCCACGTATTTTTTTGCCGATGGATTTACATGCGGAAAGTGAATTTGCCCTGCCCGACGCCAATGCGCATTACCTCACTCGCGTGTTGCGTATGGAGGTTGGGCGCCCATTGGTGGTATTTAATGGCCGCGGCGGTGAATATGCCGCCGAAATTGTGCAAGCTAATAAGCAGAGCTGTCGCATTTGTTTGCGAGAATTCACCGCCGAAAACCGGCAATCTCCGCTCAACACGCATTTGGCCATTGGCATTTCCAAAGGAGAGCGGTTTGATTGGGTGCTGCAAAAAGCGGTGGAGTTGGGTGTTACGCAGATTACACCCTTAATCACGGAGCGCACTGAAGTGCGCATGAACGCCGAACGTCAGGAGAAAAAAATTGCTCACTGGCAACAGATTCTGGTGAGTAGCGCCGAACAATGTCAGCGCAATATTTTACCGGAGCTACATGCCGCCTGTGAATTGTCGGATTTTGTCGCGAATAATAGTGCAGATGTAAAGTTAGTGCTGCACCACCGCAGCACCGAAAACCTCCGCGGACAGGCTACACCAAAAGATGTGGCACTGCTGATTGGCCCAGAAGGCGGCTTAAGCGGCGAAGAAATTGCAGTGGCTCAGAGCAACGGATTTGCGGCTCTAACTCTAGGGCCTCGCGTCTTGCGCACCGAAACTGCCCCCATAGCGGCGCTGAGTCTGGTGCAATTTTTATGGGGCGATTTGAGTTAATGTCGTCGCTAAGAATGCGGCACTAGCGATGACATTAACAATAGGTGAGGTGCATGAGTAGAAAGTGCGCGGTGAAGTTTTACCGCGCCTAGGCAAAAGCTTATTGAGGCACCGCAATATTCGCCTTTTCTTTATTGTAGAAATCTTGCGAGTCAAACCCTTGAGTTTCGTCTTTACTCAACAGCCCAAGCGTCGCGTATTTTAACCAATCATTTTTCTTGAATTGGTAGGTATAGTCACGATCAAACTCACCATTGGCTTTTAACGCTGGGTGATCAGGAAAGTTGACCACTAACACTTTTACACTGTCTTGAGCAAGACTGTCCATGCTCAACAAAAAGTAAGCCTGCGCCATTACCGCTAATGCATCTGGCACAGCTGGCGTGGTTTGAAAATTTTCCACCACATAACGGCCGCGGTTGGCGGCTGCCATGTAAGCCCCACGTTTAAAATAATAATTGGCAACGTGAATTTCGTACCGCGCCAGCACATTGCGCAAATACGTCATGCGTTTTTGCGCATCCGGGGCATACACCGAGTGTGGGTAACGCAGTAAAAAATCGCCAAATTGCGCCAGAGCGTCTTTGGCGGCACCTGGGTCGCGGTTAGTATTATCGATGGCCAACAAACTGCTTAAAAAACTCCGCTCTTTGCTATAGCTGGCAAAGCCTTTCATGTAATAGGCGTAATCCGTGTTGCGGTGTTGTGGGTGTAAACGAATAAAACGATCCGCCGCCGCAATAACATCGTCAAAATTTTCACTTTGGAAATGCGCGTAAATTAATTCCAGCTGACTTTGCTCGCCGTAGGTTCCAAAGGGGTAATGCTCTTCAATCAAATTTAACGCATTGATGGCAGCTTCCCAATTGCTGGAATTCATGCTCGATTGGGCGGTCTCGTAGAGTTTTTGCTCTGAGCCGACCTTTTCTTCTTTGTTCGAAGCGCAGCCGGTCAACAAGAGGACGACGAGTAGCAGAGGGGCAATAGGTAAAGTGAGTGCTCGCATTAAATTTAGCTCTGTATCATTATGTGCAGTTTTTTTGGCGCTTCCGGCCCTAGCCAAAAGGTTGCGCAGTGTAGCCACTAGCAGAATATAACTCAATGACACAGATAACCCTTACGAATACCGTACCCTATGAGGCCAGTGGCCAGCGATTGGATCAGGCTGCCGCCGAATTGTTCCCGCAATACTCCCGTGCGCGCCTGCAGCTGTGGATTAAATCCGGCGAACTCACCATTAACGGCAAACCCGGCAAAACCAATGGCAAAGTGGTTGGTGGCGAAGTGCTGGATTTGCAGGCCGAACTCCAAGATCAGGGCGACTGGCAGGCCGAGGCCATCCCACTGGACATCGTGTATGAAGACGAGCATATCCTGGTGGTAAACAAAGCCGCCGGCATGGTGGTGCACCCCGCCGCCGGCAACCGCGAGGGTACGCTGCTTAACGCCCTCTTGTATCACTGCCCCAGCCTAAGTGAGGTGCCGCGTGCGGGCATTGTGCACCGCCTGGACAAGGACACCACCGGGCTGATGGTGGTAGCCAAAACACTGGAGGCGCAGAGCAATTTAGTCGAACAGTTACAAGCCCGCACCGTGAGTCGCCAATATCAAGCCATCACTCTCGGGCGCGTCATTTCCGGCGGCACGGTGAACCTACCCATTGGACGCGACAGCAAACACCGCCAAAAAATGGCCGTGTCAAAAGGGGCCGACGGCAAAGAGGCCATCACGCACTATGAAGTTCTGGAGCGCTTTGGATTTTTCACCCACCTGCGCATCAAACTCGAGACCGGTCGCACCCACCAAATTCGTGTGCACATGACGCATCAGCGCTTCCCCTTAGTGGGTGACCCGCTCTATGGCACCGGCAAGGGTTTGCGCACCACACAAATTCATGAGTCGGTGCTGGCCGTGGCCCAACAGTTTCCACGTCAGGCGCTGCATGCCGCACAACTCGGTTTGGCGCACCCGCACACCTTAGAAATCTGTCAATGGCAGGCACCGCTGCCGGCGGATATGCAACAACTACTGGATGTGCTGCGCGAATATGATCACACCTGATTGGCCAGCACCGCCAAATGTTCACGCGCTCATAACCGAACGGAGTGGCGGCCACAGTGCGCCGCCTTTCAACAGTTTTAACCTAGCCACTCACGTCGGCGACCAGCCGACCTCGGTAGCCGCCAATCGCCGCCAGCTAGCCGACCTAACCGGCGTAAGGCGCTGGCAGTGGCTGGAGCAAATCCACAGCGCGCTGGTGATTACCGCCAACGCCGACGGCTCAACGCCGCAAGCTGATGGCGCCACCACCCGGGAGGCGGGGCTGGCCCTGAGTATTTTGACCGCCGACTGCCTGCCCGTTTTACTGTGCAACACCGCCGGCACCCAAGTCGGGGCGGTGCATGCGGGCTGGAGGGGGCTGGCGAGCGGTATTCTCGCGGCAGCAGTGGCCCGCTTTCACAGCCCAGGGTCGCAGCTCCTCGCCTACCTAGGCCCCTGCATTAGCCAAACGGCGTTCGAAGTTGGGCCCGAGGTGCGCCAAGTATTTTTGGCATTAGGGCGTGAGTACGGAGCCGACTGGAGTTACGCCTTCACCCCCAGCCCTAGGCCTGATCACTGGCTCGCCGATCTGTACAGCTTGGCCCGTGGGCAGTTACAGGCGTGCGGCCTAACCCATGTCTACGGCGGCGGCTACTGTACGTTTAGTGAACCCGAGCGCTTTTTTTCTTTTCGCCGTGACGGGCAAACTGGCCGCATGGCCAGTGTGATTTGGCTGCAGGAGCCCTCTGCGCGAAATCCTAGTTAGTCACAACCTCGGTTGGGCCGCTAAGTTCTGTACAACCCCGCGGCGCCCAATGGCGGTTTGTTGGTTTAAAAAACCCAAACGCACGCACAACAGGTAAAATCACCGCCCCGTCCCCGCCCGCGTCAGGTAGCTGCTGTGAACTGCAAAACCTTATCGACTCTTCTGCTCAGCCTCACCCTTGGCGCCTGCGGCTGGCATCTGCGCGGTATGGACGCCGGCCAATTTCCCGAGCAACTGCAGCTAGTTAGCAGTGATCGTTATGCCCCGCTGGTGGCGGCCATGGTCCGCGCCATGCAAACCCGGCATATAGCGTCTGCCGACGAAGCACCGCTGCGCCTAGAATTGGATGCCGAAAAGCTGACTAAGCGCACGGTGGCGGTCACATCTATTGGTTCCGCCGCTCAGTACGAACTTACACTCACCGCCAGCTGGCGGTTATATCGCCAAATTAACAACACAATGGATTTATTGCGCGAAGGCACAACGCCCAGCGTGCGCGTATTCGACTATCAAACGGGTAATAACCTCGGCAAAACCGAAGAGGAAAACACCCTGATGGGCGAAATGCGCCGAGAAATTGCCAGCGCCATCCTCAAACAAACCCAATCCCTTGGCACCCACTAATGGCCAAACTCAACGCTGATCAACTGGCCCGCCACCTAGCCAAACTCGCTCCCGTCTATTTGGTCAGCGGGGACGAACCGCTGCTAGTGCAAGAAGCCTGCGACAGCATTCGCAGCGCGGCGCGCAAACAGGGCTTTAGTGAACGTGAACTGTTCCATGCCGAGGGACAATTCGATTGGCAACAAGTGGTGCAAAGTGGCAACAGTCTGAACCTCTTTGCCGAGCGAAAAATCATCGAGGTGCGCTTAACGGGGAAATTTACGGAGGCCGCAGGTAAAGCCCTTGTGGAGTTCTGCCGCAACCCCAGCCCTGACAACCTCCTGCTATTGGTCAGCCCCAAGCTGGATAAAAACGCCCAAAACAGCGGCTGGTACAAAGCGGTGGATCAGACTGGCGGCATTCTGGCCCTTTGGCCGGTGAGTGAAAAACAGCTACCGCGCTGGATCGACACCCGCCTGCGTGCCGCCGGTCTAGACGCAACCCCCGAGGCCTTAGACTTGCTCTGCGCCAAGGTGGAAGGCAACCTGCTGGCCGCGGTGCAAGAGATCGAAAAACTCAAACTAATCGCCAATGACAACACAATCAGCGCCGAATTAATGGCCAGTCTCGTAGCCGACAACGCCCGCTACGATGTGTTTGGGCTAGTAGACAAGGCCGTCAGCGGCGACGCCAGCGGCGCCTTGCGCACCCTCCAAGGGCTGCGCGCGGAAGGCGAAGAAGTTACCCTGGTCATTTGGGCGCTAGCCCGGGAAGTGCGCACCCTTGCCGCCATGCAGCAAGCACAAAGCCTAGGCCAAGGCATGGAACAAGCCGCCCGCAACCAAGGTATTTTCGACCCCCATTTCAGCTTGATGCGCCAGGCTATGCCGCGCTTTAAACCCGCGCAACTGCGCCTATTGCTGCGCGAATGCGCCCTCGCCGACCGCGCCCTTAAAGGCGCAGCCAAACTGAGCCCGTGGGATGTTTTGCAAGAAGTGGTGCTGACATTAGCTGGGGCCAGAGTGTTATCCAATGGCGTGTTGCAGCGTTTGTTACGTTAGGCGATTCACCCTACAAACCTCCGCCGTAACGCACCCTACCCCAACAAAATAGCCGAGCAGGTCAGCCCTTTGCGGGCTCCCTGCCGCAACCCCTGCGCCAAGTTTTGTGCGCCAACTACTTACGTCAACTTTAACAACCTCTGTTTAGCACCAAAAAGCGGGGCAATCCATTGGGCGCACTCACCCTCAACACACCTAGCGGCTCATGACGAAAAAATTTACACACAATGCAAACTCGTAACACAGGCGCCCAGCCAATGCATTGATTTTATTTCTATGCTGCCCGCCGGCGCACTAGATGCATCTCTTTGTACGACCTAGGTAACCTCCGATTAAGTCTGAATGCGGAGATGTTGTGAAACCATCGCGGACAGGAAGCCTGCGACGGAGCTATAGGTATGTACTCCTGCATTTTCACAATACTCACGAATTCAGACTTAATCGGAGCCCCTAGAAAACCACCAAAACACACAGGAAGCGGCAGGAAAAATCATTCAGACAAACACAAGTGGGTGACTTCTAAAATTTTTGGAGGGTGCAAGTATGAAAATCAACGCAAACACATATTTTAATTCCAAAAATATAAAATCTGCTCAAACCTCATTAAAAACTTCGCCCAGGAAAACAATTCAAAATCATCCCAACCGCACGCCGCCTCGAGCAATAGAAGCTGCGATAAAAATTGGCATAGTGGCGCTTCTACCGTTATTGTCCACCGCAGCTACCGCCTTACCCTACACATGGAATTTCAGAGGCAATGTCACCGCAAGCGATTTCCATTACTTCGGAAACAGCGCCAATATCTGGCAAAACCCCTCCGCTCCATCGCCATTCAAGGGCAAGGACGGAAACCCAATATTTAACGGCGATACCAATGTCTTCGGCCAGATAACAATTGACTTACAAAGGTTTTCATTCGTCGGAATCGATCAAGCTGGCAATCGGGTGGCGCCATTTCATTCAAACGGTTCGCCCACTACGCTTAATCTCCTGGCTGATGACTGTCAAATTATGGGGCCAGTTTTCGAGATTGTCACAGAAGGTAACAGTTTTGAAAAATTAGAAACTAATAGCTGTGACAATCGTTTCGAATATGGCCGAAAAATCACTCAAGACGACAAAAATGACTACGCAGGCTACACTCAAACCCGCTGGACAGGAGATGGCGGAAGAAACAAAAATCAAACCGCGTTACACGATATGGTCTTGTGGGGTGGCTCTCTAGAGCTGAACTCTGGGCTATCTTCGGAAAAAAACCGCATACTTTTCGGCCTGCAGGCTGGTATAGACAATGGCAAGTTCAGTATTTGCGGGTTTTATGATGATTCTTATGGCGGGTGTTATAGCGGAATATTGGACCACTTTGAATTGATTGACTCCCCTTCGAATCCAACTCCACTGGATCGTTATACACTGACTCCGGAACCCTCTAGCCTCGCAACACTACTGTCAGGCCTTGGCCTTCTATTTTTCACTAAAAAACTCAAAAATAGGCGTCAAAGCTAATAGGGTGCCGCGCGGCCGAAGGGATTCGGCCGCCATCAACCGGCGCTCAACATAGATGATTCGCCTCAATCAAACTCGACTTGCCAACAGAATTTGCTCAATCGCCTGCCAATCCAGCAGTTCGTCATGAATAATTTCTAGCCGACTATCCATTGCATCGTCTAATTCATTGATGGATAAAACACCATTTTCAGCGTTAAATGCCATAATCGCGTCCGCCGTGCGCATCACACCTTTTACGCGCCGACAAAACAAACCTGAAAGCCAAATAAATAATTTATCCATGGCAAATACCACCTCCGGCGCAAATACCCAACCACAACTAAAGAAACCCTGCCCTCGATTTTCCTGTCGGCGGAATAATTCGCCCGGCGCGGGGCCAAGCTGGGTCATAAACGTATTTTGCAAGGCGTTTGACGAGGACGCCGTGTGCGCCGCGCCAGCCTTCAATAACCGATCCCTGCGTGGTAGTGTCAGCCACGCGGGGTCAATGGCGCCCTGCGTCACTTCCGCCACAATGGATTTACGCGGCGCAAATGCCTGGGCATAACGGTTAAATGCGTGCCGCTCCTCGGCTGTCGCCACATCAATTTTATTCGCCACTAACACATCGGCCAGCGCGGCTTGCGCTGCAAAGTTTTCATTATCCACATAACGCGGATCGCTTAATTTGCGCGGATCAATTAGCGTGATACTGGCCTGTATTTTTAATAATGCCGCGTAAGGCGGCGAGGTTAATACCCGCAGAATTTCAGCAGGGTGTCCAAGGCCGGTAGGCTCAATAATAAGTCGATCCGGCTTGGCGCTAGAGATTAATCGATTTAAACCAATTTGCATGGGCAGGCCAGCCACACAACACATACATCCACCGGGCACCTCACGCACTTCGGCGCCAGCATTTTTAAGCAAGGCGCCATCTATGCCAATTTCGCCGAATTCATTAACCAATACGGCCCAGCGTTCTGACGCGGGTTTTTGTGCTAACAGATGCAAAATGGCGGTGGTTTTTCCCGCGCCTAAAAAGCCTGTGATTATGTTGGTAGGAATGCCGCGGTATTTCATAGCGTAAGGCTCGTACAGTGATTAAATTGGCAAGGAAGCGGAACCGGATGCAAGGCAGCGGCAGGGCGAATTTTAAACAATTTTGCCTGCTATCAGGACGGCGCTAGGGCATTTCCTTCGCGTGCGCCAGCGCAGAGACCCATCGCCCCACCATTTCACGTAAAAAACTGTGTGTCCTAGGCATCTTCGCATCTGGCTCACAATATTTTTTTGATGGCACGCTGCAGGGAATCCAAACACAAGCAACTCGTTCAGCAACAGGCTAGACTTGCCTAAAATCTAGCAACCCTTTGCACCCGATCGAGGACACTGTGGACCCTAACGTTCAAACTCCAGCCAAAATCCTACAACAGCTGCATGAGGGGCTTGCCCAAGGCGTGGTGGCGGCGCCGCAAACCCTGCGCTTAGTGATTGTCAGCCTGCTTTGCAAAGGCCATCTGTTGCTGGAAGATGTGCCTGGCACAGGTAAAACCACCCTAGCCAAACGCCTGGCTGCACTGATTAATGTACCCTTAAAGCGGGTGCAGTGTACCCCCGATTTATTGCCGTCCGATGTGCTTGGCGTCAGCTTGTACGACCCCAGCACCGAATCCTTCAAATTTGCCCCAGGCCCTATTTTTACCAGTATTTTGCTGGTGGACGAGCTTAATCGGGCCAGCCCACGCACTCAGGCGGCATTTTTGGAAGCTATGGCCGAAGGCGCGGTGAGTACCGAGCGCAAAACACGCCCGCTGCCCGACAGCTTTTTCCTCATCGCCACACAAAACCCCGTGGATTTTGTAGGCACCTATTTGTTGCCGGAGGCGCAATACGACCGCTTCTTTGCACGTATTCACCTCGGTTACCCCAATCTGGCCGAAGAGGTGCGCATCATGCAACTCAGCCAACAGCGCCCAGAGGTGCCCACGCCAGTCATCAATGAAGAGTCTTTGCTGAAACTGCAGGCCTTAGTCACCCGCGTAAAAATTGACATCAAGCTCGTGGAGTACATTGCTCGGCTAATACAAGCCACTCGCGAGCACAGCCGCATCAAACTCGGCGCCAGCCCACGGGCCAGCACCGCCCTTATGAAGGCCTGCCAAGCCTTAGCGTTGGTGCAGGGGCAACAGTTTGTGACCCCGCCCATGGTGCAGGAGATGCTCATACCCGTGCTCGGGCACCGTTTGGTGCTGCGCAACCCTCAGGAGCGAGTAGAGACACTGCTTCAAGACATCCTCACCAAAGTGGCAGTGCCCGCGATGCCGCAAGCAAAACCCTAAAATGTTTAGGCGTGAAAGCGACTCAAAGCAGCTCGAGAAACTCCAAGCGGCTTGGCAACTTTGCATGGATCAGCCCCGCTGGCCTGTGCTGGCGGCAGCCGTAGGCCTGTGGCTAGTTGGCCAATTAGCGGGAATATGGCTGCTTTTTTTACCCACTGCGATGCTGCTTGCCCTATTGGCACTCGCCTATGGCTGGCCGCGCTGGCAGCTGCGTCAAATTCATATCCTGCGGCAAACCCCTAACACTTGGCGGACGGGCCAAAGCGCCACGTTAAGCTTCCAGCTACACAGCCGCTGGCCATTATGGCAGCTGCAGGTAACGCAACCCCTGCCCTGCGGTGACCTTCAAAATACACCGCCCCTTGGGGTGCCATTTTTATTTGGCCGGCAGACGATTGCTCTCGACCTACGCCCTGCGCAAAGCGGGCTGTTTCACCTCAACGGCGTGGAAATCTCCTGTTCCTTCCCCTTTGGCCTCTGGCCTGCACGACGCCAAATCACCCTGCCAACCACCGAGCTCTGGGTGCACCCGCCGATCATCCACTGGCGGCACATTCCCTCGGTTATAGGGCACCTTCCTGGTGCTGGGTCGCCACACCCCAGCCAAACTGGGCATGGGGACTATTTTTATCAAATGCGCGAATACGTAGCCGGCGACGATGCCGCGCTGATTGACTGGAAAAGCAGCGCAAAAACCGGCCAGTGGCGGGTCAAGTGTTTTACACCCGAAGCACAGCCTCGCATACTCCTCGCGCTGGACACCCGCCCAGGGTTTCACCTAGGCGCCGGCAACCAGAGTACCGGCGCCACGCAACAGCGGCTCGCTGCCTCACTGGCCCGCCACTGGTGCGCCAAAGGTAGTGAAGTTTGGTGCCTCACAGAACACGGCTGCCGCAAACTGCCGGCATTTAATCAACACTTCGAACCCTTCGATGATTTTTTAATTTGTTTGCCGCAAGCAGGGCAGCGCGGGGCAGACGAGCTCCTGCAAGAATACGCTCCACGCAGCTCAAGCCAACTCTGGGTGCAATTCGCTTTACGTGGCTCAGCCCAGTTACCGGCACTACCCGACGGCGTGCACCTGTGGAACTTTTTGTTAGATGAGGCGAGTTTTAACCATCCACTCGTGCTGCAACGGCTTCAAATCCCGAGGCGGGAGTCGCACATTTGGGATTTTCATCTGCATGCCAACATGCCTTGGGAGCAGTTATTTGATGCTGCACTCTAACCCCCTGCTCACCGCCATGATTAGCCTCCTCGTGGTATTGGCCATGGGGCCCATGGCCGAGCTCGCCACCCCTCCCGGTTACGCCTGGCTGACGCTGGTGATTGCCGGCTGCGGTTTCGGCGCGTTGCAATATATGGCCGCACAATTCGGTGACGCGAGCCCTTATCTCACCCACTCGCAACGCATCGGTATCACCGCCTTAGTGGCGGCGCTCGCGGGCGCTCACTGGCAAGGCTGGGCATTCGGCATGGCGACGGGCATCGCCTTGGGGCAATGTGCTCTGCTATTTACCGGGCGCTTCGAAACCCAGTTTTACCTCCGCCTCATCGCCAGCGCATCGATCATGCTGCTCTCGCTCGTGACCTCCGCCAGCACCTCTGGTGCGCTCTACTTTATGGCTTATGGCGCGCTGCTGATAACGCTGCGCTGGGCGCACCAACAACCAACGCCTTTAAATTGGCCGCAACTGGGCGGGCATCTGGCCAGTCTCACCGCACTCGTCCTCTGCAGTAGTCTGATTTGGCTGCTGCTGCCACACTGGCCGCTGAGCCCAAGTCCGGTCACTGCACGCTCGCCAACCCCCTACCAAGACAGCGCCTGGGATGCCAAAGCCAACGACCTGCGCGACGGCCGCTTGCCGGTGGAAATTCTTCCGCAATTACAACAACAATTTTTGCTGAACGCGCAGCAGCCCAGCACACACCCCTTGGCCGACTACTCCTACGAAGCCGCCGCCCCCAGCAGCCGCTTTAGCTACGCACCTTTCACTAGCCGTTTTGAAATCAACAACTTTGCCAGCCGCTTAAGCTGGGTCGATCAACCCATTGCGCTAGTTCAGGCACCATCGCCAATGAATTTGCGTGCGAAGGTTTTCGACGAATTTGACGGAATTCGCTGGCACAGCAATAGCGCCGCGCTGTACAAAATCCCCTTGCCACACCAACATTTAATTTGGAGCAGCACCAGCCTGAGCCAAGGCGCCCCAATAGGGTACCGGGTGAAAATACTGGCCAACATCGGCACCGCCATCCCCATTACCGGACAATTACAAACGCTAGACTTCCCCGCCACCAGCCTAGGCTTTGACAGCCATGCACTCCTCCAAAGCCCCTCCCCCCTGCAGCCGGGCACAGCCTACAGCGCACAGGTGCAGCGCCTAGGCCTAGGCTTACGCCGCATCGGTGACCCACAGCACCTGCAACACCTCAATTACCGCCAGTTACCCGCCAACCTAGACCCTCGTATCAAACCCCTAGCGCAGAGCCTTACGCAAACAGTGCGCTCCGATTTACAAAAAGCCGAGCTGCTCGAAGCTTGGCTGCGCCGCACCTACCGCTACCACTTCCATACCGTCGCCGCCTCGGTGGGCGTGGAGCCGGTAGCGGATTTCCTATTCGACAGCAAACGCGGCAGCAGCGAATATTTTGCCACCAGCCTCGCCCTTATGTTGCGCAGCCTTGACATCCCCGCTCGCCTCGTCAGCGGCCTAGCCGTGCAGCGCCGCAACCCGTTTACCGGCTGGTTTGAAGTCTATGGAGCAGACGCTCACACCTGGGTGGAAGCCTATGTGGACAATAAAGGCTGGATCGAACTAGAACCCATGGCATTTTACCAGCGACCACTTCAGGCTCCTCCCAGCCTATTGGGCTGGAGCCCCCTGCGCGACTGGCACATTCAAACCCACAACCTGCAAGCACTCCAAACTAACGCGCCGCCCATGCAACACGGTGGTTATCCAGAAACAGCGTTCAACCAAATCTTACTGGCAGGCTTGCTGCTGGCACTGGCTGGCGCGGCTATGACGCCACTTAGGCAACGGTTAACCCAGCACCCCAGGTGGTTAAATTGGCAAAAAAACCGCTGGATCAAACAGTCATCAGGCCAAGATGCTAGCTTGGCCATTGCGTGCCTCGGTAGAATTTTTGAGCGCTGTAACATCAGCCCTCCGCCGGGCACCCTCATGGAAGTTTGGGCTCAACCTTGGCAAAGGCTGGTCCCAACCTTCAGCGCTCATGATTTTGCCCAGGCCTACAACCATCATTTTTTTGGCCTGAACACCCAGGGCGACTTACCCAGCCAATGCCAACACCTCCTCACACAGTTAGCCGCTCTGACATGGCAGGAAATCCATGCAGGTTTAACCTAGAAACCTCAGTTGGGCGCCAAAAAGCTGTGTAATCCATTGGTGTGATTAGTGAAAGTTAAAAATCACGGGCAACCTGGTTGGTTGTTCGTGATTTTTAACTTTTGCTAGGCGCGCCAAGGGGTTGCGCAGACTTTGGTG
>CAMCXE010000032.1 GCA_945882995.1 Thalassocella blandensis | reverse complement strand
GGTGCCAATTTTTACAATGCCGGAATTGGGCTGAATATCACCCAATAGCAATTTCAAAAACGTGCTTTTGCCCACGCCGTTGGGGCCGATCAGGCCTATTTTGTCGCCGCGGATAATATTGGCGGTGAATTTGTCGATTAATAAATGGTTGTCCCAGCCGAAGCTCACATTGTCGAACTCGGCCACCAATTTGCCGGAGCTGCCGTCGTTGGAAATCGCCATGCGCGCTGTGCCGGATTTTTCCCGGCGCTGTGAGCGCTCCTCGCGCAATTTTTTAAGGGCGCGCACCCGGCCTTCATTACGGGTGCGGCGCGCTTTAATGCCTTGGCGAATCCAAACTTCTTCTTTCGCCAATTTTTTATCAAACTCGCTGTTGTGTTTTTCTTCTTCTGCTAACTGACGTTCGCGAAAGGCGAGAAAATCCGTGTAATTGCCGTCCCACACACTCAGCATGCCGCGGTCTAATTCGCCAATGCGATTGGCCACGTTGCGCAAAAATGCCCGGTCATGGGTAACAAACACCACGGCGCCGGAAAATTGCAGGATTTCTTTCTCCAGCCATTCAATGGCCAGTACATCCAGGTGGTTAGTGGGTTCGTCCAGCAGCAGCACATCCGGCTGGCAGACGAGGGCTTTGGCTAGGGCGACGCGGCGGCGCCAACCACCGGAGAGCTGGCGTAGCTCATCGTCGGCGTTGAGGTCCAAACGGGTGAGCACCTGCTCAATGCGATTTTGTAAGCTCCAGCCGTCCTGGGCTTCAATACGCTGCTGCAATACCGCCATGCGGTCTAGGTCCAGTGCGCCTTCGTTAATCAGATGATGGTATTCGGCCAAGTCTTCACCGAGAGACGCCAAACCGGAGGCCACGTAATCCAGCACGCTCAGGTCATTGGCTTCGGGAAGGTCCTGCATAAGGCCGGCCACGCGTGAGCCTTGGTGGCGCCAGCAGCTGCCGGAATCCGGCTCGATGAGGCCTTCGATAACTTTGAGCAGTGTGGATTTGCCCACACCGTTGCGCCCCACCAAACACAGGCGGTCGCCTTGGCTTAGTAACAGGCTGAGGTTGTCGAACAACACTTGTTGACCGTACGCCAAGTGCAGGTTATCCAACTTTAATAGATTCATATCACAACTACCGCAACGCAAAAGGAGGAGCATCTTGCCGTAAAGCTGGCAAAAAAATCCAATGATTGTTACCTTGCCGCGCGCGCCTTGTGCGCGGCATGACTAGAATTGGAGCAGCAACACCATTACCACCTAGCTACAGTGCACGGCCAGAACCCCTATAACAAGCCATACTGCTGAGCCACACCCGACAACTGAGTGCCGACATCGGATAACCAACATGCTGTCATTTTTCCTGAGATCCTGGCTGCTAAGCCTTGTCCTTATTAACACCGCGGCTCAAGCCGCCAACATTTCCCTAGAGGAGCAGCGCCAGCACTACCTAAAAGCCAAGGACGCGCTGGATAAAAATAACAACGCGCAATTTAAGCTGCACTACGCCCAACTGGGGGGCTACCCGCTGGTGGAGTACCTAGACTACCTGCGCCTACGCGACCAGCTGTCCGACTTGCCCTTTATTGAAATTGATAAGTTCCTGAACACCTATCGCGGTTCACTGCTGGCCGACCGCCTCCAGCAAAACCTGTTGAGCATCCTTGCTGCGCGCAAAAAGTGGAGCGACTTCCAACGCTATTACTCGTCCGAGTTCACCTCCACCGAGATGCAGTGCAACCGCGTCTACGCGGATGTATTTGCCGGCAAGCCAGAAGCCCTAGAGGAAACCGCCAAGCTATGGGATGTGGGCCAAGAGCAACCGGACGCCTGCAATGCCCTATTCAAGCGCTGGCGCAACGAGGGCAAGTTAACCCAAGACCTGGTGTGGAGCCGCTTTCAGAAGGCGCTGCAGAACAATAAATTAAGCTTGGCCAATCAAATTACGCCGCTGATGGTGGAGCCTTACACCACCTATGCCAAAGCCTTTATTAAAGTGGATGCGCGCCCAGACCTCATCAAGAACCACACCACCTTTCAAGAACAAAAGCTGCCCATACAACACATTATTGCCCACGGCATCACCAAGCTTGCCAAAAAAGACGCCATGGGCGCGCTGAAACATTGGGAGCGGTATGAAGCTCAACAAATGTTTGGCGACGACATGTCGCGCAGCACCAAGCTGCAAATTCTTAAGGCCCTTGTGAAGCAAGGCCACGCCCAGGAGGCACAAAAATTCATCAACCAGTCCTACGCCTTGCGCGAAACCAGCTTAGTGGAGGAACTGCTGCGGGTGAGCCTCGAAAACCTCGACTGGCCAAGGGTCAATGAGGGTATTCAGATGCTCTCCACGCAAATGCAAAATTCCGAACGCTGGCAGTACTGGCGCGCCCGAGCCCAAGATGAACTCAAGAGTGAGCTGCCCGGCTTCCAACCCTCGGCTCAGGTGTATACCAATCTGGCCGAGAAACGCGGCTTTTACGGCTTCTTGGCCGCCGACATTCTGCGCAAACAGTACACACTGGAAGATAAATCCAAACCCGTGGACCCAGCCAGCCTGATACGGGTAAGCCAGCTAGACGGCATGCTGCGCTCGCGGGAGCTGTTTGAACTGGGTTATGAGAACGAGTCCCGCGCTGAGTGGATGCACACCACGCGCAAAATGAACAATGATGACCTCTACGCCGCAGGCCACTTAGCCAAACAATGGGGCTGGTACACCACCGGCATTCAAACCATGATGAAAGGCAACCTGTGGGACAACCTGACCGCGCGTTTTCCGCTGGCCTATGAAAGCGAAGTGAAACGCATCTCCAAAGCCGCCGACATTACACCGACGCTGGTGTATGCCATCACCCGGCAAGAAAGTGCGTTTGATGCCGACGCCAAATCCAGGGTGGGCGCCTTGGGCTTAATGCAGCTAATGCCCGCCACCGCGGAAGAAGTGGCCAAGAAAAAGGGTATCAAACACAAAACCCAAGATTTGCTAAACCCAAGCCACAACATTTTCCTAGGCAGCCAGTACCTAAACGGCCTGCTGCAACGGTTCGACGGCAACCGCATTTTGGCGGCGGCGGCCTACAACGCCGGCCCGGGTCGGGTGCGTGAATGGCTGAGCGAGTCGCGGCAGGAGCGGCCGTTTGATGTGTGGATCGAGACCATCCCCTTCAACGAAACCCGCAATTACGTACAAAACATCCTCAGTTTTTCGGTCATTTATGGCTACCGCTTGGGGCAGCCACAAACCTTGGTGAGCCAATTGGAGGCAAATCAGCGGCTCTAGGCTATTCTTAACTCAGACTGGCGATGCCGCCTCAAAACGTTAGGGCACCCTGTATTCGATAGCCCTTTAACCACATCTAGGACGCTTACATGAACCAACATTCCCGCGTATTACGACCCCTAGAGGTGGACGAATGGTCCTATGTGCAAGAGACCATTAACATGCTGTATTTGGCGGTGTGCCAAATTGAAGCTACGGTGGCAGACAGCAACAGCTCCGTGGATACACTCACTCACTCATTTACCACACTGGCCAATCACACTAGCGACGTAAGTGCTCAGATTCAACACTTAACTCGGCCAGAAGAACTTGAGAACTTCAAAGCCGACATTAGCCGCACTGCCGCGCAAATGAAAAGTAACATCAACGCCTCCGTGAGCGCGTTCCAGTTTTATGATCGAGTGTGCCAACGTTTGGATCACGTAGCCCGCAGCCTTGAAAAGGTTTCCACCGTTATAGAGGAGGGCCATGTACGCGCTGATCCCCAAGCCTGGCGAAAAATACAACTCGACATCAAAAATTCTTACACGATGGAAGCCGAACACGCCATGTTCGAGTCCATCATGAGCGGCACCTCCGTCAAAGAGGCGCTGAGCGTCTACCGCCGCTATTTGGCGCAACATCCCAAAAAATCAGGGGCCCCTGACGACGAAGTTGAATTGTTTTAACGGGCCGTCGTAATAAGCAAAATGTTCCCATTGTTTGCACGCCAGCCTATTTTTGATAATGCGCTCAATGTTATTGGCTATGAGTTGCTATTTCGAAGCAGTACCAAAAATGCCGCCAAATTCCTAGACGGCGACTACGACAGCTTGCATGCGATGCTGTACGCCTTTGGCGAGCATCGCATCACCGATATTATTGGCGACAAAAAAGTGTTAATTAACCTAGAAACCTCAGTTGGACGCCAAAAAGCTGTGTACGCCATTGGTGTGATTAGTGAAAGTTAAATTTGGCGGGCAACCTAGTTGGTTGTTCGCCAAATTTAACTTTTGCTAGGCGCGCCAAGGGGTTGCGCAGACTTTGGTGATCCAACTGAGGTTTCTAGGATTAACTTCACCAAAGGGCTGCTGGTGTCACCGCTGCCCTTTGCACCGGGTCAGCTCGTAATTGAGGTGTTAAACGATATCGAAAGCGCCCCCCCAAGTCTTAGAATGCTTAGCCGCTCTACAAAAAAAACCATGAAATAGCCCTAGATGATTTTTTCATCGACAAAAATTCCATGCAATTTTTAAAATACGCGAAAATTGTAAAAATTGACGTACTGGCCCAACCTTTCGCCACCACCCAGGAATATGTAAAAAAATTACGCCCCTACGGTGTTAAATTGCTTGCCGAAAAAATCGAAACCCACGAGATGATGGAAGACTGTAAAAAACTCGGTTTTCATTGGTTTCAAGGGTATTTTCTATCCAAGCCACATATTGTGCACGGCATAAAAATGTCTACGGGCATGAACGCCTTGCCGCAGCTTCTAGCCTGCTTAATGGCGGCCGAAGTGGACATTACCAAGGCAATAAAAGACATCAGCTCCGACCCGCGCATTAGCTTCAAAAGATTAAAGCTAGTGAACTCATCGGCAAACGGGCTAAACCGCAAAATTGATTACATTTACCAAGCCGTAATGCTGCTGGGCATTAACCAAATTCGTAACTGGGCCTCACTGCTACTACTGGCCAGCAACGAAGACAAACCCGAGGAGTTGCGTGTACTCGGCAGTACCCGCGCCAAACTCTGCGAGCTCATCGGCTGCGCCATAGAAAACGCAAAATTTGGCGAAAGCTGTTTTACTCTGGGCCTGTTATCCAGTTTTGATGCTTTTTTGGATATGCCTATGGACCAAGTGCTAAACGAATTAAATTTATCCGATGATATGCAAGCTGCGCTGCTGCAAAATAAAGGCAAACTCGGCCATATACTGGCGATAGTGCTGCACCTTGAACGCAGTAATTGGTCAAAAGTTTTGCCCATTTTAACGCATTATAAATTGACCGAAGCCACCCTAGCCAAGCTATACGCAGACGCTTTGGCTTGGGCCAATGGTATTAACAGCCACCTACACGCGTAATTGCAGTATTTGCTTCAACGGAAAACCATTTGCACCAAAATGTCCCATATCCATAGGCCAAAGTGTTTGCGGGCACGGCGACTTAAGGGTACCTCCGGAAATTTAATTTTCGCGATGATCGATAGGCATTATCGCGCAGAGGGAGGGATTTTATGCGGTATAAATGACCGACTGAGCACGAAAATAACGCAGCGAGAGCGCGAAAAGTGAATTTCCGGAGGTGCCCTTAACACCCAAAGTTGATTCATGTAAAATTCAGCCCCACCGCTGGCAGTGCCCGAGAAGGCCCGCCAGCCGCCCAGCCATTACGCAAAGCTCCGTGCTTTCCCTGTTTTTTTTACCTCAAACGCCTTATCGGCAAGAATACTGCCTGTAAATGCCAAACCCAAATCTAAGAGGATAACCCTGTGCTTGAAGCTTACCGCGCCCACGTCGCTGAACGTGCTGCTTTAGGAATTCCCCCTAAACCCCTTTCCGCCGAGCAAGTTGTAGGCTTAGTTGAATTGCTGAAAGCACCACCTGCCGGCGAGGAAGCCACGCTAGTGGACCTAATCAGCCACCGCGTGCCGCCCGGCGTGGACGAAGCCGCCTACGTGAAAGCCAGTTTTTTATCCGCCATTTTGCGCAACGAAACACAAAGCCCGCTGATTGATAAAGCACTGGCTATCCAATTGCTGGGCGCAATGCACGGCGGTTACAACATTGAAGCCTTAGTGGAAATGCTCGACCAACCCGAGCTCAGCGCCCTAGCCGCCGCCGAACTCAAACATACCCTGTTAATGTTCGACCGCTTCCATGACGTTGAAGAAAAAGCCAAAGCCGGTAACACCGACGCCCAAGGGGTACTCCAAAGCTGGGCCGATGCCGAATGGTTTACCTCGCGCCCCGCCGTTGCAGAATCTGCAAAATACGCCGTATTCAAAGTCACTGGCGAAACCAATACTGACGACTTATCCCCTGCCCCCGACGCCTGGAGCCGCCCCGACATCCCGCTCCACGCCCTAGCCATGTATAAAATGGCCCGGGATGGCATAACCCCCGATGAGCCAGGCGCAAAAGGCCCTTTAAACGCTATCGAAGCGGTGAAAAACCTCGGCTACCCCGTCGCCTTTGTGGGCGATGTGGTGGGCACGGGTTCCTCGCGCAAATCCGCCACCAACTCCGTGTTGTGGTTCTTCGGAGACGACATGCCCGGCGTACCCAATAAGCGCGGCGGCGGTGTGTGTATTGGCGGCAAAGTCGCGCCCATCTTCTACAACACCATGGAAGACGCTGGCGCTCTCGTATTTGAAGCGCCCGTAGAAAAAATCGCCACCGGCGACATCATCGAAGTGCGCCCCTATGACGGCAAAATTGTGTCCGCCAGCGGTGAGGTCATCTCCGAATTCGAGCTCAAATCCGACGTATTGTTAGACGAAGTACGCGCCGGTGGCCGTATCAACTTAATCGTAGGCCGCGGCCTTACCGGCAAGGCTCGCGAAGCACTTGGCTTGCCCACATCCACCCTATTCCGCACCCCAACCGCCCCCGCCGATAGCGGCAAAGGCTTTACGCTTGCGCAGAAAATGGTGGGCCAAGCCTGCGGTGTAACCGGCATTCGCCCCGGCACCTACTGCGAACCCAAAATGACCACCGTGGGCTCGCAAGACACCACCGGCCCCATGACCCGCGACGAACTCAAAGACCTCGCCTGTTTAGGTTTTTCCGCCGATTTGGTCATGCAGTCCTTCTGCCACACCGCCGCCTACCCCAAACCGGTAGACATCGAAACCCAACACACCCTGCCCGACTTCATCATGACCCGTGGCGGCGTTTCCCTGCGCCCGGGTGACGGCATTATTCACTCCTGGCTAAACCGCATGCTGCTGCCCGACACCGTGGGCACCGGTGGTGATTCCCACACCCGCTTTCCCATGGGCATCTCCTTCCCAGCCGGTTCCGGCCTTGTTGCATTCGCTTCCGCCACTGGCGTCATGCCACTGGACATGCCGGAATCCCTGTTAGTGCGCTTCAAAGGCAAAATGCAGCCCGGCATTACGCTGCGCGACCTGGTACACGCCATTCCCTACTACGGCATTAAAGCCGGCCTGCTCACCGTGGAGAAAAAGGGCAAAATCAACGAGTTCTCGGGCCGCATTCTGGAAATTGAAGGCCTTACCGACCTCACCGTTGAACAAGCTTTTGAACTCTCCGACGCCTCGGCCGAACGTTCCGCCGCCGGCTGTACCATCAAGCTTCCGGAAGCGTCCATCGCCGAATACCTGCGCTCCAACATCACCTTGTTGCGCTGGATGGTGAGTGAAGGCTATGGCGACAAGCGCACCTTGGAGCGCCGCGCCAAAAAAATGGAAGACTGGTTGGCCAACCCCAAACTCATGGCAGCCGATGCTGACGCCGAATACGCCGCCGTGTTGGAAATCGACCTAAACGAGATTCAAGAACCCATCGTCTGCTGCCCCAACGACCCAGACGACGCCAAGCTGCTCAGTGAAGTGGCTGGCGACAAAGTGGACGAAGTGTTTATTGGCTCCTGCATGACCAACATCGGCCACTTCCGCGCTGCAGGCAAATTGCTGGACAAAAACCAAGCCGGCCTAAAAACCCGCTTCTGGATTTCCCCGCCCACCAAAATGGATAAAGACACCCTGCAGGATGAAGGCTATTACGCCATCTACGAACGCAATGGCGTACGCACCGAAATCCCCGGCTGCTCGCTGTGCATGGGTAACCAAGCCCGCGTAGCTGATGGCGTAACCGTACTGTCCACCTCCACCCGCAACTTCCCCAACCGTTTAGGCAACGGCGCCAACGTCTATTTAACCTCGGCAGAGCTGGCCGCCATTGGCGGCATTTTAGGCAAACTGCCAACAGTGGCTGAATATATGGAATACGCCGGCGAAATTGACGCTATGGCAGGGGAGATTTTCCAATACTTGAATTTTGACCAAATCGCGAAATTCACCAAAGGTGCTGAAGACGGTAAACGTATCGCCGCCTTGGAAATTAGCGAAGTTAGAATGTAATAAATACTGAAATTAAAAATGGGCCGCAAGGCCCATTTTTTTTGCGTGTCGAAATGCACTATCCAACTGGGGTTTCTAGGCTCAAAAAAGCGTAGGCAAACTTTACCTGAGCGCAACCCGGGAAAAAACTATAGACTCATTCCCGCGCCATTAAATTTAAGCCAATTTTTTTCCGCTTCATAATTCAAAAGCACTTTCTCCACCGCGCGCCAGAAGGTGGGCGTGTGGTTGGGGTGTTTGATGTGCGCTAATTCATGCACAATAATGTAATCCAGCACGTTTGCGGGTAACATGGCGCACTTCCAATGAATATTAATAACGCCTTGCGCTGTACAAGAACCCCAGCGATTTTTTAATTCCAAGATGCGTAAATCACTAGGTGCTACACCTAATTTTGCTGCGTAAACCTGAGATTTTTCTTTTAGTCGGCTTTTAAGTTTGGCTTTGTAAAATTCGGTGAAATGTCTTTTTGCGTCCGGCAACTTTTCTTTATCGAGGCAGAACTTGCCCTGCTTTAACAGCAAGGGCTTGAACTGGTTGGTGACGATTTCAAGCTGATAGTTACGGCCCAAGTATAAAAAGCTTTCGCCATTCACATACTCGCGCGTCACACGGGTGCGGTTTAAATCCTGCCATTCGGCTAAGCCGCGGTATATCCAGCTGCGCTTCTTTTCCAATACGGATTCAATCTTGGTTAAGTCAAACGGCTTAGGTGCAATCACCGTCACTGTACCGTCGCGCTCTATGTAAATACTCGTGGTTTTACGCTCGCTTTTTTTGAGCGAGTAGTCGATATCTTTGTAGGTATATTGGGTGTTCATGCCTTAGCTATTCGCTCGTGTCAGTCTTGCCATCAGCCTGATTCAATATATCCCGTTCACGCCGCCGAGCCAGGGCCAAGACTTCGGTGACGATTAAATCAGTTTTGCTGCGCATATCGGCATCTTTACTTAAAATAATCACGCGGCGAATTTTACCTTCTAATTCGCTGACTTGTACCGGGCGCTCCCAAAAGTTGAGGCTGCGAATATCTTCGGCCAGTAGTTCAAGTATTTTTAAGGTGAGCGCTTGTATGGCCGCCTCTTTTGTCGGTGGGCAATTTTTGCCAAAAGCAATATCGGCAATCAGATCAAAAAATGGGCCTTTGTCGTTGGGGGTTGTGCGCCCAAGGTCTATCTCTTGGCGTAGCTCAGTTAAGGCCAGTGCCATTTGTTCCCAACTTTCGTTGTATTTTTTAACGATCTCTTCCAGTTTTTCGCTAAAGCGTTTGTACATAACTGGGTCATCGGCTTCGTTAACCTTGCAGTGTTTGCGCACGGCGTGTTCCATTTCACTGGCGACGGCACGTGGGTCTTTGTTTTCATTAACTTGCTGAATAAACTTGCTAGAAAACAATTCCACTGGCGGCACTTTTGGGTTGATCCCCAAGCTAATTAAGTGCTCACTCACCAGCTTACGCACCTTGGCGCCAACACCTGCAATGTTGATGGAGTCGTCTTTGTAGCGCTCGCGCGCCTTGGCTTGAATATGGGCCAACTGATACATGGGGATTTTGAAAGGGTCTGCCATGCGGTTGGGCAGAATAATATCCATGCTGCTCATAAACTTCTTTAGGAACACATTAAAACTGTCGCGGGTTTTTATGTCCTCCAGCAAGCTTACAGCCGCTTCGGTAGTTTTGTAGCGCTCCGCATCACTGCTTAGTTTTTGTTTTACGAGAGCTTCAATTTGGCTAACACCCTTGTCTTCAAACAGTTGAATCAATTGGCGAAAGCGGCTTTGTAGCACCGGCATTTCGCTGGCAATGTCTTTAAAGCTGGCAAGAATATCGTCTCGGTCGTCACCCGCGTAAAGGGTAAGCGCTTCTTTCAAATTTTCGGTAAGCCCTATGTAATCCACCACATAACCTACGGTTTTATCTTTGAAGGTACGGTTTACGCGCGCAATGGTTTGCAGCAAGTTGTGTTCTTTTAATTTTTTGTCGATATACATGACCTGCTCAACGGGAGCATCAAAGCCGGTGAGCAACATATCGCACACAATTAAAAACGCCATGCCGGTTTCGGGTTTGCTTGCGTCGAATTTCTTTTTAAAATTCTCAACGGCATTCAATTCGCGGGCGCGTTTGCGTACTTCTTTGAAAACGGCTTTTTCATTGGTGCCATCGGAAGAAATAATCACCGCCAAATCCAAGATTGCCAAACGTTCAAGCATGTCGTTATTGCGCTCAGGCTCGGGTTTGGCTAACGCTTCTTTAAGGCTGGCATCCAAGGCTGCGCGAATATAGGTGGCGTAGTGAATAGCCGCCTGTTTGCTGTGGCACACCACCTGGGCTTTAAAACCGCTGATGAGTACTTGGCGAATGTAGTGGCGCACTAAATCATTGGCGATTTCTTTTATGCGTTCTTCGGCCTCTAAAATGTCGCCAGTAGCGCCGTATTTTTTGCGAATAGCGGCCAGCTCTTCATCGCTGCGATTTTTGAAAAGATTTTCAAACTTGGTGTCAAAGCCGTGTTTATCGTAAATAGCGCTTTCGGCGGTGCGGCCTTCGTAGAGTATTTGCAGGGTTGCGCCATCGTCTACCGCGTCTTGCAGTTTGTATTTATCAATGTAGGGGTTTTCTGCATCGCCGCCAAAACGCTTCCAGGTCGGGTCGGTGTGGTGATCGGCAATTAAAGGCGTTCCGGTGAAGGCTAAGCGTGTTGCATTGGGGAAAGCATCAAACAAGTTGTCGGATAAGCTGCCCTCGTCTTTGCCGCTGCGCTGGGTGCGGTGAGCTTCATCAATTAACAGTAGGATTTTCTCCGAGTTGTTGACGACTTCAAAGGGTTCAAAATGTACCGCTTCTGCGGCCCCGCTTGTGCCATATGTAGATTTGTTATCTTGGGTTCCGCCTGCCGTTCCGGTAAAACCCTTACCTAATGCATCCGCCACATAACCGGTGGTGTTGCGGTCATCCTCTTCGCGGAATTTATGTACCATCACCATATTGAGCGTAGAGGAGTCGCCAACAAGTTTTTCTTTAACGGCGGCCACGCTGGTAATGCGGTATACCGTTTCGCCGGTGAGTGCGGCAGTTTCGCCCAATTGTTTATCTAAATCGGTGCGGTCATTAATCATTAAAATTTTGTAACTTTTTAAGGCTGGCTCACGGCGCAGGCGACGCACTAAAAACACCATGGTGAGGGATTTGCCGCTGCCTTGGGTGTGCCAAATAACCCCTGAGCGCTCGGCACCGTTATTGCCATTGCGCATTTTTTCAATAATTTTACATGCCGCACGATACTGCTGGTAGCGGCAAATAACTTTAATACGCGCAGGGCCTGCATCCATAAACAACGTATAACTGCGCGTGATATCTAGCAGGCGCTCTGGGTGCAACATGCCTTGTACTAGTTGTTCTTGTGGGCGATGTTGTTGTATTACGTTATCGGTGTAGGGCACTGCGTCGGGGTGAATGCATTTCCAATTAAAATAGTATTCATCGTTAGAGGTGATGGTGCCGACTTTGCAATCGCGCCCGTAGGTGGCGATCATCAATTGATTGGTCCAAAACAGTTTTTGTTCGCCTTCTTTTAAACCGGCCTCAAGAGTGTCTTCACGCAGTTCGGCGTAGCGGCGCAATTGTTCTATGGCTTGGTACATGGCATCACTGGTAAAGCTGTTTACGTCTTTACATTCAATCACCACCAAGGGCAAGCCGTTAACAAACAACACTAGGTCGGGAATTATGAATGGCGCTACGCCGCCGGGGGTATCAATGCGGAATTGGCTAATGGCCACAAAGCGATTATGTTGCCAATTATCGAAATCAATAATGTTCACCACCGGGTCTTGCTCGCCGGTTTGCTCGTTGCTATCCACTTGCCACTTATACAAACGCTGTAAAAAAGTTTGATTGGCTTCTACCAAATTGGCGGTGTCAAAATAGCTGAAATCCGTAAAAATCTGTTCACACTGGTCGTTAGTAAGCCACGTAGTATTTTCAGTGTTGTGAGCTGAATTAAGCGCTTTTACGGCCGCAATAAATTCGGTTTTTAATAATACCTCGCGAAAGCTGGTGCGCAAACTGACCGACGGGTCTTGCGGAATGCCGTAGCCATGCTCAATGATTTGCCAACCCATGCTGGCGAGCTGGTTGAGTAAGGGCTTTTCTACAAATTGGTATTCAGACATAGGTTATTTCCAGCTCCATGTGTGCGCCTATTGTATGTTGACATTTAATTGTACCGGCGCGGCGCGTACACTAAAGGCTTAACTCGAGAGGGGCGCTAAAAAGACTTAAATTTAGAGTCGGGTTTACGTGGCGCAAAATAGCCCAAGATACAGTTGGGGTTTACCACACAGAGCTGTATATGATTGGCGGCACGGAAGCCTGCATCGCTATAGAGGGGCGGCCCCTCGGCAAACATGCCTCGCACTGAATCAAAAAAGGCAGGATGAGTGTGCACGTCCTTTTCGCTAGGGTGTTTATTGCCGCAGTTTTTTAAATCTTTAATAATTTCTTGACGAGTATGATCGTGTAGGAACTCAACCACGGTGCAATCCAAATCGCGGCGAAAGCTCACATCATTTTTAATAACAGAATTCACCGGCAGCGGTTCGCCGCGCGATTTAAAGTCTTCCATTAATAAATTATAGGCCGAGGAAAGATGCTTAATTGATTTGTCATCCAGCAAATCTAAACAATTTCCCAGCCGGATGATGGCCCCTACTACAGCGGGTTTTTCTACTTTTTTCGATTTAGCCCATTCCATCGCACGGGCTTCACTGCCCTCCCAAAAATAAATTCCATGGCCTAACCAATCGTAACTCTTTGCACTCGGAATTAACGGCTGACCCTCCTTTAGAATTTTATCGGCAACCGATTGGTCGCAACCATGAAAACCAAAAACGATTGAAGGCGTTGTGTACATTAGGCTTGGGGAAACCTACGCAACTTGCCAGCGGGAGTTAGAACTTTGCTAGCGGCATTTCTTACCATGGCCTTACTTTCTTGCACAGTGGCGCTGTTGTCGCCACGACTGGCTTTTTTTAGGTCGGCTAAACGTTTATCCAGTTGTTTTTGAAGGTCAAACATAGGCTGGTGCTCCTGATTTTAAATTGGTCAAAGTATAGTCCACAGGGGCGCGCGAGCCAATACTTCTGTGCAACGGGCTCGCCCCCAACACGGGGCATAGAAACGAGAAAGTCATGGCTCCATTTGTTTTGTAGCGGCAGCCATCATTTTTATTAGGCCACCAGCATTTCAAAATGTGGCCGAATAACATTGGCTATGCGGCAAGCCGTGGCGATAGCCATCAACTCATCCACACTAAAGCGTTTAGCCTGCCAGCCTTCTTTGAGCGCCTCAAGCGCCACATCCAACCCTACTTTGCTGCGCAGACGAAAGCAGTCCACCACCGTTTTTGCCGGGGAGTAGACTTTTACCACCACGCCTTCGATGAGATGCTGCTCTATGCCCAGCTCATAGGCGGCACCCGAATAATAGTGATAGCGCAGGGGCGGGTAGCTCAGCACAGGGGCGCGGCTGCGGGCTTTTACTGCCACCCATAGCTCCTGAGGGATTTGCGTACCAATACCGTGAAATGCCAGTGCCGATAGCAGGGTGATTACGCCGTTGGGCACTTGCGCTGCGAATAGCGCCAGATCATGGTTTTCAGTGACCTGGGTATCCGGCAGGCGATAACGGCCACGGGCAATACGTTGCATTAGCCCTTTGCGCGCCATGCGTGGCAGGTATTCACGGGCAATACCGGCGGCGGCGAGGTCTGCAGCCGCTATGGCTCCCCGCTGCCGCGCCAATTCAATAACTGCCTGCTCCCTCGCTTCCACATTGCCCTCTATATTCAGCTTTCAAAACCACAAAGTGGCGTTACTTGCATTTAAGTAACTGCAGTTTGATATATGCCTCAAAGCTTGTCTAATTAAACTTTGGGGCAAAAGCAAATCTCCCCTAGCCCCTCTTTGTCAAAGAGGGGAATTAGTTCCTGCCATTGTAAAAGAGGGGGAGTAAGCCCCTCGCTATGTAAAAACCCCCTCCCATTGCAAAAACCGGGGAGTAAGTCCCTCCCTTTGTAAAAGGGAGGCTAGGAGGGATTTGCTTTTATCTTTCAGACCGCTAAATAATTCACGAACAGCTCAGCTGGCTGGCATCAACAAACCATAGGTAGTTATTCATAAGTACCTAGCTTTTAAGAAACCGTCTTTTCAATTAAGCGGTTACTTGTACTTTGCCGGTGAGCAGGTCTTGCATTAGGCCTTTTTTCATTTCAGCTAAAACCTTCTGATAGTCTATTTCTTTTTCTATTTTCTGCCCTATCGATTTACTAGTAAGAACAATTTTTTCAAGCTCAACAAGTTGCGGCTTAGGGATACTTATTGACTGGATTTTTCCTTTAGTCAGGTGCAACTGACCGGCACCACCCTCAATTTCCTCCCTCAACTTCGGCAGTACAAATTGAAGATAGTTATAGGTATGGATTTTTAACGTTTCACTTTCAATTCGAAAATTATATATATGTTGATTAAGAAGGGCGCGTTCACCATGATAGATATAAGCATCGATTGAGGATGCAACTCCTGCCCATGAAAATAGAAGATCACCACATTCAACAACCCAGGTATTTTTTATAGGGCCATCATAATGCCAGTACGGAAAGTCTGGCTTGTGCAGGTTTGAAATTCTGACAGCCTTCATTCCATGCTCAGAAAGCTCTTGGTTTTTAAATGCATATCCTGACCAAAATTCTGCAATCTCACCCAAACTTTCGACCTCCCACCCCCTCGGCACCCACCCCAATTCCGTCTCCTTATAAAGCTCTGGCGCTTCTTCAAAAGAGGGGCGGAGTTGGCCGTGGTTGGGGTTGGTTTCGGGTGTGCCGCTTAGGTCTATGCCGCGCGTAAATAAATCGGCCATCATGCCTTGTTTTATGGCGGTGTATTTGTCGATTAGGGCTTGGGTTTGTTCGATTAGGTTATCGACGGTGGTTAGGATTTTGGCGATTTTTTGTTGTTTGGGTAAGTCTGGAGTGTAAAACTCAATTCTGTATAAGTAGTCCCGGCTGATGCTTGGAACGCCAGTGGCTTCATTTAGTTTTCTTAAATCAAAATCTGACAAGCAGTAATAGAGCCACTTCGCATCAACATTATCGCGGGGAATAGTTGCGTAAGCAGTATCAATTATCCAATATTTACCCTCAACATAAGTGGGGTTGTCTAAAGTTCCTTTTCTCGCGACAACTATAGCATCCTGGTCAAAGAGAAAGCGATTTGATGTCCCGACCAATCCCCCAGTGCCATAAATTGGGTAGATTCCATTTAGATCTCGAACCTCATTAGGCGATTTTCCATACTCTACAAATGCCAAATTGCGCAAGCAGTTACGCATACCCCAACTCCCGCATAAACCCATCCAACAACTCTGCCTGCTTATCCCGCTCCCTCAATATCTGCTTCACCGTCACCGCATATTTGTTATGCAGATTCTCCACACTTTTAATTAAGTCTGTCGTAAACGCCCGCAAGTAAGCTTCCAGCTCCGCTTGCAATTCCTGCCGGAAGCGCGCTTCGATTAAAACTTTTGCCTCCTCAGCACCAATTTTTTCCCGCGCGGCAGCAATTAAATCATCGCGTTTTTTCTCGTTGTCTTTTAACCCAGCTTTAAGGGTTCTAAGTTCTTGCTCCAGCGCGGTATGAGTTTGCAGTTGTTGGTCTATTTGCGTTATGGATTGTTCACGCTTGTCGATTTCCTTTTCAATTTTTGTCGCGCGCACACTTGCTTCACTGCTTGTGTCTTTTTTCAAATAACGCAATTCTTTTTTAAGGTCGCGCACCTGGCCGTTGTGGTCTTTAAGCTGGTCTTTTAATTGGCTGACTTGCGCCTTTGGCAAAGCGCCGCCTTCAAGATCAACTTCGCTTGCACCCTCATCGCCATCTTCACTTTCGCTAGCGGCGGCAAATAATGCTTCTAATTCAATAATACGCGCACGGTCTTGCTCTATGCCTTTTAACACCTCAGGAAATTGCGATTGCAAGATTTGCTGCTCGGGAATTAGCTCTGCATTCCAACCGCTGTTGGCGATAGATTTTAAATCTGCTTCTTGTTTTTTAAGGTTGTTGGCCAAGGCGCCGCGTATTTTGTAAATATCTAACAGCTGCGCGGGCAGTAGCGCATGCACGATACTGTTGAGCGCATTGCGGCGCAGGGCAAATACGCCTTTGGAGCCGCGCAGTTCATCACCCAATTGGTAAAACTCCGGAACAAATTGTTGGTTCCACCATTGGGTTACGGCATTCATAAATTGCTGGTGTTTGGTGACTAGGCTGGGGTGAGCCTCTACCAAGGTTTTGATGGCGGCTTTGTTGGTAATAACATCGGCAAAATCGAGATAATCTGGGCTGTTGGCGCGCTCAATAAATAGCGCTGGTTTTAAGCCGTGGTAGTTTTGCCAGTGGTGTTCAAGGGTTTTCACTTCGCTTAGCGGTATGCCGCCATTCAAGTGGGCGCGCACATTTTGCGGTTCCGGTGCTGGGCTGTTATCCACATAGCGGCGAATATTTAAATTGAATCCTTCTTCGGCTAAGGCCGCAATGCTGATGCGCTTGCCGTAACTCGTAATATCCTCACCGCCTGCGGCGAGGGCTTGATACACGTGGGTGATTTTTTCGATATCTTCTGGCCGCAGACTGTTCTGGTTTTTGCCTTCTTTATAGTCGCGGTCGGCGTTTATAAAAATGACGTGTTTGCGCTGGGCGGCGTTGTTTTTGTTGACCACCAGTACACAGGCGGGAATGCCGGTGCCGTAGAACAGGCCTTGGGGCAGGCCGATTACGGCTTCGAGTAAACCATCTTCAATCATTTTTTGGCGGCAGGCGCGTTCTTCACCACTGCGAAACAAAACGCCGTGGGGCATGACTACCGCCATGCGGCCATTGTGCTTAAGGCTGGCCACCATGTGTTGCACAAACATCAGGTCGGCTTTTTTACCGCCTTCGGGCAGCCAGGTGTGAAAGCGGCTGGTGAGAATCATGTCGCTGCGTTTGTAGTTTTGCGAAAACGGCGGGTTGGCAATAACCCGATCAAACGCGCGCAGTTCGCCGTTTTTGGTGTGCTGCGGTTTGGCGAGAGTGTCTTCGTTCTGAATATCCGCGCCGCCGGCATCGTGCAGGATCATATTCATCTTGCAGATGGACCAAGTGCCGTCGTTGCTCTCTTGGCCGAACAAATGCACATTGCGGGCGTTGCCACCGGTTTCTTCCACGTATTGTTTGCTTTGAATCAGCATACCGCCGGAGCCGCAGGTAGGGTCGTAAATTTCGTGGCCTTCGGCGGGCTCGATAAGCTCCACTAATAAGCGCACCACTTCGGCGGGGGTATAAAATTCGCCACCTTTTTTACCGGCGCTGTCGGCAAAATATTTAATAAGGTATTCGTAGGCTGCGCCTAAAAGATCGGGAAATTCGAAATCGGTATTGGCTAGGGGGATGTCGTTAAAGTGCTGAATAAATTCCACCAGTGTGGAATCCGACATAGGCTTTTGGCCCACCTTGCGGTTGAAGTTGATGTGTTTGAGTACATCTTGCAGGCCTTTCTGGGCGTTTTTGTCTTCCAGCTCGGCTAGGGCTTTGTTTAGCTCGGTGCCGACGTTTTCTTTAATGTGTTTGAGGCTAGACCAACGCGCCCGCTGGGGTACGAAATAGGCGTATTGGGTGGAGTCATCCAATAGCAGATCTATGTCTTCTGGATCGTGGCCTTCGGCTTTAAGTTGCGCGGCAATTGCAGCGCTATCGGCCTCAAACTGGTCGGACATGCGTTTCAGAAACAGCATACCGAAGATATATTCTTTGTATTCCGAGGCATCCATTTTGCCGCGCAAGATGTCGCAGGCTTTGAATAACAGGGATTCGAGTTTGGTAAGGGTCAGTTTGGCTGACATGGTGTTCCTTTTTTGGTTGTAGTTTAGGCTGTTGTTGAGGATAAACCTGAAGGCGGTTCAATTGAGATTTAGCGCGGGATTGTATACCCAGCCCATGGTTTTACCCATACCGTGAATGTGATATAGCCAAGTAGCGGTGATTTTCAGTAGCTTAAGGGCTAAGAGCTGTTCCTGAACCCAGCCTTCTGGTTCAAAGCGCTAGACGCTAGGCATTCATGGCAGGAACAAATACGGTAGCTACTCAGCTCATGTTTCATTTTTGGTAACTATTCAGCATATTTCCCTGTCATCCCCGCGCAGGTGGGGATCCAGCGGTCAATAGACGGTTTTTACTTGAGTGAATATCGTGATAGCGTCGGAGCAGTTGCCATCTGGATCCCCGCCTGCGAGGGGATGACGTGGGAAAATGAAAATTGTGCTGAATAGTTACCAAACAACTACATTTGCTTCGAGTAGGCTGGGTGGGGCGCAACCCAACACAGCACGCCCACAGGAGAAACAAAAATATCGGGAGCGGCGATGTGCAACGCAGGAAAATTGCGGACTTATTGTTACTCACAGATTAGGGTCGCTGCGCCCCACTCAACCTTGCATCCACTTGCTGTTGCGCGCAAGTTGCCAGGAAATGTTCCCTGGGTGTACTCCAGCCTTCTCCGCGATGGAATTTTGGTCGATGCCTATTTTCGTCAGTGCGCATAACGGGCATCGCTGGCGAGTTTACTCAGCTTAGCGACCATGCCAGGTGTTGCGCGTAAACGAAAAAACGCACCCGTCGCATCAGCACGTTCTTCAATCACGTCGCAAGAAGCAAAAATTTCACCGCGTAATTCTTGTGCTGACCAAGGTAAAAATATTTCCGACTCTATCAAATCCTTTTGAAAAAACTGCACAATGGTTTGATGCAAATTTTTTATATCGTCCTCACGCTGTGCGCTCAGCACAATACAACCGGGGTAATTTGTGTGCAGCGCTGCGGTACGCTCTGCTTGTGCGGCGGCATCAGCCAGATAATCAATTTTATTAAACACGCGAATGCGTGGCACCGTATCGGCGCCAATTTCGGCCAACACTTTATCGGTGACTTCCAGTTGCGCCTCAAATCCGGGGTCGCCAGCATCAATAACGTGCAACAACAGTGATGCGTTAAGGGCTTCATCCAAGGTTGATTTGAACGAGTTCACCAAACCATGGGGTAAATTTTTAATAAATCCCACAGTGTCACTCACCAACACTTTGGGCACGCTTTCTGGGTACAAAGTACGAACCTTAGTGTCGAGCGTGGCAAACAATTTATTGGCGACTAATACGTCTTTGCCGGTCAATGCGCGCATTAAAGTCGATTTTCCCGCATTGGTATAACCGACCAATGCCACTTGGGCTAGGGCAGTTTGGCCCTGACGTTGTGCGCGCTGGGTTTCGCGCCCCGCCTCCATCGCATCAATTTCTTTTTGCAGCTCGGCAATACGGTCGCGCACCTTACGGCTGTCCATTTCGCTACGCGACTGACCTGAGCCACGCCCACCGGTGCCGCTGCGCTGCCGTCCTGAAGGGCCTTCGCGCTTAGCTGCCTCACGCAGACGCGGCGCCATGTAGGTCAGGCGTGCTATCTCAACTTGAATTCTTGCTGCATGGGAGCTGGCGTTACGATGAAAAATCTCGAGGATGACAACCGTGCGATCCATCACCGTACAACCCACTTCGTTTTCAAGATTGAGCGCTTGGGACGGCGAGATTTCATGGTCAACAAGAATAAACTCCACCGCATCATTCAACGCGTGCGGATCCGCCGGCAACAACCTGTCTGAGGCGTCTTTTTTCGGTTGTATGCCCTGTTGCCCTTCTAAGAAGTTTCGTATTTCCTCTCGTTTCCCAACGCCGATATAGGCCGTGGAGTCGAACGATGCACGTTTTTGAGTAAATTGGCCAACCACCTCTAGGCCTAAGGTTTTTGCCAGCTCAGCCAATTCGCCCAATGACGAGTTAAATTCAGTATCGCTAACGCCGTCTAATTGCACGGCGACGATGAGCGCATGTGGAAGACGTGGTTTTTCGGGGTTTAACATGGAGTCATTTCTCTAGGGATTGGTGCGCGAACGCTTACAAATAGCGTCGCTAGATTAAGTGTAGCTAACAGTATGGATGAGCCTAAGCGCCGTGGGAATGCCCATTTTAGGCGGCAGTAAGTCTATGGATGTCTCGCAAGTTTGATAGTATTTATGGCCGCCGGCCACACAAAGTCGCCTGAATGCATGGCGCTGTTTTTGGTGATGCAGGCGCTGATGATTTGCGGCTAATGAATTCGCTGGCCGCGTCTAAGGATCTTGGTAGATCAAGTGTGATTTAATTTCTGAGTGTCCGTTTCTGTTGGTCAATGTCCGTAGGTGAGTTTTCTCCACACATATTCCACCGGGCCGAAGGTAAAGTGGCAAAACCACAGGTTGGCGAAAATCATTTGTGCCACCCATGCCGCTAAACCAATCAATAGTGCCGTGGTTTGTCCCATGGACGCGTGCATAGCCAGTCCATAACCAAAAAACACAGGGACAAACATCAGGCTTTGACCGGTATATAACGTGAGGCTCATACGGCCACAAGGTGCTAGGTATTTTAGTAATCGAGAACCAGCCGCGGTGTTGTAGGCCCAAAAAATACTACAGCTCATTGCGCCTACCATCGCAATATTCGTGTATTTTTCCGCAATTTGCGTAAATGTCCATCGCGGCATTTCTATGGGTAAAAGCGCGCTAATGGTTTGGGTGGCCCAATAGAATGCGACACTTAATAACAGCAGCGTTAAAGCGATAGGTCCGGTTCTTATATTTTTAGAAATCGCACGTTCCATGATATGCGTCCGCGCCAGCCAGAGCCCCAAAATAAAAAACCCCAAAATATTAAAAAATCCTCCCGTTTCTAAAGTGAGGGTTATTTTGGCGTGCTGTACGGCCCAGGCGTTGTAATGGGTCACCTCGCCAAACGTGCCATGGGCAAACATGGCAAAATTATTTGCCATCAAGGCCCAAAATTTGGGTTGGGTGTAGCTGCTGTCGTTAAGGGCTAGCGCATATTGCACAATGCTAGGTAATTGCAGTAGGCAGGTTATGCCACAAATTAATAGCCACCTATTGTTAAGTTTTGCGATCACGACTAGCAGCATGCCGGCCACGGCGAGGGTCTGCAAAATATCGCCCGAATAAATCAGGTTGTGCAAATAGCCAATCAAAAATAATAACAGCATCCGCCAGAGAAAACGCGTTGACGACATGCGACGGATTTTTTCTGGGTTTTCAACCATTACATAAAAAGAGAAGCCAAATAATAAGGCGAAAATAGAGTGGGATTTGCCGGCAAACAACAAAAACACCCAGGTATGAATGGGGCCAGGTTCGGGATGCAGCCAGTAGAGTTCGAAATACTCCACCATGTGTACGATGAATAAACCCATGAGCGCGAATCCGCGCAGGGCATCTATGGCTTCGAGCCGTGAAGACTGGCTACTCATTTTTTGCGTTCCCTGTTGTTAAGGTGACGGGGTATTGAGGCTTGGGTTGGAAGCGCAAACATCGGTGCGCTGATTGTTTGGAATTGTACGGGCGAATTCAGCTGGGCGTAACCTAAAAATTCCCACCAGGTGTGAGTTCTGTCTGCGCTGCGCTGGTAAGGGGGTATAGGAAGGCCAAACCGGTATAAACCGCCTTTGCCCCCCGGGCGCCCGGCATCTTACCCGAAATCCCCGAGTATTTTTACAGCTTAAGCTCCAAGTTTTGGAGTGAGATTACCCAAAATCGAACCGATAGAGTCCAGTTTGAACGGAAAGTAACGGCAAGCGCGGAGTGATTGGCTCGCAGACTGTAAGTCGCCACACCGGCCGCTAGGTTGTGCCGAGGATTGGGGTTCCATAAATTCTTGCGACGCTAATTTAATGCCGCAACTTATAGTGCATAGGTTATTTGTGTTGGTGATGAAGATGGAATCTGTAGAAAATCCGGCGCGAATCATTGGGTGTCGTGCTAACACTGCGAAACGCAATCGCGGCTGCAGGGCACCTCCGGAAATTCACTTTTCGCGCTCTCGCTGCGTTATTTCCGTGCTCAGTCGGTCACTTATGCAGGACAGCATAAACTCCCTCCCTCTGCGCGAAATTGCCTTGCGATTATCGCGAAAATTAAATTTCCGGATGCGCTTTATTATAGAACTGCCAATTAAAAACTCTCCAGCGCAGGCGCGACCTGGGAAAATCAATAGGGCCAAACTGCATAAATTTCAGACCTTAAAACAAGCCGCCGGACTTCCCATCCCAAAATCACTGGAGTTGGCCCCATCGATACCGCTTAAGTCAGTTCAAACCTGTAGCCCACACCATAAATAGAATGAATCGCTTCGGCTTCGCCGAGTAGGGGTCTTAGGCGTTTACGTAGGTTTTTAATATGACTATCGATACTGCGGTCGGTAATGGCTATATCGTCAGCGTAGGCCAAATTCAATAATTGCTGGCGTGAAAAAATTCGGCTCGGGGCTTTAATCAATATGGCCAGTAGCCGATATTCCTGTGGTGTGAGGTTAATGAGTTGGCCCGCATAATAAATGCGCTGCTCGGCGGCATTATGTTCAAACCCTGGGTTGATTGACGGCTGGGGTTGGGCAACGGAGCGGCGCAATAGCGCGCGTACGCGGGCGATTAATTCGCTAGGACTAAAGGGTTTGCAAAGGTAATCGTCGGCGCCAACGTCGAAACCTAATAGCCTGTCAATTTCTTCGACGCGTGCCGTTACCATAATGATGGGAAAATTATGGTTGCGGCGAACTTCGCGGCAGATGCTAATGCCGTCTAGGCCGGGCAGCATTAAATCGAGAATTAAAAGATCGGGCGGCGAAACGCTAACAGCAGCGACGACTTCATCGCCACGCTCAATTAGGCTGGCGCTATAGCCGGCATGCTGGAGATAGGCCAAAGTCACTTCGGCAATTCGCGGTTCGTCTTCAACAACCAAAATGTGCGGCGGTTTTGTCATGAGTTTTAAACTTAAACTTTGGCGAGTGGCAAGTTAAGCCGAATGCGCAAACCACCCAGCGGTGAATGTTCAGGGATTATTGTGCCGCCATGGCCTGCCACTATGGCTTGGCCGATGGACAACCCTAAACCCGAGCCCCCGCTGCTTCGACTATGTGAGGCATCCACGCGATAAAAGCGCTCAAAAAGATGCGGCAGTGCCGAGTCCGGTACATTGGGTGCACTGTCGTCAATCACGATTTGTACGCCGTCTTTTTCGGGCGCGGCGGTTATGACAATGCTGCCGCCGGCGGTGGTATAACGCAGCGAGTTACTCAGCAAATTGCTAAACAATTGCTGCAGGCGGCCGGCATCGGCCCGTATGACGAAGGGCTGGTTGGCGTTAATGGTCAGGCTTAACCCCGCCTGTTGCAGAGGGGCGCTGAATTGCTGCTGTAAGTTCTCAAGCACATCGGCCAGCGGCACATTTTCCCATGCGTAATCCTGTAAACCTATGTCGGCACGGGCCAGCTGATACAGGTCGGTGACGAGGCGTTCTAGATCATTAACAGCGCTGCTGATGCGCCCCAAGCCCTGTTGGCTGAGGGGCATTATGCCGTCGCGCATCGCTTCGGTGTGGGCACGCAAAATAGTAATCGGGGTGCGTAATTCATGGGATGTGTCGGCTACCCATTGCCGGCGAGCCTGTTCAAAACCCTCCAGTTTTTGCGCCATGCGGTTAAAGTCCTCAGCCAGGGCACCCAGTTCATCCTGCCGTTGTAAATGCACGCGGGTGTGTAAATTACCGGTGGCCAATTGTTGGGCGGCGGCCGCTAGGGCGGTAATGGGGCGACGAAAATAGCGCGCCATGAGTACTGCCGCCAGGGCCGAAATACACACCGCGAACAGACCGCTGATCAACAAATAGCGCCACTGACGGCTGATAAATTGCTGTTCTATGGTGTCGCGGCCATGCCGCGCGGGGGCTAGAGCCAAATAACCGAGTAGCTGGTGTTGCGCGTCATAGAGTGCGCGGCGCGGCTGGCCTTCGGCTTCTGGCCGGCCCATGATTCTCTGGCCTTGAGCGTCGAATAATGCCAGGCGCTGGCCCAGTGACAGCGGGTCGGGGCCGGGGTGGTCATTGTGTCTCGGCGGTAGGCCGTAGCCTTCGCTGGCTGGTGGCCCATCCCTAGGCTCTGAGCCGCCAAACGGTGGCCGCATATTGCCCGCTTCGGGGGATGGTGCAAGGTCTTGCGGGGTGCGTACAAATCCCCAGCCACCCTGTTGTTGATAACGTTTAAGTAAGGTGGTTTCTACTCGGTCTAAGCGGGTCAGTTCCAGCTGAGTAACATAGTCATTAAAACCGGCACCGAAACTCCGCCAAAAAAGGATGGCCAGCAACAGCACGGCGCCGAGGGCGGTGAGGCTGAGTGCCAAGAAAAATTTAAAGCCTATGGAGCCGGTGGTGGGCAATGTCATTAAGTTAAGAAAAATCCCTTTTAAAAACAGCACACTAAAGGCATAATCCACACCAGACTTTATTGGAGCCCCCCCATGAACTGTACACAAACCGCCCCAAATTGTACAAAATTTGTACGGCCGCCTAGCTCACCCTGATTTTATAGCGCAGCATAGAACGAAGCCCACGGCGTTCACCCGCACGCGCAAATTGCCATTCCAAACCCTTTGCCTGTTTTTGTTGAACCTCGTTAAAGGTGCAAGCCAAAGTGAGCTGGACGATTTTTT
>CAMCXE010000031.1 GCA_945882995.1 Thalassocella blandensis | reverse complement strand
ATTGCCCGGTTCGTCTTTTGTGAATCCCGACTCCCCATTGCGCGAAGCCTTAACTCGCGCGGCGGTTGAAAAATTAATTCTGACTACACAGGCGGCGGGTGCTTATCGCCCGCTTTATGAAGTGGTCACCGAAAAATCTATTGTTAATGCGGCGATTGGCCTTCTGGCTACCGGTGGCTCCACTAACCATACCCTGCACATAGTGGCGATTGCGCGAGCGGCAGGCATTGAGTTGACTTGGGAAGATTTGGACGAAATATCTCGGGTAATCCCGTTAGTGGCTCGTGTTTATCCAAACGGTGAGGCCGATGTGAATCAGTTTCACGCGGCGGGCGGTATTGCGTATATGGTGCATGAGCTGCGCCGCGGCGGCTTGTTGCACGAAGATGTGGTTAATCTTATGGGCGTTGGTTTGGATGCCTACACTTGCACGCCAACGCTAGACGAAAAAGGCAATGCTGTATGGCACGAGGTGTGCGCGGCCTCGAGTGATACAAGCGTATTGCGGCCCTACGACGCGCCTTTTGATTCCGAAGGCGGATTGCGCTTGATGCAGGGCAATATCGGCCAAGGCGTTATGAAAATTTCCGCCGTGTTGCCACAGTATCGCGTAGTGGAAGAGCCCTGCGTGGTGTTCGAGTCCCAGGACGAGGTTATCGAAGCCTTTAAGCGCGGCGAGCTAAACAAAAATTTTGTTGCTGTGGTGCGTTTTCAGGGGCCCTGCGCTAATGGTATGCCCGAGCTACATAAAATGACGCCACCACTGGGGTTGCTGCAAGATCGCGGTTTTAAAATTGCCTTGGTGACCGATGGCCGTATGTCCGGCGCATCCGGCAAGGTGCCATCGGCTATTCATCTTTCCCCAGAGGGTGTAAAAGGCGGGTTGATCGCTAAAGTTCGCACAGGAGATATAGTGCGGGTGGACGCCAATGCTGGCGTGGTAGAAGTTTTGGTCGACGCTGCGGAGCTTGATGCGCGCGAAGCGGCTACTCCGCTAAGTATTGTTCAGGATTTGGGCCGCAATTTGTTTGGCGGCTTTCGCACCCTTGCCGACCGCTCGCAAGACGGCGCCAGCGTATTTAATTTTTCCATCGACTTTTAAGAGGTACCCCCGTGAGCACATTTACCCCCGTCACCCGCGATTATTTAACCCCCATTGGCGTAATGCCGGTGATTGTTTTGGACGCTGTAGAACATGCCGTACCGGTTGCAGAAGCGCTTTATGCGGGTGGTATTAAAGCGGTGGAAATCACCCTGCGCACCCCAGCCGCGTTGGATTCCATTAAAGCGATTAAAAAAGCTTGCCCTCATATTATTGTGGGTGCTGGCACCATCGTGAATGAAAGGAATTTAGAAGAAGTGGCCGAAGCCCAGGTGGATTTTGCAGTTTCGCCGGGCATGACCGTTGCGCTGATTAAAAAAGCCGAAGCCTTGGGCGTAAAATTGTTACCCGGTGTTGCCACCTGTTCGGAAATTCTACTGGGCATGGAACACGGCTTGAGTTGTTTTAAATTATTTCCCGCTACGGCTGCGGGTGGTCTACCCTTATTAAAATCCATTTATGGGCCTTTGCCGCAAGTCACTTTTTGTCCCACGGGCGGTTTGACTATTGACGATTTTGACCAATATTTGGCCCTGCCCAATGTGGCATGTGTGGGCGGTTCTTGGTTGGTGCCAAAAGCGGCGGTGGATGCGCAGAATTGGCAGGTGATTACGGATATTGCTTTGCGAACGACGGGCAAAATTGCCAAATAGGTTTGTAGCTTTGATAAAAAAGGCCGCTGCTTGCAGTGGCCTTTTTTTGTTTGGGGTAGTTAATGAGAATTTTTACGCGGCTAGGATATTTATTGAGCATTTGGTTTTGGATGGTTACGTTTCTCCTCGCGGAGTCGGTACATGAAAAAACCGAACAATGGCGGGGATAAAAGAATTGCGCCAAAAATCAGTCCATACAGGGGGCGTTCGTGGGCTTCCTGCGAGAAAACGCTCAAAAATTCCAGATTGACTATCGCAATCAATGCTGAAATGCCGCAAACATAAACGCGCCCGCTGGACATCGCTACCCCGCCAACAATCTGACTGATGAAAATTAAAGGAATGCCCACGCCTGAAATAAAACTGGGAAGAATAGCGAAAATCGATAATAACAGTGAAAACCAAGCGGCTATGCGCATATTAATATCCCCCCAAAATTCCAGAAACTTTGTTGTTTATGTGGTGGTATGGTCAGGTGGTGAAAATAAAATGAGTGTGCGTTTTGGTGCTTCATGCTTATTCTTATTCCGAAAGCAGTTTCATTTATTGGCAGCTTCAATACTATTGGCTGCTTCAATACTGTTGGCGATATCCACCAAATGGTCTTTATCTATGGGTTGGCCGAATTGGCTAATGCTATATGCGCGCTGTTCAGTAGCCCAAGAAAGTGTTGTGTAGGTTCGTCCTGACGGCGTCCGTTTTACCCCGTAAGTGGCATCATAATTGCCAATTTTGGTGTTCACGAACTCGGTAATAGCGATGCTGCGATCCTCCTTGCCCAGCGGCTCTTCGCCTATAATAATAGATGATTCTCCACTCTTATAGAGACGTTGGATGCTGCTTGAAGGTGCTCCGCTTTTATCATCGGGACTTGACGAGTCTAGGCTGTAGCCGGAATATTTGTAGTCGTTAAGTAGCTTTTGGGGAATTTCGGCGGGCTTAAAGTTGATCTTTTTTATAGGGTCCGATGCTTTGCCAGTAAGATTTTCTTCAAAGTCGATGACCCGACCCGCGTCTTCTTCATCGACTTGTGCGTAGCCGTCTTTTTTTTCGGCCTCGAGTGCTTTCAGCATCTCGGTTCGCAAGGGTTCTGGGGATTCAAAAATAGATACGCTGCGTCTTTCCAGCATGGATTGCGCAGCTTCCTCCGAATACCCAGGACCCATTAGGAGTTTGCGTTGAAATGCTTCGGAATGTAATTCAGCCATAGCGTCATCAATGGCCTTTTGCGGAATCGCATCCGGAGTGAGTTGCTGTGGGGCTGCCATTGTATTTGTTTTAGTTGCCAAGGTTCCTGCAGTGGCATCATTGGTGCGTAATGGGCTTTCCGAATGCTGGATAGATGTTTGATCGGCATTTTGATCGTGCGGCTTTAATTTTAGATACTTATTAACGCCCCAGTAGCCTGCCAACGTCAGCGCTAGCAGGGCTGTGGCGGTTGATAATTTTTTCATGTCATTTGTACCTTGGAAAGCAACTGTGTGGCTGGGCGATGTTAGCGTTGGGAAGTGTGTTGGCAGAACTGCTTTCTATGAGCCCTCTCTGAAATTACAATTTTTGCTCTTTTGCATGTCGGCATCCCGGTATTTTCGCCAGTGACCGTATGAAGCGCTAGATTTTTGTGGACATCCAAACATGGATTGGTTTTTTCTAAAAACTGGGTGAGTCGATGTTGTGGAGCGTTGCCCATATTTTAGAAAAAACCTAGAGATTCAAGCTGGCGAAAATCTGCTGATTGCGAGGGGTGGATAAATTGTGGAATCCTCGCGTGCTACGTAGGGTAGTTTACCAGTTGTTTAAACCCCAGTTCAGAATGTCGCAGTTTGTTACGTACGAGGTGCGATATTCGGTCCTCTTGTATGAGGTGTTGTAGTACCAGTGACGGCCTTGTACTCCTGACCAGTAATAGTTCTGAATGTAATTAAATACCCAGTACCCTGCTCGGGAATCCCGAGTCCAACCCCATCCGCTCCCGGAAACCTCTTTCTTCCAATACAGCGCGTTGGACCGGTTTGGGTCTTTTCGCAATTGCCAAGATTCGGTATAAAACCAGCGAGGTGTTCCCTTGTCCCAGGTTATAGATTCTTTGGTGCCCACCTGCGGACAGTCGCGACTAACATAACCCAGAGCATTAGCGCCCATGGGAGCTGCCAGTGCTAAACCGCAGACTAAGGCGGCGACAACGTGGTTTTTGGTCTGCGACATTTGGGGTAGTGATAAGTTTTTAAAAAGTCGAGTCATTTCGATTACCTCATGGGAATGGTTTGGTGTGGGGCCTCGCTTGCAATTGGCCGCCGGCCTCCGGCGCCTTAGCGGCTTTAGGCGACAAGCGGCCGGCATCTTACCCCCCCCCCCCCCATTCAAAAATCAACCCTCCCGTAGCACTGCGCAGCAGGTAGAATGCCGCACCCCACAAAAATGCGGAGCCACAACCCATGTCGGACAAAATTTACCCTGTTAATCCTGACCTCGCCGCTAGCGCACACATTAATGCCGAAAGCTATGAGCGACTGTATGCGGAATCGCTCATTAATCCCGAACAATTCTGGGCAGGCCAAGCCGAGCAGTTTTTGACGTGGCAGCAACCTTGGCAGCAGGTGCTGACGGGTGATTTTGCTAAGGGGCAGTCGCAGTGGTTTGTGGGTGGCAAGCTTAATGTGGCAGCTAACTGTATTGACCGTCATTTGCCCGCGCGGGCGGAACAAACGGCATTTATATGGGAGGGCGATAGTCCGGCGGAGAGTCAACATATTACCTATACCCAGCTGCATGAGCAGGTGTGTCGGCTGGCCAATGTGTTGAAAAATGCCGGAGTGTGCAAAGGGGATACGGTGTGTATTTATATGCCGATGATCCCCGAAGCGACCTACGCCATGCTGGCGTGTGCGCGCATTGGTGCCGTGCATTCGGTGGTGTTTGGTGGCTTTTCACCTGAGGCATTAAAAGACCGCATTTTGGATGCGGGTAGCAAGCTGGTGATCACCGCCGATGAAGGTCTGCGTGGCGGTAAAACCGTCCCACTCAAAAACAATGTGGACAAAGCGTTGGAGCATTGCCCTGAGGTTAGGCATGTGTTGGTGGTGGAGCGCACTGGTGGCCTTATCACTTGGCATCCGGAGCGTGACATTCACTGCCAGCGCGCCATGGCTGAAGCGGTTGCCGATTGCCCAGCTGAGAGCATGGACGCAGAAGATCCGTTGTTTATTTTGTATACCTCCGGCTCTACCGGCAAACCTAAAGGGGTGCTACACACCACGGCGGGTTATTTGTTGCAGGCCGCCATGACGCACAAATACGTGTTTGATTATCGTGAGGGTGAGGTGTATTGGTGCACCGCCGATGTGGGCTGGGTGACTGGCCACACGTATATTGTCTATGGCCCTTTAGCCAACGGCGCCACGAGTCTGATTTTCGAAGGTGTGCCCACTTATCCCACCGCGGCGCGCTGCTGGGAGGTGATAGACAAGCACCAAGTGAATATTTTCTATACCGCACCTACGGCTATTCGCGCACTCATGGCGCAGGGCGATGGGCCAGTATTGAGTTGTTCGCGCAAGTCCTTACGTTTATTGGGTAGCGTGGGCGAGCCCATTAATCCGGAAGCTTGGCAGTGGTATTACCAGGTGGTGGGCGACAGCCGTTGCCCAATTGTGGACACCTGGTGGCAAACCGAAACTGGCGCGCATCTAATTACCCCGCTGCCGGGCGCCACTGCCTTAAAGCCGGGTTCGGCGAGCCTGCCATTTTTTGGCGTAGAGCCAGCCATTGTGGATAACGAAGGCCGGGAAATTCACGGCCCCGGTGAGGGCAATTTAATTATTAAGCGCAGCTGGCCTAGTCAAATTCGCAGTGTGTACGGCGACCACGAGCGCATGATTCAAACCTATTTTTCCAGCTATCCCGGCAGCTATTTTACCGGGGATGGCGCGCGCCGGGACGCGGATGGTTATTACTGGATTACCGGACGGGTAGATGATGTGTTAAATGTCAGCGGCCACCGCTTGGGCACCGCCGAAATAGAAAGTGCTTTGGTGTTGCACCCTGATGTGGCGGAAGCCGCTGTAGTCGGTTACCCACATGATATTAAAGGGCAGGGCATTTATGCTTACGTGACCTTGATGCTGGGGGTAGAGGGGAGCCCTGAGTTAGAAAAAGCCTTAACCGCCTTGGTAGTGAAAGAAATCGGCCCCATTGCGCGACCCGATTTAATACAGTGGGCGCCAGGCCTGCCAAAAACCCGCTCGGGCAAAATCATGCGCCGCATTTTGCGTAAAATTGCGGCCAATGAAGTGGACGCTTTAGGGGATATTTCCACCCTGGCGGACCCGGCAGTTGTGGCTGATTTAATCGAACGCCGTAAAAATAGCGGTTAACGCAAATCATTTCGATGCGAAAAATTTACAAAAAATACAGGTTAATTTCCAGTTCTTCCACCCGTCGGCGCAGCCGCACTAATAAACAAAGGTAACCTTATGTCTCAATTAAAACTCACGTATTTTGATTTTCATGGCGGTCGCGCCGAGCCTGCGCGTCTGGCCCTGCACATTGGCGGCGTGGCCTTTGAAGACTACCGTTTTGCCTTCCCCTCATTTGCCGAAGTGCGTAAAACCACGCCGTTTGGTCAGGTGCCAACGCTACATGTGGACGGTGTTCAGGTCACGCAGTGTGATTCGATTATTCGCTACGCGGGTAAGCTCGCCGGTTTATACCCCGCCGATGCCTTTCAAGCGTTATTGTGCGACGAAGTCATGTGTGTAGTGGAAGAGGCTACGGTACGGTTGAGTCCAAGCTTTCGTATGGCTGGGGACGAACAAAAAGCCGCGCGCCTAGAGTTGGTTAATGGGTCTATGCCCATCTACCTGCGCTGGCTGCAAAGCCAGTTATTAGCCCATGGCGGTGAGTATTTTGCCGACAACCGTCTTACGGTGGCGGATCTCAAGGTGTTTGTTGATGTGCGTGGTCTCAACTCGGGACGTCTCGATCATGTGCCAACCGACCTTGTGGAGCAAGTCGCTCCCGCACTGAATGCCCATATGCAGCGTATCGCCGAGTTACCGGCCGTCGCGCAATACTATTCGAAGTTTAATCTCCAGTAGGACGCTGCTCGAAGCCCGTCAATTGCGTTGATTTGCTCAGGCCTGTCGTGTAGTCGCGTTTTGAGGTGGCACCTTATAGGCAATCCATAAAATATTTTTCACTGGCCGTACCCCAGGCCCTGGGGCGGTCGATCTTTAGGAGTTGGGATGCGGATCAGTATTTGTATGTGTTTGCTCGGGTCGCTGGCAGTGTCACCTGTGGTCATTGCCGCTGAGCCGGATGTCGTGGTGCAGCTGCAGTGGTTGCCTTCCACCCTGCTGCAAAATGGTGAATTGGGGAGTGAGCCTTATAGCGCTGACTACAACCGTGTTGTTGGCACCGATACCCGGTTTCACGAGGGTTATGCGCTGCGGGTTGTGACGGAGGTTTTTTACGTGGCGGCCAGTCGCCATATCGCCGGTGAAAATCCGAGCATTGCGGGCGGTTTTAGCCTTAACACGCTATCCGCGGGTATTGCGTTGGCGAAGTGGGAAACACTGCATGAGAGCATTGGCTATTACGGGATGGTTGCATTTGGGGTGGGTGCGGCGGATGTCAGCTACCGTCTTCCGGATCGCCAACATGATGTCCGCGCCTTTTGGGAATTGAGTGGCGAGCTTGGTCTTACCTTGTCATCCAGAATTTTAGTGGGGGCGGGGCTCGGCTGGCGCGATATGCGGCTGCTGGAGGAGGTGATAAACGCGCAGTTAAATATCGATGATGACCAAGAGGTGAACCACACCCTAGGCGGTTATTTGACGGTAGGGGTCCAATTTTAGCGGGTGGCTCATGCGCCTAGGGTCGATCCCTAGCGGCGGTATAGCTCGGCCCAAGGGCCGCAAAACCAGTCGCGCTGGTTGTTGTTAATTTTTTGCCTTGCTATAATTTCTGGCTATCAGCCCTGCGGCTAAGCCGGCACTGCTTGTGCATGTTGTGTCTGGTTTTAGGTTGTATTCGTGTTTCCATTCCATTCGTCGCCATAGAAGGGCCAATCGCGTGACCTCATCTCCGGAAGCCGTTTCTCAATTTCTGTCCATCGCCGCTTACATGGGCGGCTTGTGTTTTTTATTGGCCTTCATGCTGGGCATCCCACGTTTGCTGGGGGGCAAGGCTTGGGGCCGCGCCAAAAACGACCCGTTTGAGTCGGGGGTTGTTTCCCAGGGTGGCGCCCGCTTGCGCTTTCCCGCCAAGTTTTATTTGGTTGCCATGTTCTTTGTCATTTTCGATGCCGAAGCTTTATATCTCTATGCTTGGTCCGTATCCGTGCGGGAAAGTGGCTGGGTGGGGTTTTTCGAAGCAGTTACGTTTATTCTTATTCTACTGGCCGGCTTGGTGTATTTAGTGCGCATTGGCGCATTGGATTGGGCGCCGGAACAGTTACGCCGTCGCCGTGAGCGCGAGCAGCAACACAACTAGGTTTTTGTCATGAAATACACGCTTACTCGCACCGACGCTAATACGCCCAACGGCACCTATCCCATGCAGCAGCAACAAACCGTTGCCGACCCGCTGGAGGACGAAGTCCATAAAAGTGTGTTTATGGGCAAGCTTGAAGACATGGTCCACGGCGTCGTTAACTGGGGGCGCTCTAACTCCTTGTGGCCTTACAACTTTGGCCTGTCCTGTTGTTATGTGGAAATGGCCACCGCATTTACCTCGCCCCATGACTTGGCGCGGTTTGGCGCCGAAGTTATTCGAGCCTCGCCACGACAAGCGGATTTAATGGTGGTGGCCGGTACCTGTTTCGTGAAAATGGCCCCAGTTGTACAGCGGTTATACGAACAAATGCTAGAGCCTAAGTGGGTGATCTCCATGGGTGCCTGCGCTAACTCTGGCGGCATGTACGATATCTATTCGGTGGTGCAGGGCGTGGATAAGTTTTTGCCAGTGGATGTGTATATTCCCGGCTGTCCGCCGCGCCCCGAAGCGTTTTTACAAGCCTTAACCCTATTGCAGGAGTCTATTGGCAAAGAGCGCCGCCCTTTGTCTTGGACAGTGGGCGAGCAGGGTGTTTACCGGCCGCAAATGCAACCCGAGCGTGATCGTAAATTGGCTGAGCGTATTGCCGTGACCGAATTGCGCAGCCCAGACGGCGTTTAATTTCCTAAACCTATTTGTTCTTCACACCTGACCAAGCGACCAGAATTCATGACCGACACTGTCACCCAGACTCCTCTCGCGCCCGGTGCCCATTTTGAGGTCGTGCAAGAACTCCAGCAGCATTTTGGCGCAGACGCGTTCGTTTATCAGCATACGCTGGATAATATGCCCACGCTTTGGGTGCCAAGGTCCCAGTTAGTGGCCGTACTGCAGTTTTTGCGCAAGCTGCCACGTCCTTATGTCATGCTCTACGACCTGTCGGCCACAGACGAACGCCTGCGCCAACATAAGTTTGGCCTGCCCATGGCTGATTTTACGGTTTTCTATCACTTGGTCTCTATCGATCGCAACAGTGATGTGCGCATTAAAGTTGCCCTCAGCGAAGGCGACCTCAATTTGGAATCGGTGATTGGTATTTGGCCCAATGCCAACTGGTACGAGCGGGAAGTCTGGGACCTATTTGGCATCGTCTTTAGCGGTCACCCGCACCTGACCCGCATCTTGTTGCCGTCAACCTGGGAAGGGCATCCACTGCGCAAGGACTATCCCGCGCGCGCCACCGAGTTCGACCCATACAAACTTAACGCAGCTAAGCAAGATCTAGAGCAGGAGGCACTGTTATTCAAGCCTGAGCAGTGGGGTATGCAGCGCGGCACTGCCGACGAAGACTTCATGTTCTTGAATCTCGGGCCCAACCATCCCTCCGCCCACGGCGCCTTTCGGATCGTGTTGCAGCTTGAAGGTGAAGAGATTGTCGACTGCGTGCCCGATATTGGTTACCACCATCGCGGCGCAGAAAAAATGGCCGAGCGTCAGTCTTGGCATAGCTACATCCCCTACACCGACCGCATTGATTACCTCGGCGGGGTTATGAACAACATGCCCTACGTACTGGCGGTGGAAAAACTTGCCGGTATCGAAGTGCCGGAGCGAGTCAAAACGATTCGCGTAATGCTCAGCGAATTTTTTCGAATAACCTCGCACTTACTGTATTTGGGAACCTATATTCAGGACGTGGGCGGCATGTCGCCGGTGTTTTTTATGTTCACCGACCGCATGAAAGCTTACGACGTGATTGAAGCGATCACTGGGTTTCGTATGCACCCCGCTTGGTTCCGTATCGGTGGTGTTGCCCATGACCTGCCCACAGGCTGGGAAAAGCTGGTGCGTACGTTTCTTGAGTGGCTCCCGAAGCGTTTGGACGAATACGAAAAAGCCGCCGTACAAAACTCCATTGTGCGCACCCGTTCTGTGGGTGTGGCGCAATACAATAAAGATGAGGCTTTGGCCTGGGGTGTTACTGGCCCCGGCTTGCGCGCTACCGGTGTAAATTTCGATTTGCGAAAAGCACGCCCCTATTCGGGTTATGAGAATTACGACTTCGAAGTGCCCCTCGCCCATAATGGCGATGCCTACGACCGTTGTTTATTGCGCCTTGAAGAGATGCGTCAGAGTCTGCGCATCATTAAACAGTGTGTGGACCATATGCCGGCTGGCGCCTACAAAGCGGACCACCCGCTAACCTGTCCGCCGCCGAAAGAGCGCACCTTGCAGCATATTGAGACGCTGATTACCCACTTCCTGTCTGTGTCTTGGGGGCCCATAATGCCCGCCGGTGAAAGTTGCCAGATGATTGAGGCCACCAAAGGCATCAATAGCTACTACCTCACCTCGGATCAAAGCACCATGAGTTATCGCACGCGTATTCGCACGCCGAGCTTCCCTCATTTGCAACAAATTCCGTCGGTGATCCGCGGCTCCATGATCCCAGACCTAATCGCCTATTTGGGCTCAATTGACTTTGTGATGGCCGATGTTGACCGCTAATACTCCCTACTCCAGCTTGATCGCTACCGAAAAAGGCCAGCCGTTCCTGTTGACCGCTGAAGAGCGTGAAGCCATAGAACATGCCATGCACCACTACGCGGACCCGCGTGCGGCCTCCATTGATGCGCTTAAAATTGTGCAGCACAATCACCGCTGGGTGCCCGATGGGGCGATTCATGCTATCGCGGAAGTTTTGGGGATTTCCGCTGCCGACTTAGAAGGCGTGGCCACATTTTACAACCGTATTTATCGCCAACCGGTGGGGCGCCATGTCATCGCCGTGTGCGACAGCATAGGTTGTTTTTTAACGGGTTTTGATGAGTTGTATGCGGCGCTGCAAACGAAGTTAGGTATAAAGCCTGGTCAAACCACGGCCGATGATCGTTTTACCCTGCTGCCGGTAGTGTGTTTGGGTGCCTGTGACCGCAGCCCAGTACTCATGGTGAATGATGCCACTCACTTCAATGTCACGCCTGCCAATATCGAGCAAGTGTTGGAGCAGTACCCATGAGCACTTCTAATGTCAATCTGGGCTTAACCAACGTCGGGCCCGAGACCCACCCGCTGACGTGGCGTTACACCCAAGCAGGTAAAGCGGTTACGGAGATCGCCGAGTATGAAGCGCTGGAAGGCTACAGCGCTTTGCGCAAAGTATTTACTAGCCAGCAACCCGCTGATGTCCAAGCGGAAGTCAAAAATGCCAATTTACGTGGCCGCGGCGGTGCGGGTTTCCCTGCTGGTATTAAATGGTCGCTGATCCCCATGGGGCCGGATGCTGGTCAAAAATACTTGGTGTGTAACGCCGACGAAATGGAACCCGGCACATTTAAAGACCGTTTTTTGATGGAAAGCCTACCCCACCAGTTGGTGGAGGCGATGATTGTTACGGCTTATGCCATAGGTGCTACCAAGGCTTACATCTTCCTGCGTGGCGAGTATTTGCTGGCAGCTGAGCGTTTAAATGCGGCCATTGCTCAGGCGAAAACGGCCGGTTATTTAGGCGACAATATTTTGGGCTCCGGTTTTGATTTGGACCTAGTGGTACACACGGGCGCTGGCCGTTATATCTGCGGTGAAGAAACCGCATTGATCAATTCCCTTGAGGGCCGCCGCGCTAATCCGCGCACCAAACCGCCGTTCCCTCAATTGGCTGGGGCATGGGGCCGTCCCACCATCGTCAACAATGTGGAAACCCTGTGTAACGTACCGCCGATTATGCTGCGCGGTGCGGATTGGTTTAAGGGTTTGTCGCAGGGTAAAAGCCCTGACGCCGGCACCAAAATGTATGGTATTTCCGGTAAGGCTAAAATTACCGGTCTCTGGGAATTGCCTATTGGCACTAGCTGCCGCGAGTTGTTGTATACCCACGGCGGGGGCATGGCGGACGGTTTGGAGCTAATGTGCTGGCTGCCCGGCGGCGCCTCAACGGATTTTTTGATGCCTGAGCATCTCGATTTGCCCATGGACTACGACACCATTATGAAGGCTGGTAGCCGTATGGGTACGGCGCTGATTATGGTGGTGGATAACCAGCAAAATATTGTTTCCGTGGTGCGCAACCTTGAGCAATTTTTTGCGCGCGAGTCCTGCGGATGGTGCACGCCCTGTCGCGACGGCCTGCCTTGGACGGTCAAAATTTTGCAGTCTATCGAAGCGGGCGAGGGTGAAGCGGGGGATATCGAAACCCTGCAGCAACTCACCCGTTTCTTGGGCATCGGTAAAACCTTTTGCGCGCATGCGCCGGGTGCCATGGAGCCACTACAAAGCGCATTAAAATTTTTCCCCGGCGAATTCGAAAAAGGCATTCAAGCCTGATTTGACCCGGAAATTTACAGGCGACAGGTGAGTTCAACCCTGTTCGAGTCCAACAAACACCGCGCAGCGGTACAGGTGAAAACGCAAGAATGGCTACCATTCATGTAGACGGTAAAACATTTGATGTCGAAGGTTCGCAAAACCTCTTAGAGGCCTGCTTGAATCTTGGACTCGATATCCCCTATTTTTGCTGGCATCCGGCGCTGGGTTCTGTGGGCGCTTGCCGCCAGTGTGCGGTAAAACAATTCGCCGACGAAAACGATACGCGTGGCCGTTTGGTGATGTCGTGCATGACGCCCGCCATGGATAAAACCTTTATCGCCATTGAAGACGCGGAAGCCAAAGCCTTCCGCAAAAGCGTGGTGGAATGGTTGATGACCAATCACCCGCACGACTGCCCCGTGTGTGCCGAAGGCGGCCATTGTCACCTGCAAGATATGACGGTGATGACCGGCCACAATACCCGACGCTATCGGTTTAATAAGCGCACCCACATCAACCAAGATTTGGGGCCGTTTGTTAATCACGAAATGAACCGCTGTATCGCCTGTTACCGCTGCGTGCGCTACTACGGGGATTACGCGGGCGGTACTGACTTGGGTGTGTATGGCGCACACGACAACGTCTATTTCGGTCGCCCAGCTGACGGTGATTTGGAGAGCGAATTTTCAGGCAACCTTACCGAGGTGTGCCCCACTGGAGTATTCACCGACAAAACCCACGCCGAGCATTACACGCGCAAGTGGGACATGCAGTTTGCGCCCAGCGTGTGTCAAAACTGTGCGGTTGGCTGTAATACCAGCCCTGGCGAACGCTACGGCGAAATCCGCCGCATGGAAAATCGCTACAGCGGTTCCGTTAATCACTATTTCCTCTGCGATCGCGGCCGGTTTGGCTATGGTTTTGCCAATCGCAAAGACCGCCCCACCACGCCGCTTTTGGCGGGCAGTGAGCAGGTTTTTACCATTGACTCGGCTTTGGATGCGGCCGCTGAATTGCTTGGCAGCTGTGCGCGTGTGTTGGGCGTGGGCTCGCCGCGCGCTTCGCTAGAAGCTAACTTTGCCCTTGCCCAGCTAGTAGGCGCGGGCAACATGTGTTCTGGCCTTGGGGCGCAAGAACAGGCGCTGAACCGGCAGGTGTTAGAAATTCTGCAACTGGGACTTGCCCATAACCCCAGTTTGCGCGAGATAGAAGACGCCGATGCGGTGTTGGTGTTGGGTGAAGACCTTACCCAAACGGCGCCGCGCGTGGCCTTGGCGTTGCGTCAAGCGGCCAAAAATCGCGGGCTGCAAATGGCCGCCGAGAAACGCGTACCCGACTGGAATGCGGCGGCCGTTAAAAACATTGCGCAAAATGAAAAAAGCCCCATTTTTATCACTAGCCTAGCGGCCACTCGATTAGATGACGTAGCGGCACAATCTCTGCGCGCTTCTGTTGAGCAGCAGGCGCGGATCGGTTTTGCCGTGGCCCATGCCATCGATACGTCAGCCCCAGCGGTGACAGGCCTTAATGCCGAGGAGCAGGCGGCAGTCACACAAATCGCCCAAGCTCTGTTGGCTGCCGACAAGCCATTAGTGGTATCGGGCACAGGGTTGCTGGCGTCCAGCCTATTGGATGCGGCGGCCAATATTGCCCTTGCGCTCAAGAACCAAGGTAAAGCGGTGGGCCTTAGCTTGGCGCTGCGCGAAGTGAATAGCCTCGGTGCAGCCATGCTGGCGGCCGGCACGGCTGATCTGAGTTTGGAGGAAGCACTCAACGCCCTGATTAATGGAGCGGCGGACGGCCTAGTGGTTCTCGAAAATGACCTTTATGGGCGAGCACCTAAGGCCTTAGTGGATTCAGCCTTAGCGGCTGCCAAGCACATTATTGTGGTGGATCACCAAGCCACGGCTACCGCCGGCCATGCCACTTTGTTATTGCCCGCAGCCAGTTTTGCCGAAGGCGACGGCACTGTCGTCAATATGGAAGGCCGCGCACAGCGTTATTTTCAAGTGTACGAACCCAATTATTACAACGCCGGGAACCTTCAAAAAGAGGGTTGGCGTTGGCTGCACGCACTGGCCGCTACGCGGAATAATACGCCTGTCGCTTGGCTGAATTTGGATCAGGTCACCGCTGCTGTGGCACAGAGTTGTGAGTTGCTGGCCGCCGTTGAAGCCGCCGCGCCCAATGCCATGACCCGTATTCACGGCTCCAAAGTAGCCCGCGAACCTCGCCGTTATTCAGGCCGCACGTCCATGCGCGCCAACATTTCGGTGCATGAGCCCCGTCAACCGCAAGATGCGGATACGGCGATGGCGTTTTCCATGGAGGGCGTATCCGGCCCCACGAATTCATCGGCCTTGATTCCGTTCGCTTGGGCGCCGGGTTGGAATTCACCCTCCGCGTGGAATAAGTTTCAAGTGGAAATCGGCGGCCATCTGCGCGCCGGTGACTCGGGCGTACGTCTGCTCGACCCTGCGTTTGATGCAGCCACTTACCGCACTCTTAACCTGAGCTCGGCCAGCGGCCTAGTGCTTGCTCCCATCTACCATCTTTACGGCAGTGATGAGCAATCTGCTCGCTCCGAGGTGGTGGCTTCGCGGGTGCCGGCTAGCTATATCAGCCTTAGCACCGCCGACGCTCAGGCTGCCAACGTGGTCGATGGACAAAACATTGAGCTGCACAGCGGCGGTTTTACTTGGAGCGCGCCGCTTTTAATCAATGCCAGCCAAGCAGCTGGCTTGGTTGGCCTGCCAGTTTTGCCCACTAGCCCAGTTGTAAACTATGGCGCAACCGTAACCGTGAAGGGGGCCTGAGATGGACCAGACATTTTTGATGGTCGCGTTTTGGGCAGTATTTAAAGCCCTTGTCATTCTTTTCGGTTCGGTGGTGATTGCGGCGTTTTTGAGTTTTGTGGAGCGTCGTCTGTTGGCGCTTTGGCAGGACCGGCATGGCCCCAACCGCGCTGGGCCGTTTGGCTTGCTGCAGTTGCCGGCGGACATGATCAAGATGTTCTTCAAAGAAGACTGGACGCCGCCTTTTGTTGACGTGCTTACCTTCTGGATCGCGCCAGGTATTGCTATGGCCGGGCTGTTAATTGCGTTCATTGTTGTGCCAGTGGCGCCGGACTGGGTGGTGGCGGATCTCGACATAGGGCTGTTGTTCTTTTTTGCCATGGCGGGCCTTGCTGTGTACGCCGTGATGTTTGCGGGTTGGTCATCCAACAACAAATATGCCCTGCTCGGCGGTGTGCGCTCCACCGCCCAAACGGTGAGCTACGAAGTGTTTATGGGGCTGTCCCTGATGGGCATAGTGATGGTGACCGGTTCGTTTAACATGACGGACATCGTCAACGCCCAGAAGGACTGCTGGTTCGTATTCCCACAGTTTTTGGGTTTTATCACCTTTGCAATCGCCGGCGTGGCCGTTGCTCACCGCTCGCCGTTTGATTTGCCGGAAGCCGAGCAAGAATTAGCCGCCGGTTTCCACACGGAATATTCAGGCATGAAGTGGGGTATGTTTTTCGTCGGCGAGTACGTTGGCGTGTTGTTGGTGTCGGCCCTGCTCACGGTATTGTTTTTTGGCGGCTGGCTGCCGCCGTTCCAGTGGTTCGTGTTCGATTACATCCCACCGTTTTTCTGGTTCGCCGCCAAAACGTGCTTTTTTATTATGTTGTTTATCTTGATCCGCGCCGCGCTGCCACGGCCGCGTTACGATCAGATCATGGATTTTGGCTGGAAAATTTGTCTGCCCATTACCCTCGTTAATTTGGTGGGCACTGCAGCGGTTGTGCTGCTGTTGCATAACCCCGCTTAAATCGGTTGAGACCCAACAATGTTCAAATATTTATACGATGTCTTTACCCAGTTGCGCAGCCTGTGGATGATTTTTTCCCACGGCTGGCGCAAGCGCGATACCTTGATGTACCCCGAGGTGCCCATTTACGTGCCGCCTCGTTATCGCGGCCGCATCGTGTTGACGCGCGACCCCGACGGTGAAGAGCGCTGCGTAGCCTGCAACCTCTGTGCAGTAGCTTGTCCGGTGGGCTGTATTTCTCTGCAAAAAGCGGAGCGCGACGATGGTCGCTGGTACCCAGAGTTTTTCCGCATCAATTTCTCGCGCTGTATTTTTTGCGGTATGTGTGAAGAGGCCTGTCCTACCACGGCAATCCAGCTGACACCGGATTTTGAAATGGCCGAATTTGAGCGCCAGAACCTGGTGTATGAAAAAGAACACCTGCTGATTTCTGGCACAGGTAAATATCACGACTACAACTTTTACCGCGTTTCCGGTTTGGCTATTGCTGGCAAGCCCAAGGGCGCCGGCCAGGCCGAAGCCGAGCCGGTTAATGTTAAAAGTTTGCTGCCCTAAAACCTCATTCACACAGGACAATCTCGTGGGAACTGCCCTAGCTTTTTATCTCGCCTCAGCCATCGCGGTTATCGCTTCCGCACGGGTGATTACCAGCGCCAATCCAGTGCACGCCCTGCTGTATTTGGTGGTATCGCTGCTCGCCGTGGCGATGATTTTTTTCAGTCTGGGCGCGCCGTTTGCGGCGGCTCTCGAAATGATTGTTTATGCCGGCGCCATCATGGTGTTGTTTGTGTTTGTGGTGATGATGCTCAATTTAGGATCAGCGGTTATTGAGCAAGAAAAACAATGGCTCAGCCCCCGTGCATGGGCGGGCCCAGCCATTTTATCGCTGATGCTCCTAGTCGAACTCTTTCGCAGTATTGGCATGGAGTCGGACCATATGGTCAATACAGCCACTATCGGACCTAAAGCGGTGGGCGTGTCGTTGTTTGGCCCCTATGTTTTGGCGGTTGAGCTGGCCTCTATGCTCCTATTGTCCGCCATGGTTGCCGCTTGGCATCTTGGCCGGCCTAACGATCATAAGGAGTAACCCATGTTAGAAGCAATTCCTATGGAACATGGTTTGGCGCTGGCGGGTGTGTTGTTTTCCCTCGGCTTGGCTGGCGTGTTAATCCGCCGCAACCTGCTGTTCATACTTATGAGCATCGAGATCATGATGAATTCTGCGGGCTTAGCCTTTGTGGTGGCCGGTAGTCGCTGGCACCAGCCTGACGGGCAAATTATGTTTATTTTTGTACTCACCTTGGCTGCCGCCGAAGCCGCTATTGGCCTCGCCCTAGTGCTGCAGCTCTATCACCGTTATCACTCTTTGGATGTTGATGCAGCAAGCGAGATGCGCGGATGAATTACCTCTACCTGACGATTGTTTTTCCTCTCATCGGATTTTTGTTGTTGGCATTTGGTCGCGATCGTTGGTCCGAAAATGTGGCGGCGGTGATCGGCGTGGGCGCCTTGGGCTTGGCGGCAGCGACCACCGCTTGGGTGGGTTTTGATTTCCTCTCGAATACCCCAGAATCCGGTGTATTCACACTTCCGCTCTGGACATGGGTTGCTGTGCCCGGCTTTGCGCCGCGTTTTGATTTGCTCTTGGACGGCCTCTCCTTAACGATGCTCGGGGTGATTACCGGTGTGGGGTTTCTGATTCACTTATTTGCCTCTTGGTATATGCGCGGCGAAACCGACGGTTATGCGCGTTTTTTCTCCTACATGAACCTGTTTGTGGCCAGCATGGTTTTGCTGGTGTTGGGCGACAACCTAGTGGCCCTGTATTTCGGTTGGGAAGGCGTTGGGCTTTGCTCCTACCTGCTGATTGGTTTCTATTTCCGCGACCCGGCTAACGGTGCGGCGGCACGCAAGGCCTTTATTGTTACCCGTGTGGGTGATGCCTTTTTGGCGGTGGGTCTGTTTGTGTTATTCCTGTGTTTGGGTACGCTCAGCATCAGTGAAATCGTGGTTAGAGCACCCCAAGAGTTCCTCAACGGCGGCTTTTGGATCACCTTTGCCACCCTTATGCTGCTCGGTGGCGCAGTGGGTAAATCCGCGCAACTACCACTGCAGACTTGGTTGGCCGATGCTATGGCCGGCCCCACACCCGTATCGGCGCTGATTCACGCGGCTACCATGGTGACTGCTGGTGTTTATCTCATCGCTCGCACCCATGTGTTGTTCGAGCTGGCCCCCGATGTACTCTATTTGGTGGGCGTGGTCGGCGCGGTTACGCTGTTAATGGCGGGTTTTGCGGCCTTGGTGCAAACCGATATCAAACGAATTTTGGCCTATTCCACCATGAGTCAAATTGGCTACATGTTTTTGGCCTTGGGCGTAAAGGCCTATGCGCCTGCGGTGTTCCATTTGATGATTCACGCCTTCTTTAAGGCGCTGTTATTCCTTTCCTCAGGAGCGGTCATTTTGGCCTGCCACCACGAGCAGAATATTTTCAAAATGGGCGGCTTACGTAAAAAAATCCCCTTCGTATACCTGTGTTTCTTGGTCGGCGGTGCGGCATTGGCGGCTCTCCCGGTGGTGACTGCCGGCTTCTATTCGAAGGACGCGATCTTGTGGCAGGCGTTTAACACCCATCACCCAGAACTTTTTTATGCCGGTTTGGTGGGGGCGTTTTTGACATCGATTTACACCTTCCGACTAATTTTCGTGGTGTTCCACGGCAAAGAGAACACCCATGCACACGCTATCCACGGCTGGGACTACTGGCTGCCCTTGGCCGTGTTGCTGGTGTTATCAACCGGCCTGGGTGCGTTGATTCACTTGCCGCTGGACGGTGTTTTACCCGCACTAGCGGAAGGTGAACACAGCACAAAATTGACCATTGAGATCATCTCGGGCTCGGTTGCCGTCATTGGCATAGTGTTGGCGTGGCTGCTGTTTATGGGTGAGCGCAAACTGGTGAAAGCAGTGGCCGCGTCGGCGCCCGGCAAATTGCTAACGCGCCTGTGGTTTAGCGCATGGGGCTTTGACTTCATCTATGACCTGCTGTTAGTCAAACCGTATTTGCTGCTTACCCGCCTGCTACGCCGAGACCCTGTGGACCAAGCCTTTGGCGTTATTCCTCTCGGTGTTCGCGCGGGCCACGGCCTGCTAAGCGCCACTCAAACCGGTAGCGTGCGTTGGTACGCTGCCACCATCGCGGCGGGTGCAGTTGTGTGCTTCGCGCTGCTTATCTTTTTGTAATTGTAAGGAACAAGTCGAATGATCCTCACCTGGCTCATACTTATTCCCTTTATAGGCGGTCTGCTGTCTTGGCAGACTGAACGTATTGGCTCCCGTGCACCGCGTTGGATTGCGCTGCTTTCTATGCTTGGCTTGTTTGGCTTGGCGCTCAAGCTTTGGCTGCAACATGATTACAGTTTGACCGGTGTCGGCAGTGGCCAAAGTAAATGGGTAGAAGAGTTCCAAGTGGACTGGATCCCTCACTTTGGTATCAGTTTCCATTTGGGGCTAGACGGCCTGTCCATGTTAATGATCCTGTTGTCTGCCTTCTTGGGTGTGATGGCGGTGATCTGTTCTTGGACCGAAGTTACCAAAAAAGTCGGATTTTTCCATCTCAATCTGTTGTGGATTCTGGGCGCTGTAGTGGGTGTGTTTTTGGCGCTGGATCTCTTTTTGTTTTTCTTCTTCTGGGAAATGATGTTAATTCCTATGTATTTCCTGGTTGCGCTCTGGGGTCACAGTGCGCCTGGTGGCCTAGGGCGTGTGCAAGCGGCTACTAAGTTTTTTATCTATACCCAGTCCTCGGGCCTGCTGATGCTGTTAGCCATAGTGGGTTTGGTTATCGTTAATTACAGCGCCAGCGGTGTCATCAGCTTTGATTATGCCGTGTTGCTGGAAACCAAACTCGCCCCTGGGATGGAGTGGGTATTAATGCTTGGCTTTTTTATCGCCTTTGCCGTGAAGTTCCCCATAGTACCGTTTCATGGTTGGCTGCCAGACACTCACACACAAGCGCCTACTGCGGGCTCTGTGGACTTAGCGGGTATCCTGCTAAAAACCGCAGCCTACGGCATGATGCGCTTTGCAATTCCGTTGTTCCCGAATGCTTCAGTGGAATTGGCCCCCATCGCCATGTGGCTGGGTGTGGTGGGTATTATTTACGGCGCCTTGGTGGCCTACGCACAGACTGATATCAAGCGCCTGATCGCCTACACCTCCATCTCGCACATGGGTTTTGTCCTTATCGGCATCTACTCCTTTAATGCGATTGCCCTGCAGGGCGTTGTGGTGCAAATGATCGCGCACGGTATTTCCGCTGCTGGCCTGTTTATTATGTCCGGGCAGCTGTATGAGCGCCTGCATACCCGTGAAATGTCGCAAATGGGCGGTTTTTATGCGCGCATGCGCGTGCTGCCGCCGGTGGCCATGTTTTTTGCGGCGGCCAGCCTAGGTCTACCGGGGTTGGGCAATTTCGTGGGTGAATTTTTGATCCTGCTTGGCACCTTCAAGGTTAGCCTGCCTATAACCCTATTTGCCACCTCGGGCCTCGTGTTGGGCGCCGCTTACTCCTTGATTATGGTGCAGCGCACCCTTCATGGCGCACCGCAAGACGCAACTCCGATCCGCGATTTGGGCTGGCGTGAGCTGGGTATGATGCTGACTTTAATGGCCATATTGGTGTGGCTAGGCCTGTATCCTCAGCCAATTCTTGATACCTCCGCTGCCGTGATGGCCGGTGTACAGCAGGCTGTTGCCCAAGCTGCCCACCTGTCGGCCGGTTTACCGATTGCCCACTGAGGTCGCCATGACATTCACCGTTCAACAATTTCAAGCCCTACTGCCACTGGTTATTACCTGTGCTACCAGTGTGCTGGTCATGCTTTCCATCGCTTGGCGCCGCCATCACGCCTTCAACACGTTGGTCTGCATGCTGGGTTTAAACGCCGCCTTAGTATCGGTGTATTTTGCGGCCCAAGTCGGCCCGCAAGCGGTTACACCCCTGTTTATTGTGGACGGCTACTCCCTGTTTTTTACCGGTTTGATCTTGGCGGCGGGTTTGGCCAGTGTCACCTTAATCAATACCTACATAGACAGCTTTAAATATAACCGTGAAGAAATGTATCTGCTAATGACCATCGCCACCGCTGGCGGCATTGTCATGGCATCAGCACACCACTTTGCCTCACTATTTATCGGCTTAGAGCTGTTGTCGGTGTCGCTCTTCGGTTTGGTGGGCTACTCGTTTCACCGCCCTCGAGCGCTGGAAGCGGCGATCAAATATTTGGTGTTGTCAGCCACCGCCTCGGCCGTACTGCTATTTGGCATAGCGCTAATCTATTCCCAGTTTGGCAGCCTGGCTTTTAGCGAAATTGGCCCACAGCTGCATGAAGACGCCCGCCCCATAGTTTTGATTGGGCTGGCTATGTTACTGATTGGTTTGGCATTTAAGCTTTCGCTGGCACCTTTTCACCTGTGGACGCCCGACGTATATGAAGGCGCCCCGGCCCCAGTGGGGGCTTTTCTGGCCACAGCCGCTAAGGTAGCCGTCTTTGCAGTGACCGTACGCTTTTTGCTGCTCGAGGCCATTGGCGCGCTTCAAATTCCGGCCATCTTCCACACGTTGGCGGCTATAGCCATCGCGTCTATTTTGGTCGGCAATCTCTTGGCGCTGCGTCAGAACAATATCAAACGCATTTTGGGTTATTCATCCATCGCGCATTTTGGCTACTTATTGGTGTTGCTGCTGACTGGCGGCCCTGTGTTCGGAGTAGAAGGTTTTGCGGCCTACTTAACCATTTACGTTGTCACCTCGCTGTCTTCTTTTGGTGTCGTCACGCTCATGTCTAAATGTGGTCAAGACCGTGATGCCGATCAATTGCACGATTTACGCGGTCTGTTCTGGCGCCGTCCCTATTTGGCTACGCTGATGACAGTTTCCTTATTGTCGCTCGGCGGCATCCCGTTAACAGCCGGTTTTATCGGCAAGTTTTACGTGATTGTGGCGGCTATGACGTTCCAATCATCATGGGGCTGGGCCATGTTGGCCGCTATAGTTGCTGGCTCGGCGGTAGGTATTTATTTCTACCTGCGCGTTATGGTCAACCTTTACCTCGCCAAACCGGGCATGCACAAGTTCGAAGCACAGCTAGGCTGGGGCCAACACACCAGCGGCCTGATGGTACTCTGCGCCTCAGCGCTGGTGGTTTATATTGGCGTTTATCCAGAAACCTTGATGCAGTTGGTGCAAATAGCTAAGGCGGCTGGGGTGCAATAGGCTACTCATTCGCGCCATTGATTTCTCGCCCTGTGACGGGGGACCCTGTTGTCGTTCAAGGGGCGCATGCAATTAACCTAGAAACCTCAGTGGGATCACCAAAGTCTGCGCAACCCCCGGGCAGCGCCTAGCAAAAGTTAAATTTGGCGAAGAGCCAACCCGGTTGCCCGCCAAATTTAACTTTCACTAATCACACCAATGGCTTGCACAGCTTTTTGGCGCCCAACTGAGGTTTCTAGGTTTAATGTATTCATCGCGCCAATTTTCTTTCCATTCGATATTTTGTTTTTCATGCGCCATGCTTCAGCTCCTCCCTGAACCCTTGCATTGCAATAAATGTCATCCTGCCATTTCTGGGGATTGGTGCGAGTGTATTCCGCGATATTTGAATATGCCTCTTCATTGCGGATGATGTGTTCGTGGTAATTGCGTTGCCATAAACGGCCATCGAACGGCAACCAAGCTGTATCATTGATCCCGCGAATATACCCATTGGTGGTCAATGATTTGAATGCACCAACCACGTCGCCAACCGTAGGGGCGCCCCTTGTGGGTGCCCCATCCTTCGGCGCGCTATCGGAATGGGCACCCATGTGATTCAGGGCACCCAGGTGATTCAGGGCACCCAGGTGATTCAGCCTAGAAACCTCAGTTGGATCACCAAAGTCTGCGCAACCCCTTGGCGCACCTAGCAAAAGTTAAATTTGGTGAACAACCAACCAGGTTGCCCGCCAAATTTGACTTTCACTAATCACACCAATGGATCACACAGCTTTTTGGCGCCCAACTGAGGTTTCTAGGTTCAGGGCACCCACAAGGGGTGCCCCTACGATTTCCACCACACCATGAAAATGATTGGGCATGACGATATGTTCGCCCAACGCCACGCAGGGATAATGGTTGGGTAATTCCCGCCACACCGCATCCACCATATTTCCCGCCGCATTCAACATCATGTTGCCATCCACAATGTCGCCAAACATCGGTTGGCGTTGGTGGGTGCATATCGTGATGAAATACGCACCTGGTTGTGAATAATCGTATCCGCGCAGGCGAATGGATTTGCGGTGGTGAATATTTTTGTTAAATGCCATATTACGTTCCGTGTGATAAAAAAATTATATTCCCGCAGGGGCGCCCCTACGCATGTAAATGCGAGCTGCCATTCCTGCAAGCAGCCAGCTGATGCAATTTGTTGAAATCACCAGTCATTAACGCCTCCTTTTTCTTTCTACCCCAGCCCTGAACCTGTTTTTCACGATAAAACGCTTCATCAATTCGCTCGTACTCTTCGCAATAGACCAATTGAACTGGGAGCCGCTTGGCCGTATGGCGAGCACCCATGCCTTGCTGGTGTTCCCAGAGGCGTTTTGTGATATTCCCACAAGAGAACTCGATATGAACCCACAACACACCCTACAACAGCTGCGCAGCCTGCAACTAACCGGCATGGCCGACGCCTTCTCACGGCAACTGGAACAACCCACCACCTATGAAGAACTGGGCTTTTGCGAACGCTTTGCGTTACTGATCAACAGCGAATCCACCTGCCGCGACAACCGAAAAATCACCCGATTACTCAAGCAAGCCAAATTGCGCCTGAATGCCCATGCGGCCGATATTGATTACCGCGCGCGCCGAGGGCTACACAAAGATACGGTGGCGCAACTACTACAACTCGATTGGATACGGCACCACCGCAACCTGATCATTGAAGGCGCCACCGGCACCGGCAAAACCTTCCTTGCCTGCGCACTGGGGCAATCCGCCTGCGAACAGGGAATATCGGTGCGCTACTACCGCTCCAGCCGGCTGTTTGAAACCTTGACGGTTGCTCATGGTGACGGCAGCTTTGGGCGTTTACTGGCACAGTTAGCCAAAACCGAATTGCTCATCATCGACGACTGGGGGCTGGACGTGCTGACGCAACAGCAACGCAATGACATGTTGGAAATGATGGAGGATCGGCATGGACGTGGCGCCACGCTCATCACCAGCCAACTGCCCACTACGCACTGGCATGAAGCGATTGGCGACCCCACACTCGCCGATGCGATTCTTGATCGACTGCTACACAACGCCACAAAACTACAGGTAAAAGGGGAATCGATGCGAAAAAATCAAGCACACGTTGACCAACCGTGAACGCTTTAGGTTAAATTACTGAGCCTGCAAAAAGGGTGAGCGCTAGTGTTCACGCTACGCAAAAACGGGTGTTCATAGTTGTAAAAATCCGCAATTCCATGTGCTGCCAGCGTAATAGCTGCCATCTGCGCAGTGGAGTATGTACATGTAAGGCATTTTTTTCTCCTTGATTGATGATCTATTAGCTCCCTTCGACTTCGCTCAGGGAGCGGATTATGAGGCTTTGGTGCAGCGGCTCCCTTCGGCGTGCTCAGGGAGCGGAATGGGTTGGCTGAGCTATGGTGCAGTGGCTCCCTTCGACTTCGCTCAGGGAGCGGAAT
>CAMCXE010000030.1 GCA_945882995.1 Thalassocella blandensis | reverse complement strand
TCAGGGTGAGCTAGGCGGCTGTACAAATTTTGTACAATTTGGGGCGGTTTGTGTACAGTTCATGGGGGGGCTCCAATAAAGTCTGGTGTGGATTATGCCTTTAGTGTGCTGTTTTTAAAAGGGATTTTTCTTAACTTAATGACATTGGGAGGGAGGGGGTTTATGCGGCCCAGTATAAATGACCGACTGAGCACGGAAATAACGCAGCGATAGCGCGAAAAGTGAATTTACGGAGGCGCCCTTAAAATGGCAAAGACCCTAACAACAAGCCCCCGGGAACACCAAGCTCGCCGGCAATACCATTAAGCGCCATTCGAATAACGTACAGCGCGATACTGGCGAAAAACAGTGAAAGGTCTATTCCGCCAGTCGGCGGTATGAGTCGTCGAAAGGGCGCAAGGAAAGGCTCTGCCACCTGGAATATAAGTACCAGCGCTGGGTGTCTGCTAAAGGGCGCAACAAAGCTGGCGATCATGATCACAAAAAAACTGACAAGATAGATGTTCGCTACATACAGGGCATTGCCAATCAAACTCCAAATCAACGCCGTAATTGGCGAAATCAGGGTTCCCGCTTTCAACAGTACCAATATTTCCAAGACTAACCAGTGAAACCCTAGCGCCAAGATCAACGAGGCAAGGTCGATGCCCCAAAGACCTGGCACAACCTTGCGCAATGGCAGGAGCACTGGATTCGTTAATTTGACCACCAGCTGGGAGATGGGATTGTAAAAATTAGCCCGCGCCAACTGCATTAGAAATCGCAACAAAATTGCCAGCAAGTAAACGCTGGCGAGTGTTTGAACCAAAAATATTAAAATTTCAATAAGGGTGCTCATTGTTAATGCCCAAAGTCGCTAATTAGTTGAATAGAAAATATGGCCGCTACGATTAGGCGCCCAACTCTTGCGCCAGCGCCTCGGCGCGAGCACGGCAAGCCGTCATAGCCGCTGACACCATGCCCTGCAGGTCGCTTTGCTCGAAGGATTTTATAGCCTGCTCCGTGGTGCCATTGGGCGAGGTTACTCGGCGGCGCAAAACACCTATGTCATCGCCGCTACTCAGCGCCAACTTGGCGGCCCCCAGCGCGGTTTGCAGGGTGAGCGCTCTAGCGGTAGCGGCGTCCAAACCCTGCTCCTGTGCGGCGGCGATCATTGCTTCCATAAATAGAAAGAAATAAGCGGGGCCACTGCCAGAGACTGCGGTAACTGCATCAATCAATGGCTCCCGCTCCACCCAACAAGCCAACCCCACCGCGCCCAAAATTTGCGTTGCCAATGCGCGCTGTTCAAGTGTTACCAAGGCATTGGCGAATAAGCCCGCCGCACCCGCGCGAATCAAGGCGGGCGTATTCGGCATGGCGCGCACAATGGCGGGCTGACCGCCCAGCCAGTGGCTAAGGCTGGCACAAGTGATGCCCGCCGCCACCGAGATCACCAAGGTATCGGCCGCGATATGGCCGCACAATTGCTCACAAACCGACTGCATCACTTGAGGCTTCACCGCCAGCACAATAACATCGGCACCGGCACAAACCGACATATTGTCCTGGCTTGTGGTCACTCCAAACTCGGCTTCCAGCGCCTCCAAGCTACTAGGCCGGGGGCCGCTTACACGCAACTGCTGCGGATGAAACCCTTCGGCCAAAAGGCCTCCTAAAATGCTGCGCGCCATATTGCCGCCGCCAATAAAGCTGATTTTTATCACTACTAGAACTCCACATGCTGGATTGAATAAACTGGATGCTACTTTTGCCGCATCGCTGACTGTGCTTGCCAAACCACTGACTATAGGTTGCGCTCGCCAAAAATGGCGGTGCCTATTCGCACCAGTGTAGCCCCCTCGGCAATGGCCTCGGCCAAGTCCGCCGACATCCCCATACTGAGGGTGTCCAACTGCAAGCCTACCATCAAGTTAATATCCTCGAGCAACCGCCGCAAATCGGCAAAAGCCGTACGGGAGTTGTCCGGATTGGGAATCGCCATTAGCCCCCGCAAGGTGAGATTGGGTAGTTTGGCAACAGCCGCCGCTAAGCTTGCCAGCCCCTCCACCGAGCAGCCAGACTTGGTGGCCTGTCGATCCACGTTGACCTGAATGCAAATATTCAGCGGCGGCAAATGGGCCGGCCGTGCAGCGCTAAGGCGCTGTGCCAGCTTAAGGCGGTCCACACTGTGCACCCACTGAAAATGCTGTGCTGCTAGAGCGGCTTTGTTGCTTTGGAGCGGGCCGATAAAGTGCCACACTAAAGGCAAGCTCTCTAGCTTGGCCATTTTGCCCAATGCTTCCTGTAGGTAATTTTCGCCGAAGTGGGTTTGCCCTGCCGCATACGCCTGCGCCACAACCTCGGCAGGCTGGGTTTTGCTTACAGCCAAGAGCCTGATCTGGTCCGCATTTCTGCCCGCTGCCCGTGCCGCAACTTGAATGCTTTGTTTAACTTGGGTTAGGTTGTCGGCGATCTTGTGCATATACTTATCAATCTGACAAAAACGCCCCATGGCGTGTTGTAAACCCCCTGACAAAAGGCGGAAGATGCGCCTCTACCATTGCCAATCACTAAGGTTTAGTTATGGATATTACTGAGCTACTCGCGTTTTCAGCCAAACAACGCGCTTCGGATCTTCACTTATCGGCTGGGCTACCGCCAATGATCCGAGTCGACGGCGATGTACGCCGTATTAACTTGCCGCCCATGGACCACAAACAGGTTCACAGTCTGATCTACGAGATCATGAATGACAAGCAGCGCAAGGATTACGAGGAGTTCCTTGAAACCGACTTTTCGTTCGAGGTTCCTGGTGTAGCCCGCTTCCGGGTCAATGCCTTCAACCAAAATCGCGGTGCTGGCGCGGTGTTTCGTACCATTCCGTCGAAGGTGCTTTCCATGGAAGACTTGGGCATGGGCCAAGTGTTTAGGGACATCTGCTCAGTGCCACGGGGCTTGGTGTTAGTCACTGGGCCCACAGGCTCCGGCAAATCCACCACCCTAGCCGCCATGATCGACTTTATTAATGACAACAAATACCACCACATTCTCACCATCGAAGATCCTATCGAATTCGTGCATGAAAGCAAAAAATGCTTGATCAACCAGCGGGAAGTGCACCGCGATACCCACGGTTTTGCTGAAGCCTTACGCTCTGCGCTGCGGGAAGACCCCGACATCATTCTGGTGGGTGAAATGCGCGATTTAGAGACTATTCGGTTGGCACTTACCGCGGCCGAAACTGGCCACTTAGTATTCGGCACCTTGCACACCACTTCCGCCGCCAAAACCATCGACCGTATTGTTGACGTATTCCCCGCCAACGAAAAATCCATGGTGCGTTCCATGCTGTCCGAATCCCTCGAATCGGTTATTTCCCAAACCCTGCTAAAACGCACGGGTGGTGGCCGTGTAGCCGCCCACGAAATTATGCGTGGCACACCCGCAATACGTAATTTGATTCGTGAAGATAAGGTTGCCCAAATGTATTCGGCCATACAGACCGGCGCCAGCGTAGGCATGCAAACTATGGATCAATGCCTGGGTGATTTAGTAGAGCGCCGCATCATCACGCGGGATATTGCCCGCGAAAAAGCCAAAATGCCCGATAAATTTTAATGTGTAGGAGTAGGTAATGGATATTGATCGCTTGTTGCAGTTGATGGTGGAAAAAGGCGCCTCCGACTTATTTATCACTGCCGGTGTCCCGCCCTCAATGAAACTCCATGGGCGAATTGTGCCAGTAACTACCACACCGCTGTCTCCGGAGAAATCCCGTGAGACGGTGCTCTCGACCATGAATGAAAAACAGCGTGCCGAATTCGTGGAGAAGAAAGAACTCAACTTCGCCATAAGCGTGCGCGGTGTTGGCCGGTTTCGCGCCAGCGCGTTTTACCAGCGCAATTTAGCCGGCATGGTACTGCGCCGCATTGAAACCAATATTCCCAAAATTGACGACCTCGGCTTGCCAGAGGTAGTTAAAGAACTGGCCATGACCAAAAGAGGCCTGATTATTTTTGTGGGGGCAACTGGCACAGGTAAATCGACCTCCCTAGCCGCCATGATCGGCCACCGCAACCGCAATTCGAAAGGGCATATTATTTCCATCGAAGACCCCATCGAATTTATTCATCAGCACCAAGGTTGCGTGATTACGCAGCGCGAAGTGGGAATTGACACCGAATCCTTTGAAGTCGCACTGAAAAACACCCTGCGCCAAGCCCCCGATGTAATCCTAATCGGCGAGGTGCGCACCCGTGAAACCATGGACCACGCCATTGCCTTCGCCGAAACGGGCCACTTATGTTTGTGTACGCTCCATGCGAACAATGCCAACCAAGCACTGGATCGGATTATTCACTTTTTTCCCGCAGATCGTCACTCGCAACTATGGATGGATCTATCCCTGAATTTGAAGGCTATTGTCGCGCAGCAACTCATTCCTACTCCCGATGGCAATGGACGTCGCGCCTGTATGGAGGTTCTACTGAATACCCCATTGGCGTCGGATTTGATTCGCAAGGGCCATGTCCATGACCTTAAAGAGCTGATGAAAAAGTCCACGGAGCTGGGTATGCAAACTTTCGATCAGGCGCTTTACGACTTATATGATTCGGGCGGTATCACCTACGAAGACGCCCTCGCCCACGCCGACTCACCGAACGATTTGCGACTCATGATTAAATTGGCCTCGGAAACCGACGCGGATTATTTGAAAAATGCTGCCGATGAATTATCCATTCAGGAAGATGATAGCCATCGAGTTAGGCGGTTTTAAACCTAGAAACCTCAGTTGGGCTCCCAAAAGCTGTGAAATCCATTAGTGCGCAGACTTCGGTGATCCAACTGTGTTCTAGGTTTGAGTGTAGCCCCAATAAAAAAGCCCGCTAAATGCGGGCTTTTTTATTGGTTTAAATCGCCTTATTTCTTGGCGTAACGTTTGCGCTCATTTTCAGTAAGCAATTTTTTACGCAAACGAATATTTTTAGGCGTCACTTCAACCAACTCATCCTCCTCAATAAATTCCAGCGCCTGCTCCAATGTGTGGCGGATTGGTGGCACCAGAGTCAAGGCTTCGTCGGTTCCCGCCGCACGAATATTGGTGAGCTGTTTGGCTTTAGTTGGGTTGATGCACAAGTCGTTATCCCGGGAGTGAATACCCACAATTTGACCTTCGTAAATTTCTTCACCGGGGCCCAAGAACATACGGCCACGGTCCTGCAGGTTAAACAAGCCATACGCCAAGGTTTTACCGCGCACCATACTCACTAATACGCCATTTTTTCGGCTAGCCATCGCACCGCCTTTTACGGGGCCATAATGATCAAAAATGCTGGTCATAATGCCGGAGCCGGAGGTCATGGTGAGGAAGGAGCCACGAAAACCGATCAAACCGCGCGAGGGAATAATAAACTCTAAACGCGTACGGCCTTTGCCATCCGGCACCATGTTGGTCAGCTCGGCTTTACGCATGCCCAGCTCTTCCATAACCGAACCCTGATGCATTTCTTCAACGTCGATCACCACCTGCTCGTAGGGCTCATGGATTTCGCCATCCACTTCTTTTTGTACCACTTCCGGACGTGAAACGCCCAACTCGAAACCTTCGCGACGCATATTTTCGATCAACACCGACAAATGCAACTCACCACGGCCGGACACAATAAATTTATCGGGGGTTTCGCCGGGCTTAACACGCAAGGCCACATTGGCGATCAACTCTTGCTCTAAGCGATCTTTAAGATTGCGCGAGGTAACGTATTTACCTTCCAAACCGGCAAAAGGCGAATCATTCACTTGGAAAGTCATGCTCACGGTAGGCTCATCCACAGTCAGCGGAGTCATAGCCTCAACACAATCTGGGTCACACAAGGTGTCGGAGATGCCGAGCTTATCGATACCGGTGATACAAACAATATCCCCAGCACTGGATTCAAGCGTATCAATTCGCTCAAGACCGCGATAACCCATAACTTGCAAAATCTTCGCCTTGCGCTTATTACCTTGATAATCAACAACCACAACTTGCTTGTTGGGTGTCAGGCGGCCGCGGGTGATGCGCCCTACGCCGATAACACCCACATAAGAGTTGTAATCCAGCGCGGAGATTTGCATTTGGAAAGGGCCGTCTACGTCCACCTTCGGCGGCGGCACACGGTCCACAATCATTTGAAACAACGGGCTCATGTCTTCTGCCATAGCATCTGGCGAGAGGCCCGCCACACCATTTAAGGCGGAGGCGTAAATAATCGGGAAATCGAGTTGCTCTTCGGTGGCGCCCAAGCGGTCGAACAGGTCAAAAACCTGGTCCACAACCCAATCTGGACGGGCACTAGGACGGTCAACTTTATTGATAACCACAATAGGGTTCAAACCCTGCTCAAACGCCTTGGCAGTTACAAAGCGTGTTTGCGGCATAGGGCCGTCGACAGCATCTACCAGCAAACACACACAATCCACCATGGACAACACGCGCTCAACTTCACCACCAAAATCGGCGTGGCCTGGGGTGTCTACGATGTTAATACGGTAGTCGTTCCACTTAATTGAGGTGTTTTTGGCAAGAATGGTAATGCCGCGCTCACGCTCCTGATCGTTGGAATCCATGATGCGCTCAGCGCCTTGATCCTTTCGATCCAGGGTCCCAGATTGTTGTAATAGCTTGTCAACAAGCGTGGTTTTGCCATGGTCTACGTGGGCAATAATGGCGATATTGCGCAATTTTTCTATCACAAGAGATTCCTCTGGAGCGGAGTGAGGTTTAACCTAGAAACCTCAGTTGGGCGCCAAAAAGCTGTGTAATCCATTGGTGTGATTAGCAAAAGTTAAAAATGACGGGCAACCTGGTTGGTTGTTCGTGATTTTTAACTTTTGCTAGGCGCGCCAAGGGGTTGCGCAGACTTTGGTGATCCAACTGAGGCTTCTAGGTTTAAGGAGGCCGGCATTATAGACGCAACTAGGCTCCACAGATAGGCGCCGTGCGGCTTTTCGGATACCTAGCATGGTTTGACAATCGTGACAATTACTCGAATACTTCACCCTGCTCGCGGCGGTCTCACTGCCAAGCTGAGGAAACAATAACAATCGGCGATCATTCGCCCACCCCTTGGAGAACACTCAGAATGAAAAAGCTGTTGCTTATAAGCCTGTCCGTTTTTGCCGCTAGCGCACATGCAGACGATAAGAAATTTTATGCGGGTGGCGGTATAGGAGTTTGGAACTTCAAGGAAAGCGGCTACGACAACCTATACAAACTCTCCTCCGTCGAAGCCTTGGCCGGCATCAATGTCTGGAAAATGATCAACATAGAGGGCCGCGTGGGCGTGGGCCTCGAAAGCTCCACTGCGACCGCCAAAACCGAGCCCACAAACAATAAAGCAACGGTAGGGCTCCCCACCGAAGTCAACCTCGACAACTACGCCAGCCTGTATATTAAGCCTGAGCTAAAAAATGATATCGCCAAGCTCTACGGATTGGTTGGCGTAACGCAACTTAACGCCTCTTCCAGCAACAAATCAGCGGACACCGCACTGGACCTTTCCGGCCTTTCTTTTGGCGCCGGCATGGGTTTTCAACTGAGTGAAACCGCCGTCATTAATTTGGAATACCTTCGCTTGGTGCAGGAAGGAAAATACCGCTTTTCAGGCGTTAATCTAGGCTTCAACATTGGCTTTTAATACTTCGCGGCACTAAGCGCTAGTCCTAACGGGCGCTGCTAGCGCCCGTTTTTGTTTCACCGTTTTACGGCAACACGGACGCTTGCCCCGCAGGTCAAAGCACATGTCCCACGATTTTTTCGAACTGCTCGACATACTCAAGTTGCTAATTCGCTACCCAAGCGTAGTAAGCGCCGAACACTCATTTTTCCGCGCCCTGCAGCGGGAATTAGAAGAGATGGGTGTTCATGTGACTTGGTACGAGGGCCTGTTGGTGGCACAGGGGCAAAAACCCCTCAGCCGTTTTATGTCGGCCCATATTGACCGCCACGGCCTTATTTGTACCGGGCCCAACGAATTTCAGTACGCGGCATTCATTGCCAGTAACCGCGGTGATTTAATCGGCAATTCCGTATCCGAACAGACCTTCGCCACCATCTCCGAGCGCTTCATCAATACGCAAGTTACGGCCTATGAACCCTGGTCTGGGGTTTATCGTGGCAAGGGCTTAATCACTCAGGTCTACCTCTGCCCACAACGTGGCAACATGGTATTCGAGGTGCAGGGTTTAGAGCATGTGGTGGCCGGCACCCCGGTGGCTTTTCAAGACAAAGTGAAAACTGAAGACGGACGCCTGAGTGCTCAATTAGATAACGTGCTTTCCGCTGCAGTGTTAATTTATTTATTCCGCCGCGGCTATCAAGGCACCGCCTTTTTCACCGCCCAAGAAGAGGCTGGGCGCAGCTGGCGTTACATGCTCGAATGGTTTCAACGCTTCAACCAAAGCACACAAGAACTTATTGTGTTAGACACCAGCCCTTATGCCACTAGCGAAGAAGCCGACGCCCAATTATTGGTGCTGCGGCACCGTGACAATAACGCCGTATTCAACGGCGATATGGTCCACAAACTTGAAAATTATTGTCAGGTATTGGGTATCGAATATAGTTTTAAAGACGAATATATCGCCACCAAAAACCTGCAGCGGGCTCAAGAAGGCAAACCAGAAATGAGCCTTGGCAGTACCGAAATGGGCCGCATCATCAGCGCCTCAAACCATGGGATTTCCGGGGCCACCCTACAAATCCCCACCACTGGCTATCACACCACCGAAGAAACCGCCTCAATACGCTCTATTGGCGCCATGCTGGCTTTATTGGAGCAATATGCCATAGCGGATAATTAAAGCCCCCCGCGCGTGCGAAACCAGCCAGTTAAACTCCAGCGAGGTTTGTTGGCTGGCAAAACTTCGTGGGGGAACTCTTCACTTAAGAACATCACAAGCGTGCCTAATCGCGGCTCTACGCGAACCAGCTCTTCATCGGAGCCGGGCTTGTAAATCACCAGTTCACCGCCATCCCCCGGCTGCCAGTCTTCGTTTAAATACAGAATTGTGGAGAGTTTGCGATTGCCTTTTTCGGTGTTTTGGTCAGCAAATGCGTCGAGGTGTTTTTTGTAAAATGCGCCTACAGGATAGTGCGCGAAATGGCATTCGTAGTCGAAAAGGCCTAGGTAAAAAGTGCGGTTTATATACTCTCGCACCCACTGCATTATTTCCCAATATTCAATCACTGCTGCGTTTTCACAGCCGCTCAGCCAAGCGATTTGATCACGCCGAATGCTGAAATCTAACTGAAACCCACCATCACGACCAACACCGGCAGCGCTCCACCGACAATCAGCGTCGCTACTCATCCAAGCCACTAATTTTCGGCACAAACAATTTTGTATTGCATTGTTTAGAACGTACAACCCTTTGTCGGCAAAATAGCCATTTCCCCAATCATCTTGCGCAAATTCTTTTATGTTCATTTTTGCTCCAAGTCCAACACGTCAATTACCCCAAAATAAATTCGCTGACTTTGATAGTGGAGTGCAGAACAAACGAATGGAGGAGAAGGAAACTCACCGCATATTTCAGTAGCGTTGCCATCCCAGCTATGACCGCGCGACACCGATTCGCGCAACCTAGATACAAAACGAATTCCAACCAGCAAAAAATGAAACTAACAGCGCCATCGATAACCATTCTAAAATTTCGAATTTCATTGTTTGAATATTCAGTACCAACAAAGCAAAAAGGGCGCCGTACGGCGCCCTTTTTGCTTTGTTGGTCGCGTATTACTGAACGGTTATGCTCCACGAGTAGTAGTAAGTAATTGCGTCATAAGGTGCGCCCGGAGAAGGAATAGCAATTGTCATTGTCATAGTGACTGTGCCCGCTGTGTCGGGTGCTTTATAAGTCGCAGCATAAGGGCCTGTAGGTCGAGTTTCTCGCTTACCAATCGCATACGAATTGCCAGCTTGGATACTTCCACCTGTAGCTCCGAAGGTAATCGTAGTTCCATTAGGCAACGGATTTCCTTTATCACAGCCTTGAAGTGGATCAGCCAGTATATTGATCGCCGCCGTATTTCCATCCGAAACGTACAGCCCAGAAAAAGTGGTTACTTGCCCAACAGAAAGAGTCGTACTGCCAAAAGTGCCTGGACGACAAAGCTGAGGACTGTCATCTTTTGCCATGTAAACCGTCACTTGCTTGCCAAGATCAACCACATTTTGTGTGGGGCCGCAGAGCGTGGAGTGCTTACAATTCAAGCCATTCCACTTCCCATCACCAATGTCTCTTGCGCCATTGTGATTAGAGTCCACAAAATATTCGCCGAGATCGTATTTGCCGTTCATGTTGTTGTCCGAATATGGCTCGCTTAAATCTTGAGTCAACACATCAAAAATATCGCCATCATCAAATAACAAGTTGCCATTTTTATCATCGAACCGCTCAGTGCCTTTTACGGTTGCAAATATTTGTACTCTACCGTCAGCAGGTTTACGGCCATCAGGCTTCCAAGTAACGGTGCAGGTATTATTGAGTGTCGTACAGGATGGCGTAACTACCCCCCCCTCTTCACTGATAAAGTTCACCACAGTACCGTTCAAAACGGGGTTGCCTGACAGATCAGTCACGGCGACGACAACATCCGTCGGCTCAACATTGAGTTTGTCGAAAGCATTAACATTGACCTTAGTAAGACCCATGTTAAATGAACCCTCCGCGGACAAACCCGTGGCAACAACCAAGCCTGTTGAGGGAGCCGTTAACCCTGTGGGCGCATGGGTAGCAACAACGGTAACAGTGTTCGGGGTTGTTCCTGCATGAACTGTCGCCCTAACCATCCCGGAATCATCGGATAAGCCCGACAAACTTTCTAATTTCACACCCCCTGCCGCGCCTTCCAATCTGAAATCCACCTTTTCACGGACGACAGGAGCCCCCCCTTGGCCGACTAACTTGAAAGTCACAATTGCATCCTCAGTACCACCGCTTCCCGCAATGGCAATTTGCGAAGGACTCGTACCCACAAATGTTATTGAACCGACTGATTCACCCTTCGTGGTTATGGTTGTCGATGTAATTGGCGTTGTTGTGGCGCCGCTATTGGCTGTAAATGACAATAGGTCTTCCCCAACACAACCTTTAGCGGTGTAATTGAACTTTGCAGAATTGCTAGTCAGAACGGCATTGGACACCAAGGCTCTACTAGCCACGCTGCAAGGCGACGCAGCCTTCAATGTGCTCGTTGGAATTGCAGGATCTCCAGTCGCATCCGTAAAGGTGAGGGTTACGTAACGCGTTTGATCGTATGCCAAAACCCCTGTGTCTGTTGTGATGCCGACAAAAATTTGTTTGCCGCTTGCAGGGTCCACAAAGCTATTGCCAGCACCTGAGCTAGAAGATGACGAGCTTGAGCTGGAACTTCCTGGCAATTTGCTAACAACATTAATGCGCCAAGAAACTTCTTGAGCGACCTCTCCGGGAATCTCAACCTTCATGATCAGCTGTTCGTTGGATTCTTTATCACCCGCCCTGTATGAAATACCAAAGGCCCCGACAGGAGACGTCGAGTTGGAAGGTACAACTTGAGAAGAACCGCTGGTTATGGTTCCTCCGGTAACTGAAAAAGTTATTTTGGTACCTGCGGCAGGCGGGTTACCCGTGGGGCAAACATGCCCAATATTTTGGGCAAAATCATTGCCGTCAGACAGGTACAGGCCGCCCCATGCCGCAATACTGCCGGGCGTTACGTTAAGCGCTTTACCAAAGTCCCCGAAGGCACAAATTTTAAAAATTGAATCGGCCATATAAACGTTGGTTGAGGCCCCCAAGTCGACAAAGGTCTGATTGGTGCTGCAAAGCTCGGAGTGTTTGCAGTTGGGCCCGCTCCATTTACCGTCACCAGAGTCTCTGCGCCCATTAGCGTTCGAGTCAACAAAGTATTCGCCAACATCATACTTACCGTTATCGTTATCATCCGAATAGGGTTCACCAATGTCGTCGGTGGCAAAATCAAAGAAATCGCCATCATCAAATAACAAATTACTGTTGTTGTCCTTAAAAAACTCGGCTCCCTTCACTGTAGCTAATATTCGTGCGCGACCATCTAATGGATCTCGTAGATCTGGCTTCCAGACAACCGAGCAAGTATTGTCCTTGGTAATACACTTTGTGGGGAAGGGAACGCCGCCTTCAATGCTCACAAAATTCACCACGGTTCCATCTGCAACTGAGTTACCGGCTCGATCACTCACGTTCACCGTAACATTTGTAGTGTCAGCATTCCCTCGATGAAGCGCCTTGGGGTTTAAAACATCCAGACCAATTTTAAAGTAACCTTGTGCCGACAAACCATTCGCTACAGAAAGATTGCCTGACCGGGCCGATTGACCACTTGGCTTATGTGTAGCGACTATAGTGACGACATTGGGCGTAGTTCCAGCTCTCACCTTTGCAACCACCAACCCCTTCGAATCTGACGTTTCAGAAGGCTGAACTACAGTGACGCCGCCCGCGGCCCCCGACACCGTAAAATCGATTGCCTGCCCCTCTATGGGGTCCCCGCTTTGTCCCTTTACTAAAAACGTGAGTTTTGCTTCGTTGTCTGTACCGCTACCTGAAATCGCTAACTGATCCGGCACCGCGCTGACGAAATTAATTGAAGCAACTGCATCACCTTCGTCTACAAATTTAACACTGCCGACAGTTACGATCTTTCCATCACCAGCCGCTGAAACGGTGACCGTATCATCGCCCACGCAACCTTTGGGCGTGTAAGAAAACGAAACTGTATTTGCACTCAAGACAGGCTTTGACAGCCGAGCGGTGCCACCGGTGATACAAGGAGAGACTGCATCCATGGTGCTCATGGGCACAAATGCTGCCCCTTTGGAATCGGTGAAGGTTATTGTGAAATTACGATTTTCACCAAATTTTACATTACCCGTGCTGGTGCTAATTTTCGCCACAACAGTCTTGTTGCTAATAGGTTCAACAAAGCCTCCGGCAGCGTTGCTGCTCGAACTCGAAGAAGCATCAGAACCACTAGCAGCACTAGAACTCCCCCCCGAAGTGCTAGCTGAACTAGCGGAGCTACCAGCACCCGTAGTCGGGGTCCCCAGCAACGTTGACCCGTTATCGCCACCGTTTCCACACCCAGATAATCCCAGCGACAAACCCAGTGCGAAGAGCGCGGGCAAAAGTGTTTTTATTGTTGTACGGCTTTTTATAGACATAATGTTTCCCAGTCAGTCGTTTCGATCCAAGGCGGCAGGGTTGGCCCTGTAGGAGCACCCAAAACCCGTGTCAAAAGGGCGGAATCACCCGCTTCCCGTTATTATTTATTGGTGAATCTGTAACCATAATGCCGCGTGCTGGGCACCTGCGCAGTTACGGCGCATAGACTAAAGGCCCATGAAGCATAATCACCCTTCCGAACCAAAGCAAGGCAAGGGGTCTAGTATTAAGCTTTTTTCTCAACCCGCATCTCAGTTTCTCAGTCTTTTGTCTGTAAACTCGAGTTTTCCATCCAGAGAATCCCTCATGCTCAACCTGTCTGCCCTCGAAATACGCGTTATCGGCTGCCTGATCGAAAAAGCCGTCACCACGCCCGATCAGTACCCCCTGTCGCTTAACAGCCTAACCCTTGCCTGCAACCAAAAAAGCAACCGGGAACCCGTTATGGAGTTGCTAGAAGCTCAGGTACAGACAACGCTGGACGCCTTGGCAAAAAAACATCTGGTATCCCAGGTTTCGGCCATGGGCAGCCGGGTGGTGAAATTCCAGCACCGGTTCTGCAACACCCAATTCAGTGAGCTGCAGTTAAACCCGCAGGAATTGGCCATCATCTGCGTGTTATTTTTGCGCGGCTGGCAAACGCCCGGCGAGCTGCGTACCCGCACCCAGCGCTTATGTGAGTTCGACGAGGTGCTACAGGTGGAAAAATGTCTGCATCACCTGATGAGCCGCAGCGAGCCGCTGTTAGCCAAGCTACCCCGGGAGCCCGGCAAACGGGAATCCCGCTATGCCCACCTGTTCAGCGGTGAAATTGACGAAGCGGCCTACAATGAAACTCTCCAAGAGCGGCCAGCCAGAAGCACTGCCACACCGACTAATTCCGCCTTAGAAGAACGTGTTGAGTACCTAGAGCTAGCGCTAGATGAAGTGCAGCTCGAACTGGCCACAATCAAAACGCAGCTGGCACAACTACTGGGTTAGCCCAGCGCTCCACGACCCTAAAGCAGCGAAGGGTAAGCGCATTACAAGGCCGACGTTTACGACGCTTGAATGCGCTTACCTGCCCGCTTGATTAACGACAGGCGCTAAACCGCTCCCATGCGGGGGCGTACTTTTCATCGGCCACACCCGACACCGCGAGCCACTCTAAAAACAGTTGCTCTAGCGTGTATTCCCGCCGCTCAGCAAACCCGCTTTTAAGCTGCCCTACCTGATATGCCATGCGCTCACTTTTATAGGCGTCTGGCGTATCGCGCTGCGTGAGTATTTCGGCGCGCAGGGCCAACACGCTTAACGCTTTTGCATTAGCGTCCAACTGGACATGCCAGGTGTTAAGGGGGGCAGCGAAGCGCTTTTGTAAAATATCGAAGGTGGCGGCCGGCCAAACGTCTACTTGCGCAAAAAGTTCTGTCACCGCCGCTTTGGCGCTGCCTATGTCACCCACATTGAGTTGCGCGAGTTCGTATTGACGAACCAGCTCTGCGGCCACTTCGACTTGTTGCCAGCTTTTCACCTGAGAGTCCTGACGCGCACGTTCGGCGGCCAATTTAATCTCGTCTAGATGGCGATGATATTGACTGCTCAACTCCTTCGCCGCTTGACGAGGCAGCTCACCCAGGGCTTCAAACGCCGCCTTAATTTCGGCTATTTTCTGCTTGCCTGCAGCCAACTGTTCCGGGCTTAGCTCCAGCTGTGCTTTAAGCTGGCCAATTAAATCTTTCGCCGTGGCAATTACCGCTTCACGTTGGGCGTTAGCCTCTTCAAAAACCTGTTTACGTTTTTCAAAAATCGCGTCGCAATGCGCGCGGAACTCGTTCCATAGGGTTTGTTCATCCTTTGGCCAGCTTTTGCCGATGGCTTTCCACTGTGTTTGCAGCTGTTTAACTCTTTCAGCCGCCGCAGAGGTATCTACCGAATCTTTCAAACTCGCCACTTCAGCAATTATTTTTTGTTTCCAATCTTTGTTGGTTTGATATTCCGCTTTTATTTTTCCGTGCAATTCTTCAAGCAGCGCATCGAACTGCACCTGCAGTTCGGTTGCCGCTTTACGCGGTACAGGCCAATAGGTTTTCCATTCTTCCCTCGCCAACTTTAGGGTTTTATCCACATCCTTCCAAACAGCATTTGGCCAGTCGTATAGCTTTAAATAATCTTGCAGCTGTGCAACCAGTGTGGCGCGTTTTTCTAGGTTGCGGTCGCGCTCCTCGGCTTGTCGGTCAAAATACTCTTTACAGGGCGCAAACGCGGTGGCGGAGGCCTGTTGAAACTGCTCCCACAGTGTTTCATCGCTTTGCTGACCTCCGCGGCTTAGGGCTTTCCACTGATCCTGTAATTCGTGAATTTTGGTGGCCAAATCTTCTGGCATCAAACGGCTGCCAGCAAGGCTCTGCATCTGTGTTATCAGCTCTTCTTTTTTGGGTGTAACCGCAAATTCGTGCCAATCCCCCAGCTTATGCATAACGCCATCTAGGTCATCTAACTTAGCGGCAATTGCGGCGGGTAATTCAGCCAGTTGCTGGCGTTTTTCCGCAAGCTCTTTATGAATGCTGCGTGCGCGGCGCACAAAACCCTGTTCGGCGGCGCGTAATCCGCGGTGACTTAAATCAGTAATTTCTTTAAATACATTCTTCGCCTGTTCTTCCAAATTTTTCTGTTTGATATTCCATTGCTGCAAGCCTTGCTTGGCTTGCTCGACGATTGGAGGCAACTGCTCTTCGCTAAAATCTTTGGCCTCTGCTAGCAGCTTCTGCAGCGTATTTTTTAGGGAGCGGCCAACCTCTGAGGCTTCCGCCGCTTGGAGGGCCGCTACCAGTTCGTGCACTGGCCCGGATTGTTTGAGTTGCTCCACAAGATTTTGCGCGCGAGTTTTTAATTCCTCAAAATGCGCAATTTGGGCCGCCGCAGAAATGTTGCGCGACGCCGCTAAACGTACAGCCTGCGTTAAATCGTGCAATTTTTTATTGAAATCGGCTTCAACAATTTCGTCTATGTGCGTCGCCGCATATAAACTGACGATCAGCTGTTTGGCATCTGTCACCGCGGCGTCAACAAAGCTTTTGGCTTGTGCATCGAGCAGAATGGTTTCTTCTTCTTTAGCAATAATATCTGCCCGTTCGGCTATGCGCGTTTGGCATATTTCCAGCGCGGCCTGAAAACGCTGCATAATGTCTTGAGGCGCATGAATTGCATCGTGGTGCCACTCGTTGTTCAAGGCCAACACTTTGCCCTTATATAAATGGTCCGCTTGGTGCGTGGTAAGTTTCTCCATTTTTTCGCAGAGGCCATTTAATTGCGCGTGGTACTGCGCCCTAGTCGCGTCTTCCGCCTTAAATACATCAAGTTTATTTTTGGCAATTTTAAATACGGTTTTGTCTTTGTTCTGGGCTACTTTCGCCAGCTGTTCCAGCTCTGCCCTGCCCTCAAGCCGCTCCGCCGCCGTTTGGCGAATTTGCGTGGTGGGCGCGTTGCACGCCAGCTCAACCAACAAGGTCGGGCTGGTGATCTGCGCTACCACGTCTAAGCTCGCCTGCGCGGAACAACTTACCAAGGCTACCAGCTCAATTTGTTTTGGCACTTCTGCACTGAGCTGCTTAAGCCCCAACTGCCCTGCATCCAGCAACTGGCCGATACGCTTACGCGCGGCAGCCTGCAGCCGATTGGCAGCACTGGAACCTGCCAACCCCAATAGCTCCGGCCCATAGGCTAAAAAGCCCACCGCCGCGTCACGCAGCGCGTCCGGCCCGTCGCCGGCAATATGGGCCGCAAGCTGAGCCTGAGTTTGACTGGGCAGCACTGCAAGCTGCTCTTCAAGCGTGAGAATTTTGGGTTTGGATCTAAACAGGCGACTCAGTAGTGTCATGGCGCTCTACCGTAAAGGAGTAAGTGAATGAGGGGGCCGCAATGGCGCAGTAACGCGCCTCAGGGACGCTAAGCATAACGCAAAAAGCTTCCCTGTGAGCGCGGCACGCCGCCGGCTCGCAATTGATGACGCCACCGCGCCCAACGGGCGCGGGTAGAGGCTTGCAAGCCCAGGCGCCACGCCCACAAACCTAGTGGCACATAGCGCCTAGGGTGAGGCGAATGTCGCACATCGCTTTCGGTTGTCGGCGACTAACCACTTCCCCAATCTTGGACCATACTTACTCCCATCAACGGAGAATATCTAGCAGCAACCGGCCAACCAGGGGCAACCACGGCAAGTCGGGAGCCGCTGATAAGTAAGGATACACAAGGGAAACTCAAGGGACTACTCAAAGGAACAGGTACAAGGGATCAGCAATAAGGATTCAAACGGACAGACAGGGACAAGGCGAGGAAGCAAAAACGGATAAATATACGGACGCTAACGGAAGATTTGGGAGCAAGCCTAGGAAGGCAGGGGATGTACAGGTCCAAGGAATACCTGCACTAGCAGGCTAGGTGGTTTTTAATCGTGAGAACAGCACAAGGCGCGTGCGCTTAAATTGTCCTGCACCGACAATTTAATTTTTTAACGGATTGCACCGATGGAAATTACGGACTCAGACGGAAGCAGCACTACACCATAGCGCTTTGGCAAACACAGTTTGCAAACAAAAGCCCCGCAGGATTCATAAGGTCTTGCGGGGCTTTGTTTTTTGGTGGGGTTTAACGGCTAGCCATGCTGGACTCAGCCAGAGGCTACACTCACCGCTCAGTGGCAAGCTTGGCAGCTTAGTGCCGCCCAATTTTTGCTGTGACTATTTATAGATCGGCGGCCCTGCAACACAGTCTCAAATTAGGTGCGTTTGGCAATCTCAAAGCTGCGCCGGCGGCGTTTTCCTGTCCGCTGCATAGGAAGTGTTAACCCTAGGATGATTGCAATCTACCGCCAGGCAAAACAGCAATCCAACGCCAAATCGGGTTTGCGTCGTTCCCACAAGGTTGAATCCAACAGCGCTGTAGAAGTCTTTAGCGTGAGGGTTTCCTATAGCGTAAATGGTTTTTGAGCCTCGTTGGCGTGCTGCATCTTGGCAGTGGGTGATCAACATTAGGGCGATACCGTGTCGCCATTTTTCCGGTTCAACAAACAGCGCGTCTAGCTCCGAGTCTCCATCTGCCCTAGGAACAATTGCGGCAAAGCCTACGATCAAACCATCTGACTCAACGACGAACACATTGCCACCTGCAATTTGCTCGATAGAGAGTTCGATAGCATCAGGGTTTTCGAGTAAAACATCTCGATCGGCTGAGTTGCCGAGCGACGCACGAAGCTGCAAAGCCTCCGATTGTTTTTGCTCGCAGACGAGCACCGATCGAATTGGCGCGCTATTTATCATGAATATTGCATTTTGTATTTGGCTAACGAGCTACATGCTGTGCAATCGCGAAATCTAGCGCCGGTATAGGCGGAAAATTTGCCCTGCCAACTTGAAGGCTATGCGTGATTGGTTTATTGCGAGCTTTTATACGCCGGATGGATCAAGGCCCTGGCAAATGAGGAACAGACATTTCTTATCCTACGCAGCTTAGCCTTTCCAGATTTACAACCTTAGATGCGTTTGAAATTGGCCTTAAAATGGTGGGTTACGCCTTTGGCTAACTCACCCTACACGCTGGCTGAATGTCTACGGAGGCGTGCCTTTCTAAGAACAACTTTATGCCTGGCCAAACCAAGTAGATGGCGCCGGCATATTTTATAAATACAGAAAAATCGCCCATGGCGCTAGCCAAAGCGGACAAACCATGAATAGACAGCAGGATAAAAATGTAGTCACCGCAAACAATTCCAAAAACGGTAACCAAACCATGAAAGAACCCAGAAGCCATTGACCTCGCAACAACCGCAAAAACCCCTGGACCAGGAATTACCGCCAAAATCACCAAAGCGACAAATAACGAAAATATACTGGAAAGCGGCATAATGCCGCCTTAAGGGTGATGGCCAGAATACTGGACGGTTTGGAGCGCGTAACTCGCGTTAAATGATTATTTTGTAGGGCGTCACCTTGGTGCGCCGCACTGACAGCTTCGAAGCAACTAACACGGCGCACCAAGGTGCGCCCTACCATATGCAATTTGATGCGGGTTACGCGTTAAGCCAACCCCACCGAGCGTGCTAAGACTTCCGCAACAAATCCCGAATTTCCATCAACAATTCCTGATCCAGCGTAGGTGCGGGCGCGGCTACAGGCAGTTCTGGAGTTTTTCGGCGAGTTACCCAACCCAAAAATTTAACCAAAAATATAAACAGCGCTGCGGCTACAAATAGAAAATTCACTACCTCGCCTAAAAACAAACCGTAGGGAATCTCTTTGGCACCTACCATTAATTTCCACGCAGTGTAACTTTGGTCCGAAGGGAACAATAAACTCACTAAGGGCATGACGATATGTTTAACGAGGGAATCCACAATTTTGGCGAAGGATGCGCCGATAATTACACCTACGGCTAAATCGATCACATTGCCTCTTAACACAAAATCGCGAAACTCGGCTAATAATCCCGCGGTTTTTTGGGCGCCTAATGCGGCCATGCCGCCAGCGGGGGTGTGGGGTGTGGGGTTGTTCATAATGTTCTCCTAGAGTTGTGAATAAAAATGAGGCCGTAACGGATTACGGGTGCGAATGAATTACTTTACGAAAATTGCCCGCCGGTCATCTCAACAAGCTTAGGCACCTATTATGCCAGCATCCGCGCGCGTAATCACCAACACGCTGGACCTAGGCCGTCGTTTAGGTCCGTTGGGTAAGGCTTGCCCGGCACTGTTGTGGGTAAATTGGGCTTGGGGCCAGTTGCTGAATTCCGTGGGGTTAGCGGCCAGGGCGTTTTCCCCGGGGTGCTGAATGCCCACAAACAGGGTTTTGCCGTCGGGTGTGCTGGTGATGCCGGTCACTTCACAATGCGGCGGGCTGGTCATAAAGCGGCGCACTTCCCGCGTGGCGGGGTCGGCGCAGCAAAGGCTGTTGGCGCCTATGTGGTTCCAGTCGCCGCTGGCGGCCCCCGGTTGGTCGGTGAGAATCCACAGGCGGCCATGGTCATCAAACCAAAGGCCATCGTTACCGCCGAAGCTGGCGGGGTGGGCTGGGTGGGCTGGGCTATTGTCGATAATATTGCCTTGGTAATAACCGCCACTGCCGGGTGCCGGCCCCACTAAATTGGTGGGGTTGTGGCTGGCGGGTAGGGTTTTGGTGGTCTGGGCATCGCCCCCTAATACCAGTAAGTCCCATTCGAAGTGCTCGGCGGTAACGCGGTTGTCCGCCTCACGCCAACGGATAGTCTGGCCGTAGACGTTGTCCGGGCGCGGGTTAGCGTGATCCACAGGGGGCGTGGCAGAACCGGCGGCGGTACTGCCGTCGGGTTGATTAACGGACGGCGGTAGCTGGCCCCGCTGTTTGTTATTGGTGAGTGAGCAATAAATTTCCAGTGGGCGCTGGGCGTTGTAGGGCAGGTGCTGCTGGTTGGCATAGGTGCGCAGGGCCGTCCACTCGGGGCGGTCCATCATGGTGGCGCCGAGGGCATCGGCGGCCTGGCGCGTGTTAATTAAAATGAGGGCTTGCACCTCGGCGTCGGTAGCGGCGGCGAATTGCGGCAAGTCGCGCAGGCGGTACTGCTGGCCGGGGCGAGCGGGGTTATCGATGAGCGTTGGCGCGTTAGGCACTAGGGCCAACCACTGGCCACGAAAGGTGTTGGCGGGGCCTGCGGGTGTTGCGCTGAAGCGCGCGGCATAGAGTGTGCCTGCATCCAGCAGGTCGCGGTTGGCTGCAGCATTGTTGGGGTCGTAGGCCTTGCTGGCCACAAATTTGTAAATGTATTCGCTGCTCTCGTCGTCCCCCATGTAATAGGCCAAACGCTTCACATCACCTTCATCGCTCAGCGCCATTTGCGCGCTTTCGTGTTTGAAGCGGCCCATGGCAGTACGTTTTACCGGCACGCTGGCGGGGTCGAAAGGGTCTATTTCCGCCACCCAGCCAAACAAATAGGGTTCGAGGGGATTGCGTGATAAATCGAAACGCGGATCCCGTTGACCCCAAGGCGCCTGCTGCGCGGGTTTCACACCGTAGCGATGGTAGCTTTTGCGTAGTGCGGCGTCCTGCTTGGGGTCCGCCAAGCCAACTGGCTGGCCCGGCGTGCCGCCGAACATTTGGTTCCAGTTCTCTTCACAGGTGAGGTAAGTGCCCCAAGGGGTATAACCATTGGCGCAATTGGCGAAAGTGCCGAGGGCGGTGAAGCCATCCAACATTCCCACAGGCTTAGATCCGGTGGCGCTCACCTCAAACCGAACCGCTTTCAGCAGTGCGTGCCCCGCCGCAGGGCCAGCCATGCGCATGGGTGTATTGGCGGTAATGCGTCGAGCGTAAGGCGAATTAGGGTTCAGTTGCCAGCGCCCGGCGCGGTTTTGTACCTCCATCACTGAGACACCCTGTGCCGCTTGGGATTTACGCACCTTGGCGAGGGTAACCCCTGCTCCGCCGCTCATGCCTTCGGCGCCGTGCAGAATTTCTTCGTGGGTGTATTCGTGGTTTACACACAAAAGACCTGCGTTATTGCCTTTACCGGCGCTAAGCAAGGGGAAGTAGTGCATGCCGTCATTGTGCATACCAAATTGCTGAGCCTGAGTGCTGGCGTCTTGGCTGGCATCTTCTTGCCAGGCTGGCGCGCCGGGCAGAATGGGGTCGCCCCAGCTGATTAAGGGCTCCACTTGGTAGCCGGGTGGCACACGAACTCGGTCCTCCACCGGTGCAGTAACCGCCGGAATGGAGTTAAACCCTATGCCGCCGAAGCCGGGATATGCAGGCACCGCAGCGGTGGGCGCTAGTTTGTGTAGCCCACAGGCCTGCAACCCAGCAACCCCCGCAGCCAATGCACTGGCTTTGAAGAGGTGGCGACGGGAGTGATCCACGGCGGCTATTACCGCTTGAATATCCGGCGTGTTACTGGGGTTGAGACTGATGTTATTGCTGGGGTGGTTTGGACTTTTCATGGTCAAGCCTTGAACTTTACAGGGGACAATAACGTCGGATAGTGCCAAAGATAACATGCCTATTGGAGACCTTTGCACGAAAAACACTGCGCCCAAGTAATAGCCGCTTGCTGGTCAAAAACCCTCGATTCAAGAATGAATTGAGCGGGCAAAGCCGAAAGTGATGTATCGAGAATTTGAGTGCAAGGCCAGTTAGGTTTTTTCTGGCAATCTTGCCCTCGCCCTAAATGGGGTTAGCAGTAGAAATACATTCCTATTTCAGGGCGGGTTCATTTCAAATTGGACAAGGCATTACGCGTCGGGTAGTTTAATTCGCTTACAAATTGCAACATTAAGGATTCAGAATGAAAAAAATTCTTGTGAAAATTAAGCCAACATCAATTGTATTAGTCACGTTATTTGGCGCCTTTAGCATGGCGGGCTGCACAACCAACAATGCCCATAAAACTAATGCCACGGCTATGAGCTCTAAACCGGCGGACAAATCGGGACAAGCTCCGCAGATTTCGGAGACGATTGTGGAGGGCAAATCGGCAACGAATACTAAATCATCCGAAACCAAAAAGGATGCAAACGGTGAGCTGGTGGCTTCACTGGATAAAGCAGCTGATGCCGTCCCCTGGGCGTGCCTGCTAATATTGCCTATTTTTCATAGGTGCCAATGGTCAGGCGGAAAAACAATATACCCACCTTACCCACCTAGAGAATCTAAAAATTGACAAGCGCGCAATGCGTAGTGTATTTGAAACAATGAGGCATGCTCACACTTAAACCACCGGCAGCAGCGCTTAACAAAGGGCGCGTAAATTAATTAAATTAGGTGGTTTGCTCATGCGTTTTTGGATCGTCAAACCGCACTTGAGAAGCACCCTTAATTATCAAAGACTTCCGAGTATAAATAAACGCCAGATTTTTTTGTTGACAATAAAAAAGCGGCCTAGGCCGCCTTAACAATTGCAATTTATGTTTTCAGCGCCCCAGCGTCAGGCGATCTGTGGCGTAATAAAAGCCATTGATATAGCGATCAATAGTCAATTCCAAGGTTTTATCAAGAAACTGCATATCCACAAACATTTCCTCCAGCCCGCTGCCGGTGACCAGGCCCGTTGTTTGGTCGGAGTTTTGTGCGGCGGAATTGACTGCCTGCTTTCTGTGACGCTGCTTTTGCACGAAGGCGTAATGCCCCTCGCCTAATTTCACAAAATTAAATACGGATGCCGCACCCCAAAAAGCCCATTTATCGGCCTGTTTGACTTTGGTTTTTAGATTAGTAAAATCACTGCGCAACACTAAGCCTTCAGTCAAATTGGCTTGGATTTGGGCCTGAACTTGGGTATCCACATAATTTAAACGCGGGGCCTTTTCACTACCCAAACACTCCACTCGATGGCTTTGGCCGCTCAGACGCTGACCAAGGGCTGAAGCCAAGGCCACCATTTGCTTTTGGTCTTTTACCGGCACCGAATCTGGACTAACCAGATTGTAATAGGCATCTTTTTGCTTAATAAAATTGGGGGATGGTTGATAACAGTCAGCGGCTAGCGCGCTTAGGCTTACCGACGCCAGTAACATCAGCAGCCAAATACTGAGGGGACGATTTCCATTACACATAAAGTTGCCTCGCGAGTTAGGAAGTGAAAATACTGGCCAGGAAACACCTTGGACGCAGCGCATTTTTATGTACTCAACAATATTGCCGGCGAGCATTTTGTTGCCAGGCCAATAGTAAACTGAATTTTTTATTCGCTTCGCGCTGCTGCCGGCCTGCGGCCCGCATGCCAAGCTAACCCTCGGCATACACCGGCCCAAAGGCTGCCCGTAATAACGCCGAATAAATGGGCATCCACCGCCACGCTAAAATCCATAACATTTTTTAAATAATCCAAGTTGTAACCGGGTGTTTGTTCTACCGCAATTTTTAGCAATAGGCCAGCATAAACCACCGCTAAAAACCAAGTATCCCGACTCAGGTTCCACAATAAACCGAACGCCAATAACCCACAAAAAGCACCGGAATAACCGCGATAAATTTCACCGTCGCCCAGAGTGAAATACAACCCACACCCCACCCCCAATTGCACCACCAACTGGGTAATTAGCCATCTGCGCAAGGGTAAATCTTTTAATAATCGGAATTGCACAATGGCAAAGCATAGTCCATTCATCAGGCTGTGGTTAAAGCCAAAATGCACCCATTGACTGGTCACTATGCGCCAAAATTCGCCCTGATTAATGGCCGTGCGATTAAATTCCACCAGCTTTGTAAGCGCATCCGGCAAGAGGCCGGAGACTAACAGCCCGCCGCACCACAACCAAGGAATTACCCGGCGCCCTAACAATTATTCACCCAGCACACTGGCATAACGGCCATCCGCGTAGACCAATGGACTATAGGGGGCCGCAGAGACACTCACCTCGTGGATGTTGCCTATGACAATGGTATGGGTGCCGTGTTTAACCAGTTGCGCAATCTGGCATTGAAAGACCGCTTCCGCCGCTTGCAAATAGGGCGCGCCGCCGGAGCTTTGTTGCCAAAGCGGGCTATTAAAGCGTTCGGCATTGGCGGCCCCGCTGCCACACACCTGTGCAATGGCTTGCTGGCTGGAATGTAAAATATTCACCGCAAATGGCAGCCCCACCGCCAATAGTGGCGCCATGCGCGCGTCTTGGTTCACACACACCAACAGCGAGGCGGGCGCTGTGGATACTGACGCTACCGAGGTGGCGGTCATGGCGAATTGTTCACCCTCTGGGCTCAAGGCCGTTACCACCGACACGCCAGACGCCAAACGTCGCATGCCCAGCTTCATTTGAGCCGCTAAATCCACGGACATAATGTTTCCTCGTTTGACAGACTGCACATAATAACCGCGCCGCCGCACAATGCCCACGGGAAATTGACCCACATCAACGCGCCGGTAACTTCCACGCCTAGAATCAAAATTCACGATTACTTGGAAGCCCAGAGCAATGAGCAGCCTTAGCGCGCAACAAGCCACACACTTACTCTGGGACCAAACCCTAATTGCACGCCACGATTTAAGCGGCCCACGCTATACCTCCTACCCCACAGCACCGCAATTTTCCGGCGCTTTCACAGCCGCGGATTGGCACCACGCT
>CAMCXE010000029.1 GCA_945882995.1 Thalassocella blandensis | reverse complement strand
CTCGGCAACTTCTTAAACTTGGTTTACTACTACCCGATTTCCTGTCGCCAGCGCGGTTTATCGATGCAATGGAGAAAATACACGGCTATCAAAACAAGGTGTTTTCGGGATGACTTTGTGGGGATACCTCAGAGTCTGACCCCATTGATCTTGAATAAAGGGCTCTGACCCCTTTATCGCTGACCCCTTTATCGCTATTTATGGGAGTTCGAACCGATACGAGGCTCCTGTTTACTCGATAAACTATCCGTCTTGCGAGCTGTTAATTTTATTATTGGGATTAACAGCACTAACTCAACGCATTGGAAGATCCAATACGTCCATTCAGGTCCATGCGCAGCCCACGCAAATGTGTACGCATGATAAAAAATCAAAAATATTGCCAAAAAAATAAATTTAATGAAGTTCAGAATCTTTACATTCGCTACCATAATGACCCAGCCGATCAAAGGTATTATGCCGGGCAATAAAATAACGTTTTTAATCAAATCAATTGCACCGGGGTAGCTTTCCCTTAGGGCGCCATAACACAGGAATAAATACGCCAAAGTTAAAATTAAAATTATTATGACTCTTAATGCAACAAATAATTTTTTCACTTACTACACCCTACTATTTTGCTGAGCAAGAGCAGTCATCTTTTTGGCTCCAAAGCTGCCTAGGATCAAGCTTCAATTTCCCATCCTTATCAAATGGAACGGGATTGGGCGAGACCCCCTGTGGGAGTAAATTGCCGCCATAAAAAGCAGTGTATAAGCCAACATCACGGTAAACTACATTGTGATAGTTGTCGATTGTATTCCCATCAACTCCCCACTTGGACGCAGCCATAAGTGAGTCATTTTGGACCAAGCCAGCTCTAATTTGATTGTAAATGTCAGACTGAGATTTTGTGGTTTTGCCGGTTAACCATGAAGTTTCAATTCCTCTATTTACGACGAAATTTATGGCACTTTCTTTTCCTCTGCAAATCGCCCCTGCTTTCGAGTAGTAATTTTTTAAATCTCCACAAGTTTCCTTTGCACGCTGTTCGTAATATGAACATATGGAGGTGTCTCCGTATCCATCGTAATCCCATGGGGCAAGACCAAACGGATCCGAAAATCGAATTGGATTTTGCAATACATACCCAAAAGTATTAATCCCCCCACCCAACCCAATCGGATCACTCTGCACATACCGCCCAAGGCTAGGGTCATAATCCCGATAATAATTATAACTAGTCCCCGTTTCATGGTCCCAATACTGCCCAGGAAAACGCATATTTAAAGTGACATATTTCCCGTCGCCATCCAAATCCCCATTTTCCGTTACCTCGCCAAAGGGCGTGGCTTGGGATTGCCATACGGCTTTGCCGGTGGTGTCGGTGAGGTATTTTGGGGTGTTGAGGTGGTCGTTGTGCACAAAAAATAATTGCAACTCCGCCTGCGCGGGCAGGGCGCATAGCAGCAGGCTGGCGCTTAGGCACAGGGTTTTAAAAAGTCGATTACACGCCGCCACACCACTCATACACATCTCCTGAACACTTTGACCAATAAAAACCGCCATTAAGGTTTGCAGCTGGCGGCGCAAGGCTGCGGGGGTTAGTAGGTTCATAGGCTGGCCATCTCGAGGTTGGCCAGCATGGGTGTGCTTAGGCTAGCGGTTAATTTACTTGAGGCGCTGGAGCTTGAACCCGAGGATTTAACGGAAGCACTGGCGCTGCTGGAGCTCGCGGACTTAACCGAAGCACTGGAGCTGCTGGAGCTTTTGCTAGCGTTGCTGGAGCTTGAGGATTTCACCGAGGAACCGGCGCTGCTGGAGCTTTTGCTAGCGCTGCTAGAACTTGAGGACTTAGCCGAAGAACTGGAGCTTTTGCTAGCGCTGCTAGAACTTGAGGATTTAGCCGAAGAACTGGAGCTTTTGCTGGAGCTGCTGGATGAGCTAGAACTGCTGGAAGAGCTAGAACTGCTCGATGAGCTAGAACTGCTGGAAGAGCTGGAACTGCTCGAAGAACTAGAGCTGCTCGAAGAACCCACCCCCGGATACGCCGACCCTTGGGTGTCCGCTAACAGGCCCACCAGCTGATCCTCTAAATAAATGTATTCCTTCACCGCCACGCCCGCGCCATTGCTCACGGCGAGGATTTGCCCGGCGCTGTTGTAGTGGTAGTGCTCGCTGCTGGTGTTGGTGGTTTTGAGGACGCGTTGCCCAAAGGCGTTGTAGGCGTAGCTTAGGGGTGTGCTGGGTGTGGTGGCGGCGCGCAGGCGGTTGGTGGCGTCGTACTGCCAATTGGTGGTGCCGCTAGTATTGGTACGGCTGAGGGTATTGCCGTTGTTGTCGTAGCCCAGGGTTTGGGCGTTGCTGCCGGTAATCTGGTTCAGGCGGTTGCTGTTGGTAGGGTAAATGTACAGCTGCGTGCTGGTTTGCCCGGCGTTTTGGCGGCTTTGGCCGGTGCGGTTGCCTACGGCATCGTAGTTGTAGGTGAGCTGGCCGTAGTTACCCTGGGCTTGGGTTAGGCGGTCTAGGGTGTCGTAGCCGAATACTTGGGTGAGGTTAATAAAATAGTTGTCGATGATGGCAGCTATGTTGTCTGCCAAGTCGTAGTGGTACACCAAGTCCAAGGGCAGGTTGCCGCTGGCGGCTATGGCGTCTATGGCGGCTATGCGGTAGTCCAAGTCGCGCAGCCAGTTTTGGGTAACGCCGTTGGCGTACACAATGGTGGCGGTGGGGCCAAAGGGTTGGTAGGTCACATCCACCACCACCGGTTGCAGCGGGGCCAAGCGGGTAGTTTGGGTGCTTACCGAGGTAATGCGGCCTTGGGGGTTGTAGCCGTAAGTGACTACGCGGCCGCTGGGGTAGGTGATTTGGGTAAGCAGGCCGTTGAGGTCGTAGGCGTATTCTTGGCTGTAGTTGCGGCTGGCGATGCTGTAGCTTTTTTGCACTACGCGGCCTAGGTAGTCGTATTTAAAACCAGTGGTGCCGCTGCTATTGGTGACACTAGCCAAGTGGCCTAGGCCGAAGTTGCCGGAGGTCGCGTCGTCCCAGCTGTAGCTTAGGTTGTCGCTGGGGCTGTTGGTATAGCTGACGGCGGTAACGCGGCCAAGGGCGTCGTAGCTGTACCGCACATCATTGCCATTGGCGTCGATTTTACGGGTGTTGTTGCCGGCTTCGTTGTATTCGAACTGGGTAACGCCGGTATCCGGACTGGTGAGGGTGACCAGGTTGCCTAGGGCGTCGTAGTCATAAGTGGTGGTGTTGCCGCGGGCGTCGGTAACGGTGTGAATGTTGCCTTGGGCGTCGTAGCTGTAATTGGTTTCGTTAAGGCTGGGGTCTATCACTTTTTTAACGCGGTTCAGGGCGTCGTATTGCTGTTGGGTTTGGTGTTGTTTGGCGTTGGTGCTGGCTATGGGGTTGTCGTTTTCGTCGCAGCCGGTGTGGGTGTTTTGGCCGTTGTTGCCGGTGATGTCCATGACGCGGCTGAGTTCATCAAAGGTGCGGGCTAGGCTGTACTTCAATTGGCCGCTGGCGTGTTTGATGGTTTCTTGATTGCGGTTGCCGTTGGCATCGAGGCTGTAGTCAATGCGTTCGCCGGCGTCGTTGTACACGGCTTTGAGTTGGCGGGCGTCGGTGTATTGGTAGTGGGTGATTACGCCATTGGGCAGGGTAACTTGCGTCAGCTGGCCTACGGCGTCGTAGTCGTAACGAGTGGTGGCGTCTGGGCTGCTGTTGCCGCCGGGGTCTTTCACTGTAACTGTTTGCAACCAGCCCCGGGAGTGATAGGTGAGCAGGCTGGTAACGCCGTTGGGGTTGGTGACGGAGGTGAGGCGGCCTTCGTCGTCGTAGCTGTTAAAGCGTGTGGTTTGCCCCAGGGCATTGGTGGTGCTGGCGCGGGTAAGGCCATCGGCCTTGTAGGTGTGGGTGGTTACATCCACTACATCTACCCGCGGGCCGTCTTCGGTAAGCACTTGGCCTTGGTCGTTGTAGGTGTAGCGCCAGCTTTGGTCGGCTAGGGCGTAAGGTGCGCTAAGGGCCAAGCACAGGGCGAGGCTTAGGGGTTTTAGGTGGCGAATAATCGGGTTCATGTGGGCTCCTTTTTTACAGCGCAGTAGTGCAGTCAACCACGCCGGCAGGGCGGGGTTTAATGGTTTGAGACTTCAGTTGACCATTGGGCCAGTAGTCGTAAAGGGTGACTTTGGTGGCTTCAATAAATCGGCTGCGCTGGTTGAGTGTGGGGTGCCAACAGGTTTGGGTGGTTTGGGCGACGGGCGTGCCGAACGCGCTGGTGCGGCGGGTTTCTCGGCCGTAGCTGTCGTAACCGAATTGGGTGACGTTGCCTTTCCAATCGGTTTGGGTGTCTACAAACCCTTGGTCGTTGTAGGTGTAGTTTTGGTTGGCGCCAAGACAGCTGGCGGTGGGTTCACCGGTGACTTTGGTTACGCGCTTCATTCCCAATATATCGGCGAATAAATAGTTAGTTTTTTTACCCAGGGCGTTAGTTACCGTGGTGCTGCCGTCGGGGTTAAAGGCCAGTAAGGTTTTTTCCGCACCGCCGGCGTGTTCACTGGAAATGGCCCGGCCTTGGGCGTCGTAACGCCAAGTGGCAAAACGCACATTGCGCTCGTCGGTGATGCCGGTTAGGGCTTGCGGGAAGTTGGGGTCCTCGTAGTGGTAGCGGCGGGTGGTGTTGTCGGGGTGGGTGATGGTGCTGATCAAATTGTTGGCACCCCAATTGAATTGAGTGGTTTTACTGCCGTTTTTGGTTACGCGGTTTATGTGATTTGCGTCATAACCAAAGTCTAAACGGTGGCCCTTGCCATTGGTCACGCTCAGCAGGTTGCTGGTGATAGGGTCGTAGGTGAGGGTTTGTTTATCGCCATTGATGGTAGTGATGGTGGCGGGTAGGCCGGCGGCGTTGTAGCTTTCTAGGGTGCCGTCGGGCAATTGGAGTTGGAAATTACCGTTTGTGTCGGCAGACAAAATATAGTTGGGGTGGCCATCAATAGAGCGCCATTGGCCGACGCTGCAGGTATCGTCCCGCACAAACGTAAGCTCACTGCCGTCATCGCGCTGTACGCGTACTTCGGTTTGCTTGGTGGCGGTAATTCCACTGTGAGGGACGCCGTCGGGTGTCAGTGTTAGGGTGGCAATGTGGGCGCCGTTAAGGGTTATGTCACAGGCGCCACAGCTAAACGTTGCCACTGCATTTCCCAGCCAAGCTTCACCAAGTTGACCTTGAATGTCGCGCCAGCCGTTGTGACAAGCATCCTCTTTGCTCCAATGCATGCTGCTTTTGATGCGGGCGTGTAACGGGTTGTTTGAATTAAAAAATGTAATCTTTTTGCGGTAATTGTTACCCCAAATGGGCATCACTGACGCGCGCTCACCAATGTATGAAATAAAATAGGGTAAATCGGACAGCCCAAAATTTTCAGCCTCGCGTTGCACTTTATAGCCAGTGCTAATTTCGACGGGGTTACCTGCACACATTTTAGGTGGCTCTAGGAGTTTGTTTAGGTTGGCGGTGTAGCGGGGGAGATAACCCGTAACGGTATAATGGGTGTGTGTGCCATTCCTGGTTTCACCGCTTTCGTTTTCAGTCCAGGTGAAACTGAAATTTATATACTGCACCCATGAGCCTATGTGTTCCTCAAACCTCTCACTGTTAACTCGGTTTGCTTCTCCAATCAGAGTGCAAGTATTTAGGGTGAAAGTGGAGGGGGTGGCATCTCTGCTGTTGGCGTTCCACCATCGCATGCTGCGAAGAAGATCGTTACAAGCTTCCTGGGCTGGCTGCGAAGGGTCGTGATAAAAAACTCTGCAGTCGCTTGAGGTATTATTGCACCAAATTAGATTATTTTGATCATCGGCTTTTGCAGCTATAGGTGCGCAAGCTATGCACACTAATATTGCGAGGTTCACATAGCGGGCACAACAATTTGTGGGCGTGGCAGGCATTGCTTGTCTCATAAGGTTCGGGTCAATTAGGCAGTTGGCACGACGGGTATAATAAAAATACATGGCTACTTAGTCCTGGAAAAATGTACGGTCCGTGGGGCGGGTTAGTCGGCGTTGCAAATCGTTAAATTCATTTCTATTTCAATTTCGCGCAAAAACACAATAAAAAATACTCAAAAATAAAACGCTAAAGCATCCAAAATTACCAAACATCCGTTTGCGAGGGCCATGGTTTGTTTTGCGGGGTCAAAATAATTAAACCCCACCCGCACAAAACCTTCCTCGTAGGTGCGAATGTGTTCGCACAATGGTGCGCAAGCCAATGCCAAGAGGTGCGAATAAATTCGCACCTACACCAATAAATTTGCACCTGCATTGGGTGGCTCGGGTTGTTTGGCCAAAGGCGTAACCCGCCATCTTCATTGCAGTTTCGCGCAGATGGGCAATCAAAAAATCTGGCGCAATCAAACGCCACCGCACCCACAATCACCAAAATACTCCACGCGGGAAGTGACCCGCTATACAAGCCTTATTGGTTTTTGAATTGTGCCAGCAGCACAAAAAAATAGCCGCGACCGTTCGCAAGGCGCATTAGGCCGGCAGACTACTACACCCAAAAAATCCCCGCCAATATTTTTTTGTTTTGGTGTTGCAAAATAAAAATCAGCCAAATAGTAAGGCGCTGCATGCGTGTTGACGTGTTGTGAGGCTAATACTAAAGGCTTAATTTTCTGCTTGGAAAATTAAAAAAAATAATGGATTTTTAGTGGTGGTGTTTGAGTTTTGGTTGGGGGTTTATGGGTGGGTTATTTTAATTCTTGGCACTAAAGTGGCAAAAGTCGCCACTGGGGGCGGTTTCTGCGGGTTCATGGTAGGTAACCGTGGCGAGCAGTATTTTTAAAGCGCTCAGCAAAAAGTATTAACGCCAACGCCGCTCGTATACCGAAGCCCACCGCCATTTCACATGACCGCCAGCGAATCGAACCTGCCCACTAGGCTTGAGCGATGAGCCGATTGCGCCTATGATTTGGCTCATTAGGTGAGCCGAATAAGGGGTTTATTCGGCTCATGATTGACTGAGGTGAAGCTATGACCGAATACACACCCGCCGACCGCTGGATTTGGCAGCAATCGGATTGGCCCAAGTTTCATTGGAATTTGGAGGCGCTGCACAGCGAACTTGGCGCTGCCAATCGGTGTATGGGCGTGTTGGTAGGGCGTATGGGCAGTACCAGCGCCGGGTTAGATGCCCAGTCGGCCTTGGAGGCATTACTCCACAATATCGTCACGTCCTCCGCTATTGAGGGGGAGGCGTTGAATACGGCCTCGGTGCGTTCGTCCTTGGCGAAACGTTTGGGCGTTAAGGAAGGCGGGCCGGGCCAGACCTCCAGCAAGACGGAGGGGCTGGCGGAGCTTACGCTGGATGCTATTCACAATTGCCGGCAACCGCTTTCCGTGGCGCGATTAGCGCAGTGGCATGGCTGGTTATTCCCCGATGATCAACCGCGGTTGGTGAGCCTGCGTGTTGGGGAGCTGCGGGGGGAAGAACCTATGCAGGTGGTGTCTGGCCGGTTGGATAAACCGCGTTTGCATTTTGAAGCGCCGCCAAGGCACAGGCTGGAGCAAGAGCTGGCTGTGTTTATTGATTGGTTTAACCAACCCGCTACGGCGGCCACCTGCCCGTTTATTCGCGCGGCAATTACACACTTATGGTTTATTACCCTGCATCCCTTTGATGATGGTAATGGCCGCATGGCTCGCGCCTTAACGGATATGGCGCTGGCACAGGGGGATACACAATCCATTCGCTTATTTGCCATGTCGTCCAGTATTTTGGATAGGCGCGCCGAGTATTACCGTATTTTGGAAAAAACCCAGCGCGGCGGCTTGGATATTACGGATTGGATAAAGTGGTTTTTACAGACACTTACGCTCAGCCTGCAAGCCGCTAGCCATACCATTGAAGCCACGTTTATGAAGCAGCGTTTTTGGCAGGCGTTTGCAAATGAGGAATTTTTGCCTGGGCAGCGCAAGGTGCTAAACAGGTTGTTGGATGGCGGTGAAAACGGGTTTGCAGAGGGAATTAGCGCAGGGCAGTACCAAAAAGTTGCGAAAGTGAGTAAAGCTAGCGCAACACGCCATTTGGTGGATTTGCTAAATAGAGGGTGTTTACAAAAAACCTCGGCGGGTGGCCGTGGTACGCGGTATCGGTTAATGGAGTTCTAGTGGGCCGTTTCACCGCAAGAGTTGTGGGGCTTCCTGCTTGGTAATGATCCTAGTCACTTGGTTGAGCGTGGTTGAGACCTAAAAATCCGGCGGGCAGTTAATGTTTAACGGCTCTCGTGTAATAGGGTGACTAAGTGAGATACCAGTGGCGTGCAGCAGCAAGCGCGGGGCGCCCAAGTGGGAATCCCGCAGGTTATAGAGCTGGTCCCCTAATATGGGGTGGTTAATGCCTAGGCAGTGCACCCTCAGTTGGTGGGAGCGACCGGTTATGGGGTAAAGTGCCACTAAGCTTTGGTTGAGAGCAGGGCGGCGTTCAAGCGTTTCAAAGTGTGTGAGGGCGGGTTTACCGCACTGCCAATCCACTTTTTGGCGCGGGCGATTGGGCCAGTCGCAAATCAGTGGCAGATTTATCTCGCCGCAGTCGGCGCTCAATACGCCCTCCACCACGGCGGTGTAGTGTTTGTGGATTTGCCGTGTGGCGAATTGGTGATTCAGTGTTTTTTGTGCGGGGTAGCTGAGCGCGAATAAGACTAAACCCGAGGTGGACATGTCCAGCCGATGTACCGTGCGGCCATTGGGGAATTCCTTTAACACCTCGGCCAAAAGATTTTCATCGCTGCTAAGCCCGGGAACCGAGAGGAGGCCTGAAGGTTTGTTCACTGCGATAAGATGCTCGTCCTGATAAATAACCTGAATCACCTAGGCTTACCTGTAAAAGGTGGGCATTCTGGCAACCTTTACTGATAAAAACCATGCGCTAGGCGGAATAGCTTCATGACCAACCCTGTACCCAGCTTACTGCCGCAACCGCCCATGCCTTGGCTGTTGCCGGCTTGGCAAAAAATCGCCGCTGCTTCTCAGCGCGGCTCTCTCGCTCAAGGCCTTTTAGTCACCGGGTTGGATGGCATTGGTGTGCTGGAGTTTGCCCGTGCGCTTGGGCAGTTTTTGTTGTGTGATGCCCCAGTGGAGAGCGCGTCCTGCGGCGTTTGCCGTAGCTGTCAGTTGTTGGTTGCGGGCAATCATCCGGATATTTATGTCCTCAAGCCAGAAGAGGATTCGGCGGTTATCAAGGTCCAACAAATTCGTACCCTGAGCGAATTCATGGCGAATACGGCGCAGCAGGGTGGGCGTAAGGTGATTATTGTGGAGCCTGCGGATGCCATGAATAGCAACGCCGCGAATGCGTTACTCAAAAACCTTGAAGAACCCATTGGCGAAACATTTTTTGTGCTGGCCAGTAGTCATCCCTCGCGCTTGTTGGCCACTATCAAGAGTCGTTGCAGCCGAGTGGTGCTAACACCACCCACTAAAGCGCAAGCGCTGGAGTGGCTGGCGAGCCACCAAGTGAAGGATGCGGAGCTGAGTTTGGCGCAGGCCAATGGCGCGCCCTTACGGGTTTTGGAGTGGTTAAACAGCCGATATTTGGAATCCAGTCTTAGTCTGGCGGATCATTTGATTAAGCTCATCGAGGGTCAAACCTCTGCCTCCGCGGCAAGTAAAAGCCTCACCACCATGGGCGTGCCCCTCGTACTGGAGCGTTTAATTTTTTGGGCACAGCAAGCCATGAGCCGCCGGTGGTTGCCAAACCGCCCTCGCACATCAGCCTTGGAGCAACTGCTGAGCGAGCGTAGCCCGCAAGCGGTTCACCTGTTTTACGAGAGCCTGTTGCGCAAACGCGCTCTGCAGCTTTCAGGCAATAATCTCAATGCGGGCCTAGTAATAGACGAGACCCTGATTGAGTTGGCGGCGCTGTTTAAAGGATGAGGCTGGACAGGGGGTGAGCAAATGACTAATGTTAGCCGGATAACTCCATAACGAGGCAAGATATGCAAGGTTTAGGTGGCGCACGTAACGGCATTTTGTCACTGACAATTCGCGATAAAGCAGTGCTTTACGCGGCTTATATGCCTTTTATTAAAAATGGTGGGTTGTTTATCCCGACCAATAAGGCTTACAACCTGGGTGACGAAGTATTTATGTTGTTGAACCTCATGGATGAGTCCGAGAAAATTCCCGTGGCGGGCAAGGTGGTTTGGATTACTCCAAAAGGGGCGCAGGGTAACCGCGCTGCAGGCATAGGGGTTCAATTTAATCTCGACAGCGATGTTGCCTCTAAAAAAATCGAAACTTACCTGGCGGGAACCTTAGAGTCCGACCGACCCACGCACACCATGTAAGGCCGCTGCCTTCTTTCTAAGTTGTATCACCCTGTTAGTTGTATCACTATGTTAGTTGACTCCCATTGTCATTTGGATCGCGTAGATCTAACCCATCATCAAAATTCCTTAGCTGAGGTGCTCAGCGCTGCACAACACCGCGGTGTGAGTGCATTTCTGTGCGTCTGTATTAGTGCTGAGAATAAGGACCAAGTATTAGCCATAGCCGACTCCTTCCCGAGCGTCGTAGCCTCTGTGGGTACGCACCCGTCTAATGTTGACGAGAAAGCCATTTCGCCAGAGGAGTTAATTATTTGGGCGGATCATCCTCGCGTTGTTGCACTGGGCGAGAGCGGGTTGGACTATCACTACACGCGGGATTCGGCCCAGGTTCAGCAGGAAAGTTTTAAAAGCCATCTGCTCGCCGGCGCACAGCTGGATTTGCCTGTGATCGTCCATACCCGCGAGGCAAAAGCCGATACGCTGAACTTAATTCGTACCTATGGCTCGCCAGAGTCTGCGGGGGTGATGCATTGTTTTACTGAAGATTGGGACATGGCCAAAGCCGCTATGGACCTTAACTACATGATTTCTATTTCCGGCATTGTCACCTTTCGCAATGCGGAGGCTTTACGTGATGTGGTTAAAAAAATGCCCATGGACCGTTTGCTGGTGGAAACCGATTCTCCCTATTTGGCACCCATTCCCTTTCGCGGCAAACCTAATGTGCCGCAATACGTGCGGGAAGTTGCCGACTATATCGCCGAATTGAAAGGCGTGAGCGTCGAGCAGCTTGCTGAGCAGACCACGGCAAATTTTTTACGACTCTTCAAGCGTGCAGGGCCGTTGTTACCCAATCTTCAGGGCTAGCAGCCTGACAAGGTCGCCTCAAGCCTGTGCGGCCGAGTTGTTTGATTGGGGAATCGGCACTCAGATTGCACTCTAGGCGCCCGCACATACTCCACCTGTTGCCAAAGTTCTTTCGCAAAATCCGCTGTGTTGTGCCAATCGCCATCCACCAACCATTGGGCAATGGCTTGCGCCACGTTTGGGTAGCGGATATGGCGCGCTTCGAAGTGATGCAGCCAAAAACCCAATTTGAATTTGTCCAGATGTGTCATGGAAAGCCCCAGTCCCAACTCCTCTAAGGCGCGGGCGTTGGACTCTTGCTCAAATTGCCCGATCAAGGGTTTAACCAGCAGTTTTACCCCCAGTTGCAGCGCTTCACTGGGCAGCTCAAAACCGGCATTGCATATCACCCCGGATGACTGGGCCAAATCGCGTGCGAAACCGTCCCGTGAGGCCGGCTTAAACAGGATGTTGTTAACCTTTTCAAAGCTTTTATAGGGGCCGTAACAAATGAAGGTCTGCTCTTCAAAACCCTCTAAAAACTCCGCAATGGCAGCTTTTTCCTCAAAAGCCAAATACACCAAATATTGGTTCTTATCACGTAGCGAAATGTCTGCCTGAGTTTCTGCAATGGGCGGTAGGATGTTGCAGTTAAAGTGATGCCAGTGCATGCCTAAATGCGTTTGGCAGGGGGCGAAATGGCGCATGAGACTGCGCAGAAAAAAATTCTCACCCTGTTTTGGGATGGCCTCCTGAAAAGCGTATTGATGGCCGATGCCCAGGCAAAAGGTTTTTTGCCGTCGAGCCGCCCAAGCTACAATCGGTTCGAAATCCGACAACACTAAGTCGTATTTGCGAGTGTCCATGGCGCGAATGTCGTGTATCAACTCGGGCAGGCTAGCGGCCTGAAGCGTTCGCTGTATATCCACACGGCCCTCGGTGTGGGCTAGGCTAAGGCCCCGTTGGTAGCGCAGGTTACGAAATTCCTGCATGTCAAAATAGTCTTGGGGGTCGCGCCCAGAAAACACATAGTCCACCTCAACACCTAGGGCCTCAAGGTGTTTATTCATCGCTCTGGCTCTAGAAATATGGCCATTGCCGGTAGCTTGCACGCCGTAGAGAATTTTCATAACCAAGCCTCGATACCGCTGGCCAAACCCCAGCCCACTAAAGCCCCAGCAAAAACGTCCGTCAGAAAATGCACGCCCAGTAGCACGCGAGACAAGCCGACGCCACAAGCCCACACCAGTAAGAAGGGTAACAACTTGGGGCAATAATGGCTGGTTAAACCGGCAAATACAAAAGCGCCAGAGGTGTGGCCGGAGGGGAAACTGAACTGGTCAGACGGTGTAATTTGGCTGACAAAACTCGGCAAGGCTGCACTTGGGCGGGCGCGCTTGAAGGTGGGTTTGAAGGTGAAATAGACGAGACGTTCTAGCGTAAAACCCAGCGCCAGCACAGCCGTTGTTTGGAAGTGCAGACACACTCCCAAGATTAAGGCCGCTATGACATAGGCGGGGCCGTTGGCCGAAAAGGAGAGCGCTTTACTGATTGGCAGCACTATGGCTGGATAAGCTGGGCGTTGTAGCCAATAAAAAACCTTGTGATCGTAAAACTGAATTTTAGCCAAAGACAGCATAAATCATCCTCCCGCGCCTATGCAGATGAAACCCGCTTCAACTGCTGATGTTTGGTAGACTAGGCCCGTGAAATTACATATTTATTGCCATTCCATGTCTGTTTTATTAAGACTTGGCTTGGCGCAGCGTCCTTTTGGGGTTATTTATGAAGCAACAGATATACGCCATGCTTGAACTGCAGCACGCCATGAACCAGAAAGTGCACGAAGATTGGCAGGCTCAGAATTTTCCTTGGTACCGTGCTATTTGGGTTGAATGCGCAGAGTTGTTGGACCATCAGGGTTGGAAATGGTGGAAAAAACAATCCCCAGATCATGCGCAGGTCGCTTTGGAGTTGGTGGATATTTGGCACTTCGGTTTGAGTATGGAAATGCAGGCCGGTGGCGACCTAGAATCGCTGAGCGACAGTATCCTAGCGGCCTTGCAGCAGCCGATTGCAGCAGAAGAATTCAGACGTGGCGTGGAATTATTTGTGGTGGATGTGTTGACGCAGCACCAATTCCCCACCGCGCGTTTTGCCGGGCTGATGGCCTCAGCTAATCTGTCCTTTGAGCGGCTTTACAGCATGTACATCGGTAAAAATATGTTGAATTTTTTTCGGCAAGATAACGGTTACCAACTCGGCACCTATCAAAAAAATTGGCAGGGCAGGGAAGACAACGAGCACCTCGCCGAAATCGTGGATTCCCTTGATACCGGCTCAGCAAATTACAAACTGGATGTTTATCAAGCCTTGGTACAGCGCTATCAGCAGGTGCTCGGCTGATCAGCCAGGAAATTCGCGCAGGTGAGACATGTGTAATGACATTTGGCATGAGTCCACTATAATGGCGCCGCCCAGCTCAGGTGTCGCTTGAGCCCCATTTATTAGCAACAGCGGAGATTTATCGTGAAAGCACCCGTACGCGTTACCGTCACCGGAGCCGCAGGCCAAATCAGCTACTCATTACTGTTCAGAATTGCCGCTGGCGATATGCTCGGGAAAGATCAACCGGTAATTTTACAATTGCTGGAGATCACACCAGCCCTGAATGCCTTAAAAGGCGTTGCCATGGAATTGGATGACTGCGCGTTTCCATTATTGGCTGGCTTGGTCATCACTGATGACGCCAATGTAGCCTTTAAAGACACCGACTATGCTCTGCTTGTGGGTGCGCGGCCGCGGGGCCCGGGTATGGAGCGCAAAGATCTGCTTGAAGCCAACGCCGCTATTTTCTCCGTGCAAGGCAAGGCTATCAACGATCACGCTTCTCGCAAAATTAAAGTATTAGTTGTTGGCAACCCTGCCAATACCAACGCGCTGATAGCACAACGCAATGCGCCAGACATAGATCCACGTCAGTTCACCGCCATGACGCGCCTCGATCACAATCGCGCTTTAACTCAGCTCGCGCAAAAACTAGACGTTTCAATTAACGACATCAACAAAATCACCATTTGGGGCAATCACTCGTCTACACAGTACCCCGATCTCTTTCATGCCTTGGTTAAAGGTGAAGTGGCGATTACTAAAGTTGAGCGCGATTGGTACGAAAATACCTATATCCCCACTGTGCAGCAGCGCGGAGCGGCCATCATCAGTGCCCGCGGAGCCTCCAGTGCCGCCTCTGCCGCCAACGCAGCGATTTTTCACGTGCGCGATTGGGCTTTAGGCTCTGCGCCCAGTGATTGGGTGAGCATGGGCGTTTACAGTGATGGCAGTTATGGGATCGAAGAGGGCTTAATCTATTCCTTCCCCGTGACTACGCAAAATGGTGAATGGTCGATTGTGCATGGCTTGGAAATAGACGAATTTTCGCGAGCACGTATGACGGCCACCGAAAAAGAGCTGAAAGAAGAGCGCGACGCGGTGAAGTCCTTGTTGCCAGCTTGAGTTTTTGCGAGTTGCTGCCGGGTTACTGGTAATTTTCTAAGGTAAAGTTTGTGACTGTTGAAACGCTCGGGGAAAAGGTAGCTGATTTCTGTTTGCTGAATCAGACAGGTCAGGCAGTTTCGTTGGCGGGGTTCGTTGGGCGATGGGTGATTATTTATTTTTACCCCAAAGCCTCCACCCCTGGCTGTACCGTTCAGGCCTGCGGTATGCGAGATACTTGGTCGTCGTTTGAGTCACTCAACGCGGTGGTGTTGGGTGTAAGCCCAGACCCCGTGGCGCGACTGAACAAATTTTACACGGCTCAGCAACTGAATTTCGACCTTCTAAGTGACCCCGACCACAAACTGACCGAGCGGTTTGGTGTGTGGGCGCTGAAAAAATTTATGGGAAAAGAATTCATGGGGGTGGTGCGAACCACTTTTATCATCGATCCTGATGGGAATTTGGCAGCGGCATTGCGCCAATTCAAGACATCCGATCACCATACACACGTGATTGATGAACTCAGCCAACTGATTCAGGCACGCGCTACTTGATGAGAGTTGTATTAATGTTTATGCTTTATTGTTCTAACGGTCCGCATATTTCAGCTGGAAGTGTTGGTTGGATGAGGAAAATTACACAAAACTGGGTTAGCGCCTCTCAAATTTGGCCATGATGTGCCAATTCATCTGTATTTTGCGCAGGATGTATCGCAGATTCTTTAATGGTGGTTGTTTTGAAAACTTTACTGAATGGTGATCCTGAAAGATTTACCGCAGCACGGGCGGGCGATTTTTCGCAAGCCCACCTCCTCACGCGCAGCGATAAGGTCAGGCTTTTATATCGTAACCTTGTTATTTCGGTGCATGGATTTCTTCAGGAATCCCACGGTAACAAGCTGTTAGATTTGGGGTGTTCACTGCTGTGTGCGGACCAGGCCCTTCTATTGAAGCCCCTTGGGGCTCAGTCGGCTTTGGTTGTTGCAGCTAGCAGCGGAGAGGGCTCCCTAGCCGCAGGTAAACAAGTTGGTGTCAGTGGCGAGCTGCTTGGTCGCATGCTGGCGTTTAAAGAACCCGTTAATAGAGTGCTTGATAGCGCAGAAGCTGGCGAGAATTTTTATGTTGAGTATAATGGGCGGGTAGGCAGGCCGTTCGCGACTACTTTAATCACTCCCATCGCAAGTGACACCGTGATGCTGTGCTTTCTTGGCGCAAAACCCAGAGAGCTCAGCTCCGACGATCTTGAAATTCTTGAACTCTTGGCCGAAGGAGTAGCTTGTATGGTTGATATACAAAAAGCTCAAGCACAACGCAGAATCACTGATCAAGCAATGTTTGCATCTGGGGCCGTAAAAAGCCTCGAAGAGTATCTTCAGCAGGCTAAACTACCGGAGGTATTTGGCGTGCCCGGCAGGGTTCTTGAGGCGCTGCAAAAGCGTGTTGGGCATTCCGGCCTGAGTATTGGTGATGTGGCGGATGATCTGAATCTCTCTAAGCGCACCTTGCAGCGTCGCTTGCAGCAGCAAGATATCAATTTTGCTGATTTACGTGATCAGGTCCGATTCCATACGTCTATTGATTATCTTATTAATCAACATCTTAGCATTGACAGTATTTCATCCTCCCTCGATTTTTCTGACCGCACCAGCTTCACCAATGCGTTTAAGCGTTGGACCAGCTTGTCCCCTAGTACTTTTCGCAAATTATTCCGCGATTACGTTTAGCGCAAATGTTGGAGCAATACAGCCCATTAAGCCGGCTTGTATTGCTCAGGCCGGGTAAAACTTGTAGAGTCGCCGCCCAAAATACTGTTTTGAGGTGTGTATGAGTTTTTTTATTGCTAATGCTTTTGCCGATGGAGAGGCCGCTAGCCCGGCTGCTGCAGGAAGCTGGGTTAACTTGGCGCTAATGGGGGGCGCATTCGCCTTCATGTACTTCATTATGATTCGCCCTCAGCGCAAAAGGCAGAAGGAGCTCGAGGCTCTGCTGGCGAGTTTGGGCAAGGGGGATGAAGTTGTGCTCAACTCAGGTATGTTGGGCAGGGTATTAGAGCTTGATGGCGCCTATGTCACCTTGGACGTTGGCGATAACGTTAAATTAAAATTTCAGAAACAGGCCGTTGTTGCTGTTTTGCCGAAGGGCACTATCAAATCCATCTAGTCAGTTCGGATTTTTGTTGGTGATGGCTGAGCTGAAAGAAGGCAGTCACCGCTTCAGCCACCCATCTAAAGGCTCCTTATCGTTGTGACGCTGTTGAAGCTCTCCCAGTTTTCTTGTTTGCGCGATGGTGAGCCTTTGTTTGAGCCAATGGATTACACCTTATCCCAAGGGGACTTGGTGCAAGTTGTGGGTCCGAATGGTGCGGGTAAAACCACTTTCCTACGCAGTTTATGCGGGCTCTATAGCGAGTTCGAAGGCAGTATTTTCTGGAAGGGCGCGCCTCTTAACCCAAGCGATTTTGAGTTTCTCCAGCACCTTTTTTACTTAGGGCACCAAACCGGTGTAAAAAAGACGCTGACCGCACGCGAAAATGTAGACTGGTATTTTGGTCTTCAGGACGGGGCTTCACCCCAATCGTCGGAGGAGTTGCTCGCTAGGGTTGGGTTGAGCGGCTACGAAGATGTTCCATGCCAGCAATTATCCGCAGGCCAGATGCGACGCGTCGCCCTCGCTAGGTTGTTCGGGTCGCAACGACAGTTGTGGGTGCTCGATGAACCCTTCACTGCAATTGACGTGCTCGGCGTTGCGCAATTGGAAGGGTTAATCCAGCGGCATTGCGAAACAGGTGGCAGCGTCTTGCTGACCACCCATCAAGCAATTACCTTGCCCGGCGTTAAAAGCTGGAAGTTGCGCCCTTGTATACGGGAGGAAATGTGAATCCTGCCACTTTGGATTACAACCTTTCAAATGCCCTGCGGGCATCTGTAGCGCGGGAATTACGCATTTCCACACGTCAATTGAGCGAACTTTTTAACCCGCTCCTCTTCTTTTTAGTGGTGGTCGTTTTTATCCCGCTGGGGATTAGTTCAGACCCGGCGCTGCTAACGAAATTAGCCCCCGGCATGATTTGGGTGATTGCCTTGCTGGCAACTTTGCTTTCCCTTGAGGGTCTGTTCAAGGGCGATTTTGAAGACGGGTCGCTTGAACAGATGGTGATCAGTCCTTTGCCGCTCGTTTGGCTGGTACTCATCAAGGTGTTTAGTCATTGGCTGGTTACGGGTATTCCGCTGACGCTCCTAGCGCCGGTTCTCGGTTTAATGCTCTTTTTACCCACTGACGCCTATTGGATCCTCATGCTATCGTTATTCTTGGGGACGGCGTCTCTCAGTCTGGTTGGTTCAATTGGTGCTGCGCTTACGGTTTCGCTGCGCAGAGGTGGCCTGGTGTTGTCTTTGATCGTTATGCCGCTGTATGTACCCATCCTAATTTTTGGTGCTGATACGGTGAATAGTGCTGCTCATGGCTTGTCCTACGCATTTTCTCTGGCAGTGCTGGGAGTGTTTTTGTTGTTTGCTCTGCTTGCCGCACCATTTGCCGCTGCAGGTGCGTTGAAAATCAGTGTGAATACCTAAGTTGTGACGGCCTTGACGCGATACACATTCCAAACGGGCGATAATCAGCAAAACTGAATAAGGGTTAAGACATGAATTGGCAGTGGCTTCATCGTTTTGGATCGCCCAAATGGTTTTATGAAAAAACAGGCTTGTGGGTAGTGGCCTTGGGATTGTGCTCTATCACGCTGCTAGTGGTCGGCGCGGTTTGGGGGTTGGGGTTCGCGCCCGAAGACGCCAAACAAGGCAATAGTTACCGAATCATCTACATCCATGTGCCAGCAGCGGTGATCTCTATGGCCGGCTACTACATTATGGCCATAGCGGGTGGTGTAGGCCTAATTTGGCGCACCAAGCTCTCGTTTATTGTGATGCGCGCAGCGGCTCCAATTGGGGCTTGGTTGACATTTGCTGCTTTGTTTACCGGAGCGGTATGGGGTAAGCCCACCTGGGGCACCTGGTGGGTGTGGGACGCTCGAATCACATCCATGCTCATTTTGTTGTTTTTGTATCTGGGCGTGATTGCGCTGCAGCAGGCTTTTCAGCATCAGGATTCGGCGGATAAGACGTCCGCAATCCTCGCTTTAGTGGGTATGGTTAATGTGCCCATTATTTATAAGTCGGTGGAATGGTGGACCACCTTGCATCAACCCGCCAGCATTAAATTTACGCAAAAGTCCACCATTGACCCGAGCATGTTGTATCCCTTGATGATTATGTTCGTGGCGTTTTATGCGTTCTATTTTTGGTGTTTGTTGCGATCCGCACGCGCCGAAATTCTGCGTAGAGAGCAAAAAACCGCTTGGGTTGGCGAGATTTTGATGAAGGGTTCGCGATGAATTTTTATTTTTCGGATGTATCCGCATTTTTGCAAATGGGTAAACACGGGTTTTACGTTTGGCTCTGCTATGGCGTGGTGTTTTTCATTATCCTCCTTTTGGCGTTGCGCCCTAGCTGGGAGCTACGCCAGCTCAAAAAACAGTATGTTGCCGCCCAAAAGCGTAAACACTCCTCCCCCGCGCCGCGGGTTGTCGTCGAAAAAGGTAATCAAACATGATGCATCCGGTGCGTAAACAACGGCTAATTTTGGTGGCCGCCATAGTTGTTGTTAGCAGTTTGGTCGCGGTTTTAGTTGGCGTGGCCATGAAGGAGTACGCGAACCTCTTTTATTCGGTATCAAAAATTGTGTCAGGCGAGGCGCCTAGAGGGAAATCCATACGTGCGGGTGGCTGTGTGGTTCCGGGTAGCGTGGTGAAATCGAAAGATGTCCTTCTTACGACTTTCGATATTTCCGATGGCGTGGCCAAGCTTAAGGTGAGCTACTCCAGTATCCTGCCAGATCTTTTCTCTGAGGGTGAGGCGGCGGTAGTGACGGGCGTTGTAGGAGAAAACGGTGAGCTGACGGCCTCTGAAGTCTTGGCTAAACATGACGAAAACTATACGCCGCCTGAAGTGGCTGAGTCTGTGAAAAACACCGATAAGCATCAAGTGGCATGCGAGGGTATGAAATATGATTCCTGAGTTGGGTAATTTTGCACTTATTCTGGCCTTGATTTTGGCATTTATGTTGGCCGTGATTCCGATGGTGGGCAGTTTTACGGGGCGTTTGGTGTGGATGGCGTCGTGCCGCTCTTTGGCTACAGGGCAATTTGTGTTTGTCTTGCTGGCGTTTGGAGTGCTTGCTTACGCATTTTTGCACAGCGATTTTTCAGTGAAGTATGTCGCCTCAAATTCCAATAGTTTGTTGCCAGTGCAGTATAAATTCAGTGCGGTATGGGGTGGCCATGAGGGCTCCCTATTGCTTTGGGCATTAGTGTTGTCCAGTTGGACGCTAGCTGTTGCCCATTTTTCTAAAGAGCTACCGCTGGAGGTTTTGGCTAGGGTGTTATCCGTAATGGGAGCGATAGCCGTTGGCTTTTTGCTCTTTATGATCATCACATCCAATCCGTTTACGCGTAGCTTGCCGAATATCCCGCTGGAGGGCTCAGACCTCAATCCGCTGCTGCAAGACTTTGGCTTGATTATTCACCCGCCTATGCTGTACATGGGCTATGTTGGGTTTTCGGTGGCATTTTCGTTCGCCATCGCGGCACTAATTGGCGGCAGGTTAGATGCTGCTTGGGCGCGTTGGTCGAGGCCTTGGACGAATATGGCTTGGTGCTTTTTAACCGTTGGCATCGGGTTGGGTAGTTGGTGGGCCTACTACGAATTAGGCTGGGGTGGTTGGTGGTTTTGGGATCCAGTGGAGAATGCGTCGTTTATGCCGTGGTTGGTAGGCACAGCCCTTATCCACTCCTTGGCGGTAACTGAAAAGCGCGGTGTATTTAAAGGTTGGACCTTATTGCTAGCTATCTTTGCATTTTCCTTGAGTCTGCTCGGCACTTTCCTCGTCCGTTCTGGGGTTTTAACCTCGGTGCATTCATTTGCTTCAGACCCTGAGCGTGGTCTATTTATTCTGGCTTTTTTGTGCGCGGTTGTTGGATCGTCGCTGTTGCTTTTCGCATTGCGTGTGCCAGAGATAAAAAGTGTTCCCAGTTTCAATTGGCGTTCCCGTGAGGCAGCGCTGTTATTGAACAATATCTTTTTTGTGACAGCCGCGTGCATGGTGTTATTCGGTACGCTCTACCCAATTTTGGCCGATTTTATTAGCAATACTAAAGTGTCAGTTGGGCCCCCTTACTTTAATGTGTTTTTTGCGCCGCTGATGATTTTGGTAGCGGTGCTAGTGGGGGTGGGATCCGCTTTGAATTGGAAGAAAACGGCTTTGGTGAAATTGACTCCGTTAAAAGCCGCTTTGATTGTGAGCCTTATCCTGGGTGGCTTGGCTCCCCTGATGGGCGAGCATTATCACTGGGGCGCGGCGTTAACTACCTTTTTGGGCGCCTGGGTAATTTTGGCCACACTCACCAATTTGTGGGTTAAAAGCACCCAAACAAAAAAAGGCTTGTGGGTTGGACTGGGTAAGCAGAGCCTGAGCTATTGGGGAATGGTGATTGCGCATATTGGTTTTGCCGTTACCCTCATGGGGGCAAGTTACGCCAGTATTTATTCCGTGCAGCGCGATTTGCGTTTGGCCTATAACCAAAAAGTGGACTTGGGGGGCCATGCGTTTGAGCTAGTCGATGTGCGTACTCGCAAGGGCCCCAACTATTCGGCGGAATCTGGGGAAATTCGTATTTATCAACGGGACGAACTGGTGACAACCCTGCATCCCGAAAATCGGGCTTATGTTTCTGGTGGGAACAAGATGACAGAAGCCGCCATCGATGCTGGTTTTACCCGCGACCTTTACGTGGCGCTGGGTGAAAAACTCGATGTCAATGCTTGGGCTGTGCGGGTGCACTACAAACCTTTTGTGCGCTGGATCTGGCTGGGTGCGCTATTAATGGCGCTGGGTGGGCTGGTAGCAATTATTGATAAGCGTTATCGGCTAAAGAAAAAAGTTGCTGCAGTAGCTTCGACAGACAGCACACAGCCTGAAGCTAACCCTTTGGTACAGGTAGTTAATAATTAAGATGAAACGACTGAAGCTATTTATTCCCTTGGGTATTTTTGTGGGTTTGGCGGTGTTGCTTTATTTGGGGCTGTCGCGAAATCCCGATGATTTACCCTCCGCGTTGATCGGTAAATCGTTGCCAGCCTTTGCATTGCCCAGCTTGGATGACCCCACTCGTGTTGTGACCGACAAGGACTTGCTGGGGCAAGCATACATTTTGAATGTTTGGGCTAGCTGGTGCACCAACTGTAAAATTGAGCTCCCTTTTTTAGGTAAATTGGCGGCGCAGGGCATTAAAATTGTTGGAATTAATTACAAGGATCCGGCCGAGGACGCCAAGGCACTTTTGGCAGATGTGAGAAGCCCTTACCAGATCAATATTGCAGATAAGGACGGTAAGCTAGGGATTGATTTGGGTGTGTATGGAGCCCCCGAGTCTTTTATCGTCGATGCGCAGGGTGTTATCCGAGAAAAAATCGTGGGTGAAATAACGGAAGATAACTGGCGGGGGAAAATCGCTCAGTATTTTTACGATCGCTAAACTATGTTGCGGTCTGTCATTGTATTCGTGTGGCTCGGCGGGGCGATCGCTTCTAGAATTGTGGGGGCTTCTAATGCAGAAGTTGGCCCGACGTATGCGATGCTTACGAAAATGCAAGGTTCATGGAAGACTGCTTGTCATTCGGCTGGGGGCGGTGCTCAATCCGGTTTCGTGATTGATTACCTTAATGTGAGTTTTACGCAGCTCGACATAAAAGCGCATGTTTTCTCGGATGAACTCTGTAGGGTTTCTGTAAGTCAGTGGCCTGCACGCTACCATTATGTGCTGGGGCGGCCATTAACCCTAGCATCTGGCGACGCTGTTTTTGAATTGAATTTAACGGAAATTACTGACCCTGCTGAAGCTTGGAATTTGCACCCCGCCAACTTAATTAAATTAGAATCTGGCCAGTTGTTGCTGGGCCAAACCCCTTCTACGGACAAGCCGGCTACTACACGGCTGGATCTCCTCGAGACTCAAACGCCCTTCGTGCGACGTTAAACCTAGAAACCTCAGTTGGATCACCAAAGTCTGCGCAACCCCTTGGCGCGCCTAGCAAAAGCTAAAATTGCTGAACAACCAACCAGGCTGCCCACCAATTTTAGCTTTCACTAATCACACCAGTGGATTACACAGCTTTTTGGCGCCCAACTGAGGTTCCTAGGTTAAACTCCACTGATTTCTATTTTTCTCTAAGTGATCTTATATGACCGATAAATCCTATTTACTCCCAGAGTGGGAAAAAACTCGATCTATTCTAATGGCTTGGCCTTATCCTGGGAGCGATTGGCAGGCGAATCTGGTCGCTGCGCAGCGGTGTTATATCGACATGTTGCACGCATTTTCGCAAGTGGTGGATGTTTGGTTATTGCTTCATCCCAGCATAGACCTGGCGACATTTCGGCAGAGGCTTGAGGACACTGGGCTAAACCTCGCGCGCATTCATATCGAAAATTCGGTGATGTACAACGATACCTGGACGCGGGACTATGGGCCTTTGTCCTGTAATTCCGGCTATATTCAGTTTCAATTTAATGGTTGGGGCGGGAAATATAGTGCCGCTGACGATAATCGAGTGCCAAGTAATATTCGCAATTGGTTGGGGGCATCACCCATTGATGCCGGCTTTGTTTGTGAGGGCGGTGGGTTAGAGACCAATGGGTCGGTGCTGCTCGTAAACAAGGACTGTATTGTGGATCCACTGCGCAATCCGACTATGACAGAGGACGAGGTGAGTCGGCAGCTCCAACGATGGCTGGGCGTGGAGGCCATTGAGTGGCTTAGCAACATACACTTGACCGGCGACGATACCGACGGACACATAGACACCATTGCACGTTTTGTGGCGGTGGATGTGGTGGTTTATGCGGGGCGCAATGCGGCCCATGTGGACGCCAGCAGTTTATTGGCTTTGCATCAACAACTTGAGGCCATTGCCGCGAAGCGGGGCTGGTCGCTATTCGAGTTACCCAGCCCGCAGATCTGCAGTGCTATTGATGGCCGGGTTTTACCGGCAACCTATGCAAACTTTTTATTGTGTAATCAGCATGTTTTTTTGCCGGTCTACGGCGTGGCTGAGGATGCACTGGCCATTGCCGTTATTGAGCGGGCCTGCCCGAGTTATAAAGTTGTACCCGTTCGCTGTCAGGCGCTGCTGGAGCAGCATGGCAGCTTACATTGCGCGACCATGCAAGTAATGGACATAACGCCCTGATACCACCGAGGAACCTCAGTGGGGCACCAATGGCTTGCGCAGACTTTGGTGATCCAACTGAGGTTTCTAGGTTCAAGCCTTCTGCACCGCAATCCAGCCTTTGACATGAGTGCTGGAGCCATGCGCACGCCAGCCACTTTAGCTGAGGTTGATGCTTCCCCCCCCTTTTTTTATTTACAAATCGCAGTTGCATCACCGCAACCTGCGCCAAGTGACGCGACCATTTTTATAACTAAAAACAACACGTTTGCCATTTGATATTGACCGCTTAAGTTGTCGGTTAATTTCCTCCAGTCCATGTGTGCAGGGGCCATTCGAAGTTTAAACGGTTGGTTTTAATAACCAAAATTGGCAGTTAAATTTGCCTTTAGATTGTGTGGTAAATCGTTAACTTTTTATTTGGCAGTGGCGCTCAACTAATCTATTTTATATTGATGACGAAATATTTTGAGTGCGGCCCAATGAATGCTAATACACAAGAGTATCTGTTTTATGCTGCTGGAGCGCTATTTTTGGCGGTGGTAGCGGTGCTTTATGTTACGCAAGATAAAATAGAAAATCGTATACCGCTTACTGCCTTACCTATGAACGGTGCTGGCGCGTTACATGGTTCTGTGCAATCAATTGAGGCGCCTATGCTGCTAGCAAAAGCCGATGCGGCCATAGTGGCAGCACAAAAATTATTGGCAAGCCCAGCTGCACCCAGCGTGGATGCGGCGGAACCTGCAGCGAATGTAAATAGCCCGTGGAAAGTTGTTGCACCGGAAGACCCTGTCAAACCCAGCATTCCGTTGAGTGACATGGTTAAGTCTTCTGCGGTGATAAAACTGGATTCGAAGCCTGAGAATTTTCCCGAAGCTGGGGAAAAAATGACGTTACCAATGTTCAACGGTCGTTCCATTACCGCGAATGTTGAATCTGTGCAGACTCTAGCGAATGGAGACCGTGTATGGACGGGGCATTTGGACGGATTCGGAGACGATTTCCCTGTGGTGATGACCTATGGCGATAAATTGACCTTCGCTACTATTCAAACCCCTGATGGAAGTTATGCAATGGAAGCAAATAATGGTGTGGGTTGGCTTTATAAAAATCCATCCATAATCGAGTTGGCAGGACCGGGGTACGTGGATTTTTTGGTGCCTCCGGAAAATTAGTGGTTAATGTGTTGTGAGTTTTAGCATGAAAATCCAACCCGCTGCTCCCTTATTGCAGGCTTTCATATATGTTTGCATTTAACATGTTTTATTGCTAATTATGGATTATTTTAAGTAACGTCAAACGAGAATTTAACCATGATTAGTTCAAAATTTCGTATTGCAATTATTGCTCTGGGTGGCTTAACGGCTGCGCCCTGTGTGCTGGCAGCAAATACTGTCATCGACGTATTAGTGGCCTACACACCTACCGTTGGTCAGGCCTATTCCGGCGACCCCACAACACGCATCAATCAATTATTTAGCCTCACCAATCAAATTTACAAGGATAGTAATGTGCCGCTGGAATTGCACCTCGTGAAAGCGGTGGAGGTCAATTATACAGACGATAATACGGCGGAAACGGCATTGAATGCGATTACGAAAGCCGCCGCCCCCGCATTTACTTATATTCCCGCACTGCGCGATCAATATAAAGCGGATATGGTAATTTTATATCGACCACTCAAGCAGGTTCAGGCCGCGTGTGGTGTTGCCTGGATTGGCGGGAATAAAACCAGCGGTGTGTTTGGCGCTGTGCAAAAACAATATATGTACAGC
>CAMCXE010000028.1 GCA_945882995.1 Thalassocella blandensis | reverse complement strand
CAACACTTGACGAAGAGCTGGCTTTGCTTGACGACGAGCTAGCAACACTTGAAGAAGAGCTGGCTTTGCTTGACGACGAGCTAGCAACACTTGAAGAAGAGCTGGCTTTGCTTGATGACGAGCTAGCAACACTTGAAGAAGAGCTGGCTACGCTTGAAGACGAACTGGCTACACTTGAAGACGAGGTGACTTCGCTTGAAGAAGAGCTAGCTACGCTTGAAGATGAGCTGACTTCGCTTGAAGACGAACTGGCTACGCTTGAAGATGAACTTGATGAGCTGGCAACGCTTGAAGCTGCGCTAGAGCTGCTCGAAGAAATTTCATGAACGGTAGCTGGGCAGCTTACGGTTCCCGCGTAAAGCTTGATGTCATCGAGCTGAACACTAATTGCGGCCAGACCCAAGTTAAAGGCAACGCGGCCCATGGAATCTGTAGTGGTTGCTGTGAAGGCTTTACGGATAGTGACGTAGTCAGTCGTTAGTGGCAGCGTAACATTGCCCCCCATCAAACTGTCGTAGGAAGTTAAACCGGCGTCAGTCAACCCATCAGCGTCTACATCGTATTTAATTGTACGTGGTGCGTCAGCTTTTACGTCAAAACATAAGGTGTATGGATTACCGGCTGTAATCGCCACCGGATGCACCAATTGAATACTGTAATCATTGGGTGTAAGAGCTGTAATTTGTGCTTGAAACTCTTTATTCCAAGTGAATGTGGCGCCAGTACCGAAGGCATTAAAATTTTCTTTGGTGCCACTACTAAAGGTGCCGTCGCTGCTCAACAGGGTTACCAAATCACCGGATGAAGAGGAGCTAGAGCTGCTTGGCGATGAGCTGGCTGCACTTGATGAAGAGCTAGCAACAACACTCGACGAAGAGCTTGATTTGCTTGAAGACGAGCTAGCAACACTTGAGGAAGAACTAGCTTTGCTTGATGACGAGCTGGCTATGCTAGAGCTGCTAGAGGAGGGAGTAGCACTGCGTGATGAAGAACTGGCGCTAGCTACAGAAGAGCTAGAGCTGCTTGAAGGCGAGCCAGAACTGGTAGAAGACCGACTTGAGCTACTCGAAGATGAAATTACAGTATTGGTTGAAGAGCTTGAGCTACTGGAGGACGCGGTAACACTATCAACTGAGGAGCTGGAGCTACTTGAAGTCGGATCCGGCTTTGGTAGCGGTGCGGCGGATGAGTTCGAGCTGCTAGAAATACTAGACGATGAGCTTGAAGCAACGGTTGCAGCGCTCGAGCTACTAGAAGCAATAGGCTTCACAGAACTGGACGCAAAACTCGAACTTGCGTTTGAAGTAGCCGGCTTAGCGGATCCGGACCCTCCACTGCCACAGGCCGCAAGGCCCGCGCTCATGACAGCCACAAACAGTGGCTTAATCAGTAAATTGTTGATGGTAGTCATATACCCCCCAGGGTTTTTATTGAAAGACAAAAAATAGTGTTAGGTGTTGTTACGGGCTAAGGATTGCTACATGTTCGATTGGTAAACCCACTAAAGTCGTTGTACACATAGCCAACAGACCAACCGGGCACTGCTTTAAAAATCGTTAGACTTAAGTCGTAGTCCGCTCATTTGTGTATGTTTCAGGCGATCAATTGATCGTTTTAATAACCAATTGATCAAAGCTTATTCAAACTTAGAATGAACCTATAGCTCTGCGCAAATATTAACCGATAGGGTTCGGTAAAATCATGCAGTAGAAGCAACTACTGCTTGGTTCTGCGATGAAGGTCGCACTATTTCATCATGATCGATCTAAAGGGCTCCTACGCCCAAAAATTTTTGGTGCGCCTATGCGCTCTGTGTAGGCATTGCGCTCCTTAAGTGACGTAGCTGATACCCACGTCTGTAGAAACCAAAACTACTGCTATGCACAAACTGCGATGTAAATAATTGAATTTAATGGAAAAAATCTTAAAAAGCTTAAGAGTGTTGTGGCGTCCACTAGCGTTTTTGGCGTTTACGGCTTCTGGATGCTGTAACCAAGGCCAATGGTTGATTGATGAAATCAGGTGAAACAAGCCACTTAGCAACAAGAGGTAGAAGGTTTAACTCTAGAAACCCTGGTTAAACACTTGAAAAATCGCTAAACCTCTGGGGGTTATTAATGAAAATAAAAAATGCTGGGCTATTTGGTTGGATGTTGTACGTTTTTCACACTTGTTAGGCTTACCAATGGGGTGCTCAGATTTGGGTGATCGGAATGAATGAGGCTCGTAAGATAACTGAATCGGAGTTTACATCCTGTCTAGGATTTTTAGGTTTCTAATTTGGCTGGTATCTGGTAACAACAAATATTTTTATGGTAACTCTTCAGCTTGTTTCCCCGTCATCCCCGCAGGCGGGGATCCAGCGGCAAATAGGCAGTTTTTACTTAATTGAAGATCGTAATAAGGTTAGAGCGAAATAGCCTCTGGATCCCCGCCTGCGCGGGGATGATGTAAGAAAACGAAAAATATTCTGAATAATTGCTTTTTATGTATGGTTTAAATATTTAATTAAATTGAAAAATAAGTATATAAGTAATTATGTTTTAATCTTATAGTAATTATTAGGCAGCGTTTTATTTGGTATAACCATAAAAAATTCATATAAATCAACTATATATGTGAATGATAACCACGTTGATCCAGCGTTGATTGGACCATAATTTTTGGTTGATGAACTGTGCATAGTCACTTTCAACTTTGCCGTACCTGACTGTGTTGCGGTTAAACGGTGTATAAAACAGGTATTTACCCAGGGTTCGCGCACACTTAGTTCACAAGGTTAAAATTGGGTGTGAATAACTTATGGGGTTTGCTGTGAACAATGGGTGGATCGAAAATAAGGCATGTGCGAGGTAATCCTCTAGGTAAAGTTTAGAGGGGTAACTGTGGATATTGTGTGGGTAGGTAGGGTGAATGTGGTGCACACCGGAACCTACTTGCCAATACAGAAGGATGCAAAAATTTTTCCTAACAAATCATCAGGCGTAAATTTTCCGGTTATGTCACTCAGATGTTCCTGAGTTGTTCGCAGGTCGTCAGCTAGTAGCTCACCCGCCTGGTTAACTAACAATTGTTGCTGCCCGCGAAGCAAAGAACGTTTAGCGGCTTCAAGCGCTTCAAGGTGGCGTCTTCTAGCGCTGAAATTTCCCTCGGTAGTACCTTCAAAACCCATGACCTGTTTTAGATGTTGTCGCAGTTTGGAGATACCCGCGCCTGTTTTTGCGGAGAGTTGTATTTCGTTAGTGGCTTGGCTGGGTAATGCAGTAGGGGCGATATCGACTTTGTTGAGCACAATGGTTATTCGATCGGTAATGGTCTGGTCGTTAAAAAATTCGGGCCAATGGGCCTGTAAGTTCAGCTGTTCTGGTTGAGTAGCATCAACTACCAGAAGAATTCTATCGGCTTGAGCTATTTCAAGTTGAGCTCTTTTTATGCCAATTTGCTCAATCACATCATGGCTATCGTCACGCAGTCCGGCTGTATCTATCAAATGTAGAGGCATGCCATCAATGTGAATTTGTTCCCGTAGTACGTCTCGTGTCGTTCCAGCTATATCACTGACTATGGCTATGTCTTTTTCCGTCAATGCGTTGAGTAGGCTGGATTTCCCCGCATTTGGGCGGCCAGCTATAACAATTTTCATGCCTTCACGTACTAGGTTTCCTTGTTGAGCTTGATGTAACAGTGCTGTAAGTTTTTCCAAAATGATGGTTAGGTCGTTCGAGACCTTACCATCGGTCAAAAAATCGACTTCTTCTTCGGGAAAATCTATGGCGGCTTCAACGTAAATACGCAGCTGAATGAGCTGGTCGACCAGCTCATTAACAGCTTTTGAGAAGTTACCTTGCAGCGAGTTTATGGCTTGTTGTGCTGCTTGACGCGAGCTGGCGGCTATTAGGTCAGCAATAGCTTCAGCTTGCACTAGGTCTAATTTATCATTGAGGAAAGCGCGTTCGGAAAATTCCCCCGGCTTGGCCTGAATAGCGCCGGCTTGTAGAATTGCCTCTAATAGAAGATCCAAAATTACAGGTCCGCCGTGGGCCTGAAATTCCACGACATCTTCACCCGTAAACGAGTGAGGACCTGCAAAAAATATACAAATCCCTTCGTCTATCAGTTGCTGATGCTGTGATTTGAAATCGCAAAAATGAGCATGGCGTAATTTGGGGGTAAAACCGATTAGTTGCTCAGCGATTGATTTGGCTTTAGGCCCTGAAACGCGGACAATGCCTACACCTCCTCTTCCTGGAGCCGTAGCTATGGCACAAATGGTGGTTTTTGTTTGCATATAAAAGGGCGAGTTTTCGCCCTGAATAGGTTGTTAGGATTTTTCGATTTGTTTGGTAATGATGTATTGTTGAGCTATTGACAGTGTGTTGTTTACAACCCAATACAACACAAGACCTGCAGGGAAGAACACAAACAAAAATGTAAAAAAGAACGGCATCATTTGCATCATTTTGGCTTGCATTGGGTCTGGTGGTGTAGGATTTAGCTTTCCCTGTATGTACATGGTTAGGCCCATGATCAATGGGAGTAGAAAATAGGGGTCCTTCACTGAAAGATCTTGTATCCAAAAATAGAAAGGGGCGTGACGCAGCTCAGTTGCTTCCATAAGCACCCAATACAGCGCCATAAATACTGGCATTTGAATAAACATGGGTAAACACCCGCTTACAGGGTTAACTTTCTCGTCTTTGTAGAGTTTCATCAACTCTTGCGACATTTTTTGCCTGTCATCGCCGTAGCGGTCTTTCAGTGCAGCCATTTTGGGCTGTACTTTGCGCATCCTTGCCATAGATTTGTAACTGATGGCTGATGGATAGAAAAATAGAATTTTGACAAGTAATGTTAATAGAATGATTGATACACCCCAGTTACCAACAAAACCATAGATAGAGCTCATAACCAAAAATAGAGGTTTAGCAATCCACCATAACCAGCTGTAGTCCATGGTGAGATCCAGATGCGGAGATAGTTTTTCCAGTGTGCGTATATCTTTGGGTCCAGCGTAAAAAGTAGCCTTTACGGATTTTTGGCTATTAGCTGCTACCAAGAGGGGTTCGGTATTAAAGGTTAGAGTATACAAATCTGTATCAGGCAATTTTTGTAGAGTATAGGTATTTTTAGTGTCCGCAGCAGGTATCCAGGCGGTGATAAAGTAGTGTTGTACTAATGCTACCCAACCACCCGTTTTGATTTCTCTAATGGGTGATTTGGCTATATTTTCAAAAGTGTATTTTTCATAATTAGAGCTTTCAGTAGTTAGCGCTGCGCCTAAAAAAGGACTCATGGCAAACATTTGTGTATGAGTAGGGTTGTAGGAGTCACGCTTGATACTTCCTACTAGGCTGGCTTGCCAAGGTTGGTCATCATGGTTTTGGATGATATATTCAAGCTCTATCACGTAACTGTTACGCGTAAATACGAAACGCTTGGTAATATCTGCAGTAGTTTGATGGTATTGTAGATCTACTATTAATTGGTCTTGTCCGTCAATTAAGGCATAAGTGCTGGCACTTGCGGAAAATTGTGGGCGGCCGCTGGGCTTGCCGTCAGTGCCGTTCGGCCCCGCTAAGCCGCTGCGTGCAAGATAAGTATGAGTACTGTTGTCCAGAAGCAAAAAGGGTTCGTCTGGCGTGTTGAGTTTTGCGAAGTACTTCGGCAAAGCAACTTTGCTGATATCGCCACCTAGAGTGTCTATTTCGATATCAAAATTATCAGTTTTTACTTTAATTTTTCCCGAACCGTTTTCATTATTTTCTTCATGAATTATTGGCGCTGTTGCAGGAAGCTGAAATTCTTCGTTTCCTGAATTCACAGGCATAGGTTGCTGCTTGGCGTTGGACGATACTGATATTTTTTCAGGAGGCTTTGTTAAAGCCTGTTGTTTTTCCTGGAATTCATCCCAACGAATAAACAGTAAAAAGGCAATGACTAAAATGCCACCTAGAATTGATTTTCGCAGCCAATCCATTTTCATGTATATAAACCGTTATTTTTTGTCTGAAGGGAGAGGAACTAGGTCTACACCACCTGGATGCCAAGGGTGGCATTTGCTGATGCGGCGTACGCTGAGCCAAATTCCTAATAATGGGCCATGTTCTTGTAGCGCCTCTTGGGTGTAACAGGAGCAAGACGGGTAAAACCGACAATTTTTGCCCAACCAAGGGCTAATCAAAAATTGATAGGCTTGGATTGGGGCGACCAACAGGCCGACTATCAATTTGGAGAGTCTGGGGACTGGGGGCGAGCGCGTTTGCTGATGCGTTTCCATAAGCCGTTGATAATTACCAGAATTTCTGAATTTGTTAGGGTGTCTGCCCCTTTGCGGGCCAGAACTATAACATCTATTGCGGGTAGTTTGTGTTGCTGTAGACGAAAGGATTCACGGACCAAGCGTTTGATACGGTTGCGTTGATTCGCCCGTTTTACATGTTTTTTGGCGATTACTAAGCCTAGTCGGGTTTGGTTATCGTTGGAACGACAGAGCAACAAAAAACATGGATGGCTCGCACGAATTGGAGCGTCGTTAAAGACTTGGGTATAGGCAGGCTTAGTGAGTAATCTTTGATTTTTCGCGAAGCGGTGGGAATGCCTGACAGGCGCATTTTCACAATTATGTGAAGACTGAGCAGTAGCGAATGGATCGCTAGAGGTGTTTGGCGTGGATGACTCCGAAGAGACATAAGTATTCAACGCCAAACACCTCAGCTATTTGTGCTTATGCAGCTACCAAATGTTTACGACCTTTAGCACGACGACGTGCGAGAACTTTGCGACCATGTCTGTCCGCCATACGGGCACGGAAACCATGAGTACGCTTACGCTTTAAATTGCTTGGTTGGAATGTTCTTTTCATGACAGCGATACCTGATATTCGTTTGCGTATTTCTCTCTGTATGCCTAGCTGTTAGTAAGGCTACGAAGAAAAGAGGCGAGATTCTATAGAAACGCAGCTCCCTGTGCAATATAAATATTGAGCCAATTTTCGAGAGTGGGTGGTGTTATTCACAGGGTTATACACAACTAAATGACAGCATTCCTCGTTGCGGCTGAATTTTAGGGGCCAAGAATATAACTTCAGTCAGCATGGATTTCCTGTGGATAACTATGTTCTTAGCGGTTACACTTGTTACCCCTAAGATTATTTGTGCCTTATATAGGGAGCCATTGCTCTAATTTAAGGCCGCTTGGTTTAGATTCTTGCCGAATTATTCTCGGTCGGTTTTTGATCGATGCTTTTTACAGTAGATTGATAATGGATTCACCGCGCCAAATTTGGGACAAGTGTTGTAATCAGCTGCAGGCAGAGTTATCAGCGCAGTTATTTAATACTTGGATCCGCCCTTTACGATTAGATGAATCTACAGGCGAGATTCTTCGCTTATTTGCGCCTAATCGCTTTGTTTTAGATTGGGTCAATGATAAGTACTTGTCGCGCTTGCGCGATCTGATCGCTCAAAGTGGGCAGTATTATCGACTTGAGGTGGTGGTGGCGGCTAGGCCGGTAGCGGTTTTTAGCCGTCAATCGTTCGCGGAGTCGAGTCCTGACATTTCGCCGACTACTGATGCGCAGCCAATCGATCTAACACCCTTGGGCCTTCGCGTCCCGTTTGATCCTTCGGTTACTAGCTTAACTCCAATTGAAAGTGTGTCATCGCCGGTGCCAGAAGCTTCAGTTAGAGCTTTCAGCGGGCAAAAACGAATCAATCGTGATGATATCGAGGGTGGTTTACAACATCGTACTTACTTAAACCCTAGTTTTACCTTTAAAAGTTTTGTTGAGGGTAAATCGAACCAGTTGGGTTTGGCGGCCGCTATCCAAGTCGCCGAGAATCCCGGGGGTTCTTATAATCCTTTGTTTATTTATGGTGGTGTTGGGTTGGGTAAAACCCATTTGATGCACGCCGTGGGTAATGCCCTTATGCAACGGAAGCCGAACGCCAAGGTTGTTTATTTGCATTCGGAACGTTTTGTCGCAGATATGGTGAAGGCATTGCAGTTAAACGCCATCAATGATTTCAAGCGCTACTATAGGACTGTGGATGCTCTTCTTATTGATGATATTCAGTTTTTCGCGGGTAAAGAGCGCTCTCAGGAGGAGTTTTTCCATACTTTCAATGCCCTGCTGGAGGGTGGCCAGCAAATAATTTTGACTTGCGATCGTTACCCGAAAGAAATTAGCGGCCTAGAGGAAAGGCTAAAATCTCGTTTTGGTTGGGGCTTAACCGTAGCGGTAGAGCCCCCAGAGTTGGAAACGCGGGTTGCCATTTTGATCAAAAAAGCTGAACAAGCTTCTATGAAATTGCCTCATGACGCGGCTTTTTTTATCGGTCAACGCATCCGCTCCAATGTACGAGAATTGGAAGGTGCACTCAAACGTGTAATCGCTAATGCCCATTTCACAGGTCGTGATATTTCTATCGATCTGGTCCGTGAATCCTTGAAAGATTTGTTGGCATTACAGGACCGCCTAGTGAGTGTCGATAACATTCAGCGTGTGGTGGCTGAGTATTACAAGATCAAAGTTTCTGATCTACATTCCAAACGTCGTAGTCGTTCAGTGGCTCGTCCTCGTCAGGTAGCTATGTACTTAGCTAAAGATTTGACCAACCACAGTTTGCCCGAGATTGGAAATGTATTTGGCGGGAGGGATCACACCACAGTGTTACATGCCTGCCGCAAAATTAAGGAGCTTTTAGATAGTGACGCCGATATTCGCGAGGATGTCAAAAATTTATTACGAAGCTTGACGACTTAAGTCAGGTTAAACCAAACATCTTTTTATAGAGTATTTTTCATGCGATTTACTGTGTCTCGAGAACTATTGATAAAACCTCTGCAGTTGGTGGCCGGGGTTGTTGAACGTCGCCATACCCTACCTGCGCTAGCAAACGTTTTATTGGTTTTGGAGGATGGTGTTTTAGCTTTGACGGGTAGTGATTCTGAAGTGGAAATCATAGGGAGAATCAGCCTTGATGGAAAACTTGAGGATGGCGAAATTACCGTGCCCGCCAAGAAATTTTTGGATATTTGTAAGAGTTTGCCGGAAGGCGCCACCATCGACTTTTCATTAGACAACCAAAAAGTTTTGGTGAAGTCAGGACGTAGTCGGTTTACCTTATCCACTTTGCCCGCTACGGATTTTCCCACTGTGCAACATAGTGGTGATGAGCTGACTTTTGTAGTTGCGCAAACAGAAATAAAGCGACTTATTGAGCGCACCAGTTTTGCGATGGCGCAGCAGGACGTGCGCTATTACCTTAATGGAATGTTGTGGGAATTGCGGGCGGATAGTTTGAGGGTAGTGGCCACAGACGGCCACAGGTTGGCCATGTGTACAAGGCCTATTGAAGCGGATTTGGAAGGTGTTCGGCAGTCAATTATTCCACGTAAAGGTGTTATTGAGCTTTCGCGATTATTGAATGATCCAGAAGATACAGTAGAAATTACATTCGGCGCGACTAACATTCGAGCGAACACACAGGCTTTTGCTTTCACCTCGAAACTGGTTGATGGCAAGTTTCCTGACTATGAACGCGTTTTGCCGAAGGGTGGCGATAAGGTAGTTGTTGGTAACCGAGATGATTTTAAGCAGGCGTTTTCTCGTACGGCTATTTTGTCTAATGATAAGTACCGGGGAGTACGCTTTGTTATAGAGAATGGCGTTTTGACGGTAACCGCTAGCAACCCTGAACAGGAAGAAGCTGAAGAACAGGTGTTTGTTGAATACGAGGGTGTATCCTTGGAGATGGGGTTTAATGTTAGTTATCTATTAGATGTCACTAACGTAATTGATTCTGACTCTATGAGCATCACCATGGCGGACAACAATTCCAGTGCACTGATACAAGACCCTAACAATGGTGATGCCTTGTACGTGGTTATGCCAATGCGCCTTTAGTTCAAATTTATTTATGCCCATCCAACGCCTGGTTATAGACCAGTTGCGCAATCTTCAAGGGGTAGATGTTTTGCCCTCTTCACAGCTTAATTTTATATTTGGCGATAATGGCTCCGGCAAAACCAGTTTGCTCGAAGCCATTAGTATTTTGGCCCATGGTCGGTCGTTTCGAACGTCTAAATTTCGCGGGCTGATCGCGCATGATCACCCACACTTTTCGTTGTTTGCTCGATTGGCGCGCGAAGGATTTGGCGAAGTGAGTCTAGGTGTACAGCGCGCTTTAGTGGGGGAAGCGGTTTTTAAAGTGAACGGAGAGAGAACCTATAGTTCCGCCAGTTTGGCTTCCCAGTTGCCTATGCAGATCATGAACGCTAGTTCATTCGCCTTGTTAGAAGGGTCTAGTAAGGTTAGGCGGCAGTTGTTTGATTGGTTAGTGTTTCACGTGAAACATGAATTTGGACCTTATTGGCGGGATTATTCGCGCTGCGTGAAACACCGCAATAGCTTGTTGCGGCGTGTTAAAATTACCCGTTCTGAGCTGGCCCCATGGGATCGTGAGCTAGTGCGCTTGGGCAATCTAATCCATACGGCAAGAGTCGATTGTCTCCAGCCATTTATGGAGACGGTGCCTAAATTGCTGGAAGAAGGCGATCTGCCCAAGTCGCTAAACATTCAATTGAGTTATGAGCCAGGCTGGGACCTTGAGCAGGGTTTTGCTGGACAGCTGAGTGCCTACTTTGAACGCGATTTACGTTATGGTTATACCACCATCGGCGCGCACAAAAGCGAATTGAAAATTCGCGCGCAGGGTACGCAGGCACATGAAGTTTTAAGCCGTGGTCAGCAGAAGACTCTGATTGCGGCGTTGTATATTGCGGAGTTGCGGGTATACCAATCCCTAAATTCCACGCCTTGTGTGCTGCTGGTGGATGATTTGCCAGCGGAGCTGGATAGGCACCATGTAGAGGTGTTAGGGCGGTGGATCAACGAGCTCGATATGCAGGTTTTTATCACGGGCATTAATCTTGGCGCTATGCTGGATTTCTGGCCGATTAACACTAAACAACGAAAAGTGTTTCACGTGAAACATGGCAATATTAACGAATACACAGCCTGATGGAGAACCTCATGGCAGAAGAACCTAATTACGATTCGTCCAGTATTAAAGTACTAAAAGGGTTAGATGCAGTACGCAAGCGTCCCGGTATGTATATCGGTGACACGGACGATGGCACAGGCCTACATCACATGGTGTTTGAGGTTGTGGACAACTCCATTGACGAATCCTTGGCGGGACACTGCTCTGAAATTAAAGTGGTAATTCACCCTGACGAATCGATTTCGGTAACCGATAACGGCAGAGGTATTCCGACGGAAATGCATGAAGAGGGTGTTTCGGCAGCCGAAGTGATAATGACGGTTCTACATGCCGGCGGTAAGTTTGACGACAATACCTATAAGGTCTCCGGCGGGCTTCATGGCGTGGGTGTTTCTGTGGTGAATGCACTTTCCGAGTCTTTGCGTTTAACGATTCGTCGCAATGGTAAGGTGCATGAGCAGCTTTATCATCATGGCGTCCCGCAAAAACCATTAGGAATAATTGGTGACACGCAACTTCGAGGAACGACGGTACAGTTCAAGCCATCAAGCGAGACTTTCACCAATATTGAATTCCACTTTGAGATTCTTGCAAAGCGCTTGCGCGAACTTTCTTTTTTGAATTCTGGTGTGAAAATTGTATTACTCGATGAACGCAGTGGTAGGCAAGAAGTGTATGAATATCAGGGTGGGCTAAAGGCTTTCGTTGAATATTTGAACCAGAATAAAACGCCGGTTAATAAAGTCATTCATTTTTCTACGCAACATGATGACGGTGTTGGTGTGGAAGTTGCGCTGCAGTGGAATGATGGCTTTAGCGAAAACATTTTTTGCTATACCAATAATATTCCGCAGCGTGATGGTGGGACGCATATGGCTGGGTTTCGCGGTGCCTTGACGCGCTGTTTAAACAGTTACATTGAAGCGGAAGGTATTGGAAAGAAAGAAAAAATTGCCACCACCGGTGACGATGCGCGGGAAGGCCTAACGGCAATTATTTCAGTGAAGGTGCCCGACCCCAAGTTTTCGTCGCAGACCAAAGACAAATTGGTTTCCTCAGAGGTTAAAACCGCTGTAGAGCAAGAGATGGGTACTGTCTTCAGCGAGTATCTGCTCGAAAATCCTCAGGAAGCTAAAATCATTGTAGGCAAGATGATTGATGCGGCTAGAGCCCGAGAGGCCGCCCGCAAAGCACGTGACTTCACGCGTCGTAAAGGTGTTTTGGATATAGCGGGTTTGCCAGGCAAGTTGGCGGATTGTCAGGAAAAAGACCCAGCGCTTTCCGAACTTTATTTAGTGGAAGGAGACTCGGCAGGTGGCTCTGCTAAGCAGGGGCGGGATCGTCGTACCCAAGCCATTTTGCCTCTCAAAGGTAAAATTTTGAATGTCGAGAAGGCCCGTTTTGACAAAATGATATCGAGCGCTGAGGTGGGCACACTGATAACGGCATTGGGTTGTGGCATCGGAAAAGATGAGTACAATTTGGATAAATTGCGGTATCACAGCATTATTATCATGACGGACGCCGATGTAGACGGTTCGCACATTCGTACTCTATTGCTGACTTTTTTCTTCCGCCAAATGCGTGAGTTAATTGAACGCGGTCATATTTATATTGCGCAACCGCCGCTGTACAAAATTAGCAAAGGGAAACAAGAACAATACCTCAAAGATGACGAAGCCTTAACCCAATTTCTGACCAATGCTGCGGTGGATGCGGTTGCCTTACATGTTAACGAAGAGGCTCCGCCTATCAGTGGCGAGCAACTCGAAAGCTTGGTGAAAGAGTTTCGTAAGGGAGAGGCAATAATTCAAAAATTGTCGCGTATGTACCCACCCGAAATTTTAGAGGAAGTGGTCCATTTACCCACCATGACTCGTGAGCAATTAGCAGACCGCGTTCAGGTGGAGGCTTGGTGCGCCGCACTGAATGCTAAGTTAGCCATTCTGACCGAGGCGTCTAAAACTCATAGGTTCGCGGTTGATTTATTGGAGGATCAAGAGCGTCATATCTTTTTACCGACCATCGAAATTATTGCGCACGGCGTGCCTTACCAAGTGAAGTTTACGGCGGAGCTTTTCGATTCCAATGATTACAAGAATTTGCGCAAATTAGGTACTACGCTGGAAGGTTTACTTGAACCTACCGCCTACGTGGCTAAGGGTGAGCGTAAACAGGCTGTGGCGAGTTTTCGAGCGGCGCTAGATTGGATTATGGCCGAAAGCAAAAAGGGCTATAACATTCAACGCTACAAAGGGCTGGGCGAAATGAACCCAAGCCAGTTGTGGGAGACAACCATGGACCCGGGCACGCGTCGTATGTTGCGTGTAACGATTGATGATGCTATTGGAGCGGATCAAATTTTTACCTGTTTGATGGGGGATCACGTAGAGCCTCGCCGCGAGTTTATTGAAACTAATGCTTTAGCTGTGGCGAATCTTGATGTGTAGGTAAAGTGATTTAATTTAGGATGCTGTGAGGCTGGCAGCGAGTTGAAAATGGGCCTATGGCCCATTTTCTGTATCGGTTGATTGTTATTTATCCAGTGAGTCAGTATTGGCAAAAATCTAGAGAGCTTGAATCATGTACCTATTTAGTCGCGCGGCATTGTATTTTGTTTTAATTATTTTGAGTATTAACGGAGCCTGGGCCGCGGGCAATCGCTCCGTCTACGATCTTGATCATAATGGCCTTATTGAAATTAATGATTTGGCGGATCTCGATGAAATTCGTAATAACCGCACCGGAGCCGCACTCTATGGCAGTAGTGCTGGATGCCCAGAAACTGGCTGCAAAGGCTTTGAATTGACTACAGACCTTGATTTTGACACAGACGGGGATGGGCGGTTTACGGAAAAGGACACGTATTGGAATGGGGGCGCAGGATGGCGCCCCATAGGTGCTTTCAGGGCTATATTTGATGGAAAGTTTCACAGCATCCGTAACCTAGTTGCCCAAGTTGGTCTTTTTAGTAGTATTTCGCAATCCACTATCCGAAATCTTGCCTTAAATGGCTCCCACACGTCGATATCCGGCGGTTTTCAGGTGGGTGCTCTAGTGGGTGTAGCGCAAGATAGCTCGATTGAACGGGTTTATGTGGTGGCCAATGTTACGGGTGCTGACCACGTGGGTGGGATTTTAGGCCACGGGTGGAACACGACTATTACGGCCAGTTTGACCACCGGTGTGGTTCGTGGCAGTTCGGAAAATATTGGCGGAATACAAGGTTACGCTTTCGGCAACTGCCAAATTGTTAGCAGCTTTTCTAGCTCAAAAGTTTTTAGCGACTTTTATTTGGTTGGTGGGCTGCTTGGTGGTGGTGGCACCGACTCCACTATTTCTGCGTCTTTAGCCGTGGGGCCTCTGGAGGCCTTATCACTCGTAGGTGGGTTGAGTGGTGAGGAGCTACGTGATAAGCCGACGGTTATTAGCAACAGTTTTTGGTCTTTGGATCACGGTGTAACCACCACAGGGGGGGTAGGCGGCTTAGGTGTATCTTTGGCGCAGCTGCAATGCCCTAAAGCCGCAAACAGCACCAGCTGCGCCAGTGGAACAAAGTTATATGGTGGTTGGGATACTTATCGAGATAGCCTTGGCAATCCTGACTGGGTATTTGGTGACGGTAACCAACTGCCAGGCTTAAATTGGGGCAAGGTGGTAATTCGGGACTCAGACGGTGATGGGGTTCTTGATGATACGGATCAGGCTCCGCGTGATCCAGCGGTTTACGTGGATAGCGATTTGGATGGCGTTTTTGATAGTTACTCACCGAATTGTGACGAACCCTGTCGAAAAGCCAGTGCCCGTGTTATTGATGCTTTCCCTGTTAATGCGGCGGCTAGCCGAGATGATGACATGGATGGCAAGCCGGACGCATGGGATATTCATTGTGATGGAGGTTGCCAAGCAGCCTCTGGTTTAACGCTAGACACCGCGCTTTTAGATCAAGATAACGATGGTATTAAGGATGTGGCGGATGGCGATGACAATAATGATGGTCAACCAGACGTCGATGTAGATGGCAACGGGTTGATCGAAATTCACAACCTAGCTGAACTTAACGCCATGCGTTTTAGCCTAGACGGTGCGGCGAAAAAAATGAACGCCATGGCGCTTGGCGACTCTACCGGCTGTCCGCGCGTTTTGGTTAATGGCCGTTTTGTGCAACGTTGTCATGGCTATGAACTCGTGGTGGATTTAGATTTCGATACCGATCACGATGGTAAATTTACGGAGGCCGATGCCCATTGGAATGGGGGAAAAGGTTGGGAGCCGGTGGGCGCAGAGTCGGCTACCGGCGAAGGCGAGGGCCAGCCATTCACCGCTAGTTTTGATGGTAGGTTTCATAGGATTCTCAACCTTGCTATTAATCGTCCGGAGGAGAAATCTCAGGGGTTGTTTGGTTATACCTTCGGCGGAGAGGTTGTGCGTTTAGCCCTCAAGGGACCACTCACCAATATTCGCGGCGGAAATAATGTGGGAGCCTTGATTGGTCGCGCCATTAAAACTAAGGTCGAAGAGGTTTACGTAAATGCGGCTGTAACAGGTGATGGGTGGACTGGTGGCCTTGTAGGAGCGGCAGAAGCAAGCCCTATTACGGCTTGTTTTATTAGCGGGTCCGTGGTCGCAACACAGGGGTTGTTTGGTGGGCGGGCCGGCGGAATAGTAGGTAAGGACGAAGGCTTATTCGGTCGTGTGACAGCCTGTTTTTCTAACTCACGAGTTTCTGCCGACCACGCCGGTGGTTTAACGGGGGGGTATGGTTATGTCTCCGCTTCTTTGGCTGCTGGCTGGGTTGCTTCAGGCTATGGTTTGAGTAGCTACGATACGAGTTTTACCGCTAGTTACTGGGCAACGGATACTTCAGGTACAGATATGGATGGGGGGACTGGTGGCAAGGGTGCCACCTTGGCTGAGTTGCAATGTCCTACTGGTGCCAACAACACAAGTTGCCTACCCGGTGTAACCCTTTATGAGGGATGGGATACTTACAAAAATTCTGCGGGTAAACCCTACTGGATATTTGGACCCGCTGGTCAGTTACCCGGCCTGCGTTTTGGCACGGTTGTTATTAGAGACCCCGCGGGAGACGGTCATGTGCTAGACAGCGAAATTCCTGCCGAGGTGGTGACTGGATCGAGTTCAAGCTCTAGCAGCAGCAGTAGTAGCAGTAGCAGTAGCAGTAGCAGTAGTAGTAGCAGTAGTAGCAGTAGCAGTAGTAGCAGTAGTAGTAGCAGTAGTTCTGGCGCGCCCGAGGCCAATAAAAGCAGCAAAAAATCCGGTGGCAGTATCGGTCTGGAATACTTCATTGCACTCATGCTTTTGTGCGGCTGGCGATTGCCGCGGCGAGCTACTCTCAACGACAGTACTTATCGTGCATAAGCAAGGTTTGCGGTCGTGGACGCGGTAGTAAATAACAGGAATAAAGCGTTCGACGTTAAGGCTGCTGTGTCTGTACGTCGGCGAAAGCTGAGTCAGACTAGCGGTTGGGTTTGCATCGGCAACCAAAGTTTGGGCCGCTTTCGATTAGTTTACTTTTACTGGAAGCTTAGCGCATAAGTGGCAGTAATTTGTTAGTCCCCGTGGACTCTAGTGATTTAGCCACAGATCGCCCACAGCAACTAGATGTTCACCCGTGTATACCAGGGGGATACGATCCCGCAACCAAGGCACTACATGCGCCTCTTGAAGTAATTTTTTGAGGCTTTGGGAATGGTTTCTGCCTATGGGTCTGCACCGCTCGCCGCCACGTCTAAAACGCAAAGTGTAATTGCCGAGCGGCAAGCCTAAATCTTGGGGGCGGGGAGGTAAGAAGCTGCCCGTAGGTAACTGTGGCGGAGTGTCTTTGCTCCAAACGCCTTGCCAGTCTGGGTTGAAGGTTGGCACTGGTGGCATGGCATAGAGACGCTGTGCAAAGCGCCGAATTTCACAATTACCGAAGGACACGCAGCCGGTAGAATCTACACGCGCACTACAGAGTTGATCGATTTGTTGTAGGTGGGCTTGTGAAGGCACGGCAAATTGCTGTTGGTTAAGCCAAGTACGCAATAGGCTGTGCCGATGATGTGGTGTTTTAGTGAGTAGCGTCGGCAGAGCAATGCTCTGGCCCCATCGCTCTGCGCGCGGTTCTAAGAGGGCCAGATCTGCCAGCAAAAAAGTTTCCAGCAGGCGGTAGTCCTCGCGCAATAAACCAGCGGTATTGGCCAGTTTTTCAGACGTTTTCGGCCAGCGTTGAGTAAGGGATGGGAAGATAGAGTGGCGTAAGTAATTGCGATCAAACAGTCTGGAGGCGTTGCTTTCATCTTCTACCCAGGCGATATGTTTGGCTTGTGCATAGGCTAATAATTCGGCTCGGCTGATGTGCAAAAAGGGCCGCAATAAGTGCCCGCGCCCAAGGGGCCGGAGTGTGGCCATGGCGCCTAGGCCGGCGAGGCCTGCACCGCGCAGCAAGCGCAGCAAAAGTGTTTCCGCTTGATCATTTTGGTGGTGTGCCAGCAGTAAACAATCATCGGTTTCTAGGCAGGCTTCAAACACGGCATAACGCGCTTGGCGTGCGGCTTGCTCTAAGCCTTGACCCTTAGGTTCGACATTAACCTGCTGGGTGATACAGGATAAGCCGAGGGCCGTGGCTGAAGCCTTAACTTGATCTGCCCAGCTATTGGCGTGAGGTGAGAGCTGATGATTGATATGCACTACCTGCGGCCCGAGTAGCGGTGCGGCAATGTGCATAAGCACCATGGAATCTAAGCCGCCGCTTACGGCCAGCCAACAGCGTTGAGCATTGGGCGCCGTCTGCATAGACTGGCGCACCGCGGCAATTAATTTTTGCTCCACACTATTCTGTGCAGACATGGAAACCCCTATGACTTCAGTTGTGCCCTTTGGCTTTTGGCCGTCACCCATTTCCAGCGAGGCATTGGCGCAGCATAGCGTTACGCCTGCCTATCCTAAATGTTATGGCGATACGATTTTTTGGGTGGAAAGCCGCCCCGCCGAGCAGGGGCGCCAGGTTATTGTGGCGCAGATGGGCGATGGCACCAAGCGCGATCTATTACCTCGTGAATTCAGTGCACGCACACAACTCTTGGAATATGGCGGCTGCCCCTATTTGCTGTGTGATGAGCTGTTAGTATTTGTGAATGCGCAGGACCAAAACCTTTATGGTTTGGCTTGGACGCAACCCAGTGCGGTGCCTGTTGCCATTACCGCTGGTGTAGGTAGGCGTTATGGCGATTTGAGCTGGGACCGGCGGCGTGGATGCGTTTTGGCGGTGATGGAGCAGGAACAGCCGGCTCATCAGGAGCCGGTGCTGAGTCTGGTGGTTGTTAGCTTGCAATCTGCTGTCAGCGAGCCAGAAGTCTTGCTGAGCGGAGCCGATTTTTATGCGTGGCCGTGTTTGTCACCCAACGGTGATTATTTGGCGTGGATCAGTTGGAATCACCCCGCCATGCCTTGGGATAACACCCAGTTGTGGGTGGCGCCGCTCGATGACGACGGGCAAATCGGTGCGCCCATGTTGGTTGCTGGTGATGCGAATGAGAGTATTGCCCAGCCACAATTTAGCCCAGAGGGGGATTTATATTGGGTAAGCGATCGGGATAACTGGTGGAATATTTATCGGTTATCGCGTGGTGACTTATTTGTCTCACAGGGAAATGTGGAGGCAATTACCCAGCTTCAGGCCGAATGCGCTACGCCACGTTGGGTGAGTGGCATGTCGTGTTATGGATTTATGGCAGCTTCGACTTTTTGCTTTTGTTACAGCCAGCATGGTGAGTGGCGACTTGCAACGGTGGATGTGGCGTCTAAGCAGGTTCAAATAATTGAAACGGATTTGAATTATTTCGCGGATGTGTATGCAACGTCGACCTGCGTTTTAGTACTGGGCGCCAATGGTTCCCATGCGACGGCCATCTATGCGCTGGAGCGACAGATATTACGGAGTGTGACGCCCGCTGTAGCTCAGTGGTCGCGGGAATATTTTTCGCAGCCACAGGGATTTTATTTTCCCTCAGGGCAGCAATCGCAAGTGCATAGCTTTTTTTACCCACCACACAATCCCGATGTTGTGGCTCCTGCAGCAAGTTTGCCGCCGTTAATTGTGTTGTGTCATGGCGGCCCAACAGGCGCCACGCATACGGCTTTAAATTTGAAAATCCAGTTTTGGACCAGCCGCGGCTTTGCGGTTTTGGATGTGAATTATCGCGGCAGCACAGGGTTTGGTCGTGCTTATCGCCAGAGTTTACAAGGCCAGTGGGGTATGGCCGAGGTAGAGGATTTATGTTGCGCAGCGGACTACGTTACGGCCCAAGGCTGGGTAAATCCGCGGCAGCGATTTATTAAAGGTGGCAGCGCGGGAGGGTATTCCGTGTTGGCGGCGCTGTGTTTTCACTCCACATTTAATGCGGGTGTGAGCCTTTATGGCATTGGCGATTTAACCGCTTTGGCAGCTGACACACATAAATTTGAAGCGCGTTATTTGGATAGTTTAATTGGCCCTTATCCAGAGAGTGCGGATGTTTATAGCGCGCGTTCACCGGCGAATTTTGCGGGGCAAATAAGCTGCCCATTATTGGTGTTTCAAGGCTTGCTGGATAAAGTGGTGCCGCCCAACCAAGCCCGGCAAATGGTGGACGCGGTGCGTGCAGCCGGTAACTCAGTGACCTATGTCGAATTTGCGGATGAGGGGCACGGCTTTCGACAGGCCGCGAATATTATTGCGCAGTTGGATGCTGAACTGGATTTTTATCAGGGGTTACTACGCCATGGTCATTAAAGTAAGCGCAAAGTTGATTATACGAGTGGTTTTTAGCCTTTATTTCGCCCTCCTGGGCGAGTCACTTTTCTTTCATGAAGGCCATCCTAGCCTTCACCCTTCGGGCAGCTACGCTGTGGCAATTTGCTCCTAGCAAATTGCTGCATGCCCAAAAAATTGTAGGAGCATTTTTTAATCGCGAAGCGACCCTTCGGACCAAGTGCATGGATGTACTTGGTAAAGAAAAGTAACCAAAAGAAACGGCACCCGACTTTTTGGTTTTTGCTTCGCAAAAATTCCCTCTCTCCACTCGGCCAAAAAACGGGCTGGTCCCGCTTCGGCAGGATCGTGGTTATGACATTAGTAAGTATTTTGGAAAGGCTAAAATCCTTACCTTAATGACCTAGGGGTAGACCCGGTTGATCGTTCCCTCGCGCTAAGCGCATCAATGTGGCAAAACGCTACTATACGAGCGTACAACGAGCTTAACTGGTTACTCACCTATAAACCTAGAAACCTCAGTTGGATCACCAAAGTCTGCGCAACCCCTTGTCGCGCCTAGCAAACGTTAAATATGGCGAACAACCAACCCGGTTGCCCGCCATATTTAACTTTCACTAATCACACCAATGGCTTGCACAGCTTTTTGGCGCCCAACTGAGGTTTCTAGAATAAATTTTCCAGCGCAACTGCCACCAAGTCAGCGGCGATATTCGATGGCATTGATATACCAACTAAATTCACCCGCTGCGGTTGTGACTAAGGCTTCATCGCCGACACTTTTGCGCAGGAGCGCTTTAGCCATAGGAGAGTCCACCGAAATGTAATCCGGTGTGGCAAATATTTCGTCGTAACCCACAATTCGCAATTGTTTCTGCTCGCCAGCGTCGTTTTCGATTTCTACCCAAGCACCAAAAAATACGCGTCCTTCCTGCTCGGGGGCGTAATCCACAATTTTTAAATCGGCCAGCGTTTGCGCAAATAGCGTACGCGTCGGTCTATTTCGCGCAGGCGTTTTTTATTGTACTGGTAGTCGGCGTTTTCACTGCGATCACCTAGGCTTGCAGCCCAGGTGACTTTTTGGGTGACATCAGGGCGCTCCGTTCGCCATAAATAATCCAGTTCAGTTTGAAGCGCGTCATAACCGGCGCGGGTAATGAGAGGAGTGGCCATGGCGGATATTAATCAACAGGGGCAGCGGGTGATTTTGCCCGAGGTGTTTGGATAGCGGGCGGTTTGGCAATGACGGAAGTAGGCGATTTCAGTCATAGGCGTCAACTCGGGGTGATGCTGTGCCATGTGTTGGCAGTAGGCGTTGTAGTCGCCCACACCCACCATAAGGCGCCCTGCTTGAGCGAGCTGCCTAAATATTTGCCTAAATTGCGTCATGCACGGCGCCCTCTTTATGTGGAGCGGTTAGGGCGCGTGCTTGCCAGATGCGCTGCAAGCTGAAGCCGAGCATGGCAATGACTACCAACATAAATAGAGCCGCCATTACGGCGTCTATGCGGTCATTGAGGACGATTTGCTGCATTTGGGCCATGGACCCGGCCGGTGGCAGCAGCTGGCCTTGGGCTAGGGCGCTGGCGTATTTGTTGGCGTGCGCTAAAAAGCCGATTTTCGCATCGCCGGAAAATAATTTTTGCCACCCGGCGCTAAGTGTCACCAGTAAAATCCAGGCGGCAGGTATAGCGCTTAACCAAGCGAAGCGCCCTTGTCCTTGGCGAAAGAGGATAACGGTAATCAACATAAGGGCCATACCCGCCAGCATTTGATTAGCGATGCCGAACAGCGCCCAGAGGCTATTAATGCCGCCAAACGGGTCGGTTACCCCAGCGTATAAAAACCAGCCCCAAGCCGCTACTGCTAATCCAGTAGCAAACAGGTTGGCGGGCCAGGAGCGTGTATTGCCAAGGGCGGGCACCAGTTGACCCAGAAAATCCTGCAGCAGGAAACGGCAGACTCGCGTGCCGGCGTCCAGCGTGGTGAGGATAAATAGGGCTTCAAATAAAATCGCAAAGTGGTACCAAAAGGCCATAAGCGCCTTGCCGCCAATAAGGTCGGAGAGGATTTTGGCCATGCCTAACGCAAAGGTGGGTGCGCCGCCGGTGCGCGATAAAATTGAATTTTCGCCAACGTCTTTGGCGAGCTGCGTGAGCATGTCCGGTGTGACCATAAAGCCCCAGTGACTAATCACTTGGGCGGCGTCTTCGGCGGTTTTGCCAATGACGGCCGCTGGGCTGTTGATGGCGAAGTAGATACCCGGCTCGAGTATGGAGGCCGCAATCAGCGCCATGATGGCGACAAACGATTCCATCAGCATGGCGCCGTACCCTATGGCAGGGATGTGTGATTCCAGCGCGATCATTTTTGGCGTGGTGCCAGAAGCCACCAATGCATGAAAGCCGCTGACCGCACCGCAGGCAATGGTAATAAATAAAAATGGAAACAAAGCGCCGGCAAATACCGGGCCTGTGCCGTCAATAAATTGGGTGATGGCGGGCATTTTGAGTGTTGGAGCTGCCACCAAAATACCGATGGCTAAAGCGATGATGGTGCCGATTTTTAGGAATGTGGACAGGTAATCCCGTGGTGCCAATAACAACCATACTGGCAGGGCCGCAGCCACAAAGCCGTAGCCCATCAGGCCTAGCGCTAGGGTCTCACCTCTGAGTGTGAACAGCGGCCCCCAAAAGGCGTCTGCGGCCACCGAGCTGCCAAAAACCAAAGCCAGCATCAGCAAAATTAGGCCGATCAGTGAAACTTCACCTACGCGGCCAGGACGCAGCCAGCGTGAATAAATACCCATAAAGAGGGCGATAGGAATGGTGGCGCAAATAGTGAACAGCCCCCAAGGGCTAGCGGCCAGCGCTTTAACCACCACCATGCCCAAAACCGCGAGCAGGATGACAATGATGGCGAGCACGCCAAGGCTGCCGATGGTGCCGGCGAGGGGCCCCAGCTCTTGGCGCATCATGTCACCCAGGGAGCGTCCGTTGCGGCGTGTAGAGGCAAATAGCACCATGGCATCTTGCACCGCACCCGCAAATACCACGCCGGTGAGAATCCATAGCGTACCCGGCAGGTAACCCATCTGCGCGGCTAAAATCGGCCCGACTAGCGGCCCTGCGCCAGCGATAGCGGCGAAGTGATGGCCAAATAGCACCCATTTATGAGTCGGCACATAATCGAGTCCGTCGCTCATGCGCACCGCGGGAGTTAGACGGCTGTCGTCCAGACCCATTATTCGCCGCGCAATAAAGCGCGCATAAAACCGGTAGGCGATGAGGTAGACGCAGATGGAGGCCACCACTAACCAGAGTGCGTTCACCGCTTCGCCGCGGGCTAGCGCCACTACTGCCAGCGCCACCGCGCCGAGCAGTCCGATGCCGCCCCAGAGCGCGAGTTGAGAAAAATTAACTTTCATAAGTGCTTCACTTGGTTGGAAAAATAAAGGCTTCAGGGCGTTGTTGGCATAGGCTGTTGTAAATAACCGGCTCGCTAAAACAACACCTTAATCGAGGTTTCGCGGTTTAACCTAGAAACCTCAGTTGGGCGCCAAAAAGCTGTGTAATCCATTGGTGTGATTAGTGAAAGTTAAATTTGGCGGGCAAACGGGTTGGTTGTTCGCCAAATTTAACTTTTGCTATGCGCTGCCCGGGGTGTGCGCAGACTTTGGTGAACCAACACCGGTTTTTAGGTTTAAGGCTTGGTCAGCTCAGCCGCGTTGGCATGGCGCCGGCCGTAGCCAAAATAAATGACCACGCCAATTAGCAGCCAGATTAACAGGCGGATCCAGGTATCCGCCGGCAGACCTGCCATCAAGGCGAATGCCGCCAAAGCCCCCACAGGCGCTACAAAATTGACGGCTGGGGTGCGAAATGGGCGCGGCATATCGGGGCGCGTTTTGCGCAGCACCAGCACGCCAATACACACCACCACAAAGGCGGCTAGGGTGCCAATACTCACCAGCTCAACCACCAAACCCATAGGCAAAACGCCAGCCAGCAACGCAATCACGCCGCCGGTAAGCAGGGTGGATTTGAATGGGGTGCGCTGTTTGGGGTGGATTTCGCTGAAGATACCTGGCAGCAGACCATCCCGGGACATGGAGTAAAAAATGCGGGTTTGGGCCAGTACCAGCACCAGCAGCACGGTCGTCAACCCGGCAATAGCGCCCAACTTTATAATTGGCGCTAGCCAAAATAACTGCAGGGCATCTACACCCACGGCAATAGGGTCTGGCACATTGAGTTTGTCGTAGGCCACTACACCGGTTAATACATAGGCCACCAAGCCATAAAGCACCGAGCAGATGGCCAGCGAGCCCATAATGCCCCGCACCATGTCGCGCTGGGGGTTTTTGGCTTCTTGCGCCGCGCAGGACACAGCGTCAAAGCCAATGTAGGCAAAAAATACCACGCCGGCGCCGGTTAACACGCCGGGCCAACCGAAATTGCCTTGGGCGTCAGCGGGTGGAATAAAGGCTCCCGTAGGGTTGCCAGCGGTAACCCAGTTGGCGTGATCCACCGAACCTATACCAAACGCGATAAACGCAATAACCACTGTGAGTTTAACCGCCACAATCACCGCATTCACTCGCACGGATTCGCGGGTGCCAGTGGCCAGTAGGGCGGTAACCACCAGCAGAATTAGCATGGCTGGCAAATTGAACAAGGCGCCAGTGGATTGCCATTGGCTAGTGGCCGCATCAAACGCCACAGGCCCTTGAGTCCAAGCGGCGGGTATCACCACGCCGAAACTTTTCAGAAAGCTGACCATATAGCCAGACCAGCCAATGGCCACGGTGGTGGCGGCTAAACCATACTCTAAGACGAGGTCCCAGCCGATCATCCAAGCCACAAATTGCCCCATGGTGGCGTAAGCATAGGTATATGCAGAGCCCGCTACGGGCACGGCTGAGGCCATTTCGGTGTAACACAGCCCCGCGAAAGCACACACAAAAGCGCCGGCTAAAAACGATAGGACCACGGCCGGCCCAGCCGTAGTGGCGGCGGCATGGCCACTGAGCACAAAAATGCCTGCGCCAATAATGCAGCCAATACCCAAGGCCACTAAATCCCACGCCGATAAACTGCGTTTTAAACCGCGCGGTTGTTCCTCTGCTTGGCTGCGCAGCACCTCAATTGATTTACACGCCCATAAACTTTTCATCGTCACTCCAGCCCCTAAAAAATAGGTATCAGGATAATCATCCTTATGTCTAAAGGCCACAGAAACCGTGTTCGCGAAGCCTTTCTTCAAGCTAATAACGCGTGGCACCGGGCGTTAGGCGGGTTTCAAAAAGTCTGCTTGGAGCGTCACAACCGAGTTTGTTTTTCGATGCTTGATTGCAAGCGTGGTTAAACCTAGAAACCTCAGTTGGATCACCAAAGTCTGCGCAACCCCCCGGGCAGCGCCTAGCAAAAGTTAAAAAATTACGAACAACCAACCCGATTGCCCGTAATTTTTAAATTTCACTAATCACACCAATGGATTACACGGATTTTTGGCGCCCAACTGAGGTTTCTAGTTAAAAAACAAGTAAATCATACACAGATGGCCCAGTGCCCAGCCCGTCCTGCAGAACACATCAGTTCCTCTGATGGGGTGTTGAGTACACTGGGTCACACAGATCGGACGTTACACAGTTGGCATGTGGCGAGGGATAGGGTCTTGTTAATTTTGCTGTTCGCGAGGCGATTACCATGAAAAAAATTATAACTATAGCGGCATTGGCTTCGGTGCTGAGTGCTTGTGAGCCCTGCGAGGATCCCAACGATCCAAGACCAGAATGGAGGCCCACTAGCTCGAGCTCCTAGAGCTCCTCCTCAAGCTCCGGTGGTGTGTTGGTGTACGCCATCAAAGTAGGCTCCACTGCGGGCTATAAAACGCTCGCCGGGCTCCAATACACACCAGATGCTCACTACACCACTCAGGGCGCCACTAACGGTGTGAACACCGTTACGGACCCTATCGCCAAAACCAATGATGATGGGCTCAACCAGAACCAGCGTTATGGCATGTTCACCTATGATTTGCCCGTAGCCCCTGCCCCTGACTGTTGCGTTGTGACCTTGAATATTAATGAGCAGTGGGAAACTGGCGCGGGCCAACGCAAAATGAGCGTGGCAGCAGAAGGCGTCACCCTAGCAGCCTGTCGGACTTTCCTGGCCCGTCGTTAGGCCCCATGAGAAAATAGGCCTCCCACACCACAGAATGCCGCCATGTCCCGCTTCATAACCATTGATCGCAACACCAACTTCCTGCTGCCGCCCTCCATGGA
>CAMCXE010000027.1 GCA_945882995.1 Thalassocella blandensis | reverse complement strand
AAAATTCGCGAAGGGCTGGCCAAACAATTTATGAAGGTTAATGTTTTGAGCTGGTGGGATACGACTTTCAAAAAATTCGCGCCACCAAATTAGCGATTTTAGTCAATTTGACCGCGAACCTTGATTTTTGCGGAAAAATTAGGGGTTCGTCGTGATGCGGAAAGCAGTTTCATGCTAATTTAGATATTTGGCAGGTGGGGTGACGCTCTAATCTCTAGTAATAATAGTAAGAGTCTACATTTTGAGAGTTGCCGAGGTTCGCTGGGTTTTCTATACGAGGATGTATTGCTTGGCGAGGGTCGCAGGTCGCGGAGGGGTAATGATAAAAAAGAGGTTTGCAGAGTTTTTGATATTTCCGCTGAGAAATTTTTTTCACGATTAGATGTTGATTTACGATACCTAAAAGATATTCCGGCAATTCTAAATCCGTAACGTCAAAATTTTTTTTGTAGACACCATCTCCCCCATGCCACCACAAGAGCAATTTTATGCCGCCTGTGGTTTGTAGTCGTTTTGTGCTCCATAACGGATATGTACCGGTCAGTAGGGTGGGCAAAGCGCAGCGTGCCCACGCAATGGAAAGTCGAACCATTGGTGCCGCGCGCGATCAGGGCATTTAAAATTGCCAAAATTGTTATGCAAGAACAGCGTGGGCACGCAAGCTTTGCCCACCCTACGGTGCAACACAAAATCAACATCCGCTCTGCGTGAGAAAAAGGCCAGCCTAGCCGCCTCAATTTATTCCGTATCTTCGGTGGGTTTGCTGCCCAGTACCGCGGTAACTGTTTTAATTTCGCCTTTGCGCCAAAATTCTACGGCCATTTTTTGCCCCGGGCGAGCTTTCAGTATTTCCTGCATACCTTGCATGCCGTTGCCAACGAATTGTTCGTTAATTCGCAAAATTATATCGCCCGGCAATAGCCCGGCTTGGTGGGCGGGGCCATTGTTAAAAATGGCGGTGATATAAACGCCATTTCTGGATTTTAAATTCATTTGTTGCGCGGCTTGTGGGGAGAGCGCTTGCGCTTCCACGCCTAGCCAGCCACGCACAACTTTGCCCATGCGGACGATATCTTTAAGTGATTGCAGTGCGGTATCCGCGGGTACGGCTAAGCCCACGCCATCCAATGTGGAGTTGCCAATACGATCAAGGATGGCGGTATTAATGCCGAGTAAATTGCCTTGCGTATCGATGAGTGCGCCACCGGAGTTACCAGGGTTAATGGCCGCATCGGTTTGAATAAAATTTTCAATTTTACTAATGCCCAAGTTGTGTCGCCCCGTCGCAGAAATAATGCCTTGTGTGACCGTTTGCCCCATGCCAAAGGGATTGCCAATGGCTAGTACTATGTCGCCTACTTGAGCGCTGCGTGGCGAGCCTATGGGAATGGCGATTAAATGTTCCTCTTTAATGCGCAGCACAGCTAAATCATTTTCTTCATCAATCCCTACCAGTGTGGCTTTGGTTTCGCGCCCATCTTGTAATTGCACGACGATTTCATCGGCGCCGCGAATAACGTGATTATTGGTTAGCAGATAACCATCTGCACTCACCACAACGCCCGACCCTAGTGCGGACTGCATGCGCTCCTGTCGCGGCACGTCGGCGTTATTAAAATAATGGCGAAATAGGGGGTCTTCGCTCAGGTGTTGGCGGCGGTCTTGTATTTTAGTGTGGGTGTAAATATTCACCACCGCCGGCGAGGCTCGCTTCACTGCATCGGCGAACGATAGCGGCTTTTGCCATTGCTCTGTGCTGGGCACTAAGTTGTGCAGCGAATAGTTGTTGTCTGTAGAGGGTTGACGGATTTCTGGAAAAAAAAACAGCACACCCATGGCGACAAAAAGTCCGGAGACTAAAGGCCAGAGTGCGAAGTCAAAAATTTTGCGCCAAGGCTTCATGCGCGGCGGGCCCACTTCGAATACATTGATAACTCGCTCGTATTAACGCGGCTTGATTAGTGTGTCAGTTGGATAGACTGGGCGGCTCTCGTCAGCATCGTGCAGCCCATAATCCTCACTAAGCGTACCGCGGGCGCCGGGATTTTTGGGAGCCCAGTCCCGTGGGGGCTCCAAGCTTGACTCGTCCAGTATCACGGGTTTTGAATCTAGCTTGTGTGTGGCCGCGTCTAGTAGAGTGCGGCTGATGTCGGGGCTGGCCAAATTGGCAGCACCTCGCGCCAGGTGTTCATGTAGCTCCTTATAGCAGAGCGTAAGGTCGCTAATGCGGGAGGAGGTCTCCACAAAATGCTTAGCTACTTCATGCTGATAGGTTTGCATCGCTTGTTGCGCCGCGTGCAGGCGCTCTTCCAGCTGGCGTTGTTGCCCCGGCCGCAGCCACAGCCGCCCGGCCACCACGCCCAGCCCCATGCCTATACAGAGTGCGAAAAGTGCGCAGCTTACCAATACTTGAATGGAATACACGATGGGGTCCTCTGGATAAGTGTTGTTGGTATAGGGCAATGATACTTCACTTTGCTAAGGGTCGCTTCAGCTGGTGTTAACGAATGGAAAATTGCCGGTGGCGCGCCGAGTCGCTAAAGTGCCGTTTTTTAATTAGGCTGTATCCCATGCTTTCTCCCATGCTTTCTCCCATGGCCATTTATCAACAGGATTTGCAGCGCGAAGGGTTCGTTGCTGACGCTGCCCAGGCGGAGGCGGTGGCTTTGTTACAAGCCTTATATGAGCGGTTGGTGGCGCGCGAGGATGCTACACATTCAGGTGGCTGGATTAACCAGTGGCGCGCTTTGTGGAAGCCCAATCACCCCCCAGCCCCTTTGGCGGGTCTTTATTTGTGGGGCGGGGTGGGGCGGGGCAAGACGTACCTTATGGACGTATTTTATGACAGCCTGCCGCTGCAGAAGAAAATGCGCACCCATTTTCATCGCTTTATGCGCCGCGTGCATGCGGAACTAACACTCCTCAAAGGTCAGAAAAACCCCCTCGATCAAATTGCTGCCAAGTTGGCCGATGAAGCATCCATCATTTGCTTCGATGAGTTTTTTGTTACCGACATCACCGACGCCATGCTCCTCGGGAATCTGCTCCGAGCACTGTTTGAGCGGGGTGTGGTGCTGGTGGCAACGTCCAATATCGCCCCCGACGGGCTTTATGCCAATGGTTTGCAGCGCGAACGTTTTTTGCCGGCCATAGCTCTGCTGAATCGGCACACCCAGGTTGTGAATGTGGATGGCGGTGTGGACTATCGACTGCGCGTCCTCCAGCAAGCGTCGCTGTACTACTCGCCCCTCAATAGCGAGACGGCGCGAAAAATGGAAATGTGCTTCCTGCGGTTAATGGGGCAGGGGCATCATTGCCGCGAACAGGTGGATTTGTTGATTGAAGGGCGTCAGATTCGGGCGCAAAAAGAGTGGGAGGATCTGGTCTGGTTCGACTTCAGGGCGATTTGTGACGGTCCTCGCTCCCAGCATGATTACATAGTGCTGGCCAAGGAGTATCACACCGTTATGGTTTCGGGCGTGCCGAGTTTGGGTGCGGCGAATGACGATCAAGCGAGGCGCTTCATCTACTTAGTCGACGAGTTTTATGATCGCGGCGTAAAACTCATTATTTCGGCGGCACAGCCCATTGAAAGCCTCTATGTGCAAGGCAAGCTCAATTTTGAGTTTGCGCGCACCCAAAGTCGGCTGCTGGAAATGCAGAGCGAGGCTTATTTACAAGCCCCCCATAAGCCTGGGTAGCCGTTATGCGTTTGGCGAGATTTCGGCTTCTTGCTGCAGCAACTATTTTTGCTTGAAAAACGCACAGTATGTCTGTAGGATGCGCCCTCCGTTTTTGAGCCGCTCCGTCTCCATTTGAGGTGGGCGGTGATCACTCCCAAGAAATTGGGTTTTTAGTACCCTACGTTTGAAGGCCAACAACATGAAGACTATTAGTGCCAATTCTGCAACAGTTCAACGTGACTGGTACATTGTTGACGCATCAGGCAAAACGCTTGGGCGCATGGCGGCAGAAATTGCCAGCCGTTTGCGTGGCAAGCACAAGCCTGAGTATACCCCTCACGTGGACACCGGCGATTACATCGTTGTAATCAATGCCGAAAAAGTCCGCGTTACCGGTAACAAAGCGAAAGACAAACTGTATCACCACAACACCGGTTTTCCGGGTGGCTTGCGTACCATTAGCTTTGAAAAGCTAATTATTAAAGCCCCTGAGCGAGTCATTCAGGGTGCCGTAAAAGGCATGCTGCCAAAAGGGCCGCTGGGTTATGCGATGTTTAAAAAATTGAAGGTTTACGCCGGTGAGTCTCATCCTCACACCGCGCAACAACCACAAGAACTCAACATTTAACCGGAGGCTCATTATGGCTGGTGAACAATATTACGGTACAGGTCGTCGCAAGACCTCAACCGCACGTGTATTTTTAACGCTGGGTAGCGGAGCCATCTCTATTAATGGCCGCACCATTGAAAATTATTTTGGCCGTGAAGTGGCGCGCATGATTGTGCGTCAGCCGCTAGTGCTTGTGGGCGCTACTGAAAAGTTCGATTTGAACATCACCGTCGCCGGTGGTGGCAGTTTCGGACAAGCCGGTGCTATCCGTCACGGCTTGACCCGCGCACTGATGGTGTATGACGAAACATTGCGTCCAGCGCTACGTGCTGCCGGTTATGTAACGCGTGATGCCCGTGAAGTTGAGCGGAAAAAAGTCGGCCTGCGCAAAGCGCGCAAAAAGCCACAATTCTCCAAGCGTTAATTCGTTTTTCCAGCCCGAACTTGTTTCGGGCTTTTTTTTGCGCAATATATTTTGGGTTGCTCGCAGGTCGGCTTGGCGCGCGCTCTAGGCTTCTGGCTAGTGATGCGGCGGCAAAACGAGCTAATTGAAGGCGGTGATCAATGGCTGAACGCAAGGCGGCTCACGCCGTTCGCTATTGATTGAGCACTGCCGGAAGGCTAATTCCTTGTACGCGCAAGTGAATTTCTTTACCATTGCGCCCCTTGTTGCGCCGGCTCGTCGATACGGCCTGCGTACTTTGATTGATAAAAATCACTATCCAGCCCGAATATTTCAACTAGAGTGTCAGGCGCGCCTTGGCGTGAGCTATGCTCTGACGGATATACCGCTATCCTGTTTTGTTGTTTCTTTAAATTGTCCCTGAGTAGGAGATATACGTCATGAGTAATGACGAAGTGAACCACGGGCGTCGCCGTGTGTTAACCGTGGCCACAGTTGCCGTGGGCGCCGTTGGCGCCGTAGGTGCAGCCGTGCCGTTTGTGGGTTCCTGGTCGCCAAGTGCCAAAGCCAAAGCGGCTGGCGCGCCGGTTGAGGTCAACATTAGTAAAATCGAGCCCGGCCAAAAAATTACCGCCGAGTGGCGGGGCAAGCCGGTATTTGTGGTGCGTCGCACCAAGGAGGCTCTTGAAGGCCTCAAAGTGGCCGAGTCTATGTTGCGTGACCCTTTGTCGGCAAAATCAATTCAGCCCACCTACGCTCAGAACGAGACTCGCGCTATCGCCGGCAAAGAAGACATAGCGGTGCTCCTGGGTGTTTGTACCCACTTGGGCTGCGCTCCAGAGTTTCAGCCGGCCATTGGGTCCGTGGATTTAGGGGCGCTTACCTGGCAGGGCGGGTTTTTCTGCAAATGCCATGGCTCAAAATATGATTTGGCGGGGCGCGTATTTCAAGGCGTTCCTGCGCCAACGAATTTGGAAGTACCCGCGTATAAATACATCAGCGACGCCGTGATTGTGATCGGTGAAGACCAAGGGGCTTAATATGAATTGGTTAGTGGGTTTGTGGCAATGGGTAGATAAGCGGCTGCCGGTGCAGCGCGCGTGGGATACCCACATGGGCAAGTATTACGCGCCTAAAAACTTTAATTTTTGGTATTTTTTTGGTGTGCTCTCGCTGCTGGTGTTGGTTAATCAGCTGCTGACCGGTATTTGGCTCACCATGAATTTTGAGCCTAGCGCAGAGAGGGCATTTGCATCCGTTGAATACATTATGCGCGACGTGCCTTACGGCGACATTCTGCGTTATATGCATTCCACGGGGGCTTCGGCCTTCTTTATTGTGGTTTATCTGCACATGTTTCGTGGTTTGATGTACGGCTCTTACAAGGCGCCCCGCGAACTGGTGTGGGTGTTCGGCATGTTCATTTATGTCGTGCTGATGGCTGAAGCCTTTATGGGTTATGTGTTGCCTTGGGGGCAAATGTCCTATTGGGGTGCTCAAGTTATTGTTAATTTATTTGGCGCTATTCCCGTCGTAGGCGACGGTTTGGTGGAGTGGATTCGCGGCGATTTTCTTATTTCGGGCGCCACCTTAAACCGCTTCTTTGCCCTGCATGTTGTAGCTTTGCCGATCGTGTTGTTGGCGCTGGTGGTTATGCATATTCTTGCGCTGCATGAAGTGGGGTCGAACAACCCTGACGGCATCGACATCAAAAAGTACAAAGATGCCAACGGCATTCCGTTGGACGGAGTGCCTTTTCATCCGTACTACACAGTGCATGATCTGGTGGGAATTACCGTGTTTTTATTCGCATTCTGCGGGGTTCTGTTTTTTATGCCGGAAATGGGCGGCTACTTCTTGGAACATGCCAACTTCGAACAGGCTAACGGCTTAAAAACCCCAGAGCACATTGCGCCAGTCTGGTACTTCACACCCTTCTACGCCATGTTGCGAGCAGTGACGATTGATATAGGCCCGCTTAATTCCAAGTTTCTGGGTTTCGTGGTGATGGCGGCGGCAATTGCCATTTTGTTTGTTTTGCCTTGGCTGGATAAGAGCCCCGTTAAATCCATGCGTTTTAAGGGCATTTTTAGTCGCGTTGCGCTTATTGTGTTTGCGGCGGTGTTTGTTATTTTGGGTTATTTGGGCGTGCAGCCTTCTACTCCGGGCCGCACTAGCTTGTCTCAGGTCTGTACTTTTATCTATTTTTTGTATTTTTTCGGCATGCCTTTCTGGACGCGTTACGAAAAAACGCTGCCTGTCCCCAGCCGAGTGCAAGCAAAAGGGCTAAGCAAGGGTTTGGTGTTTGGCGGTCTTGCTTTATTTTTGGCTTTGGTGATTTTGCCAATTACCGCGGTGGGCGCGGAAAATAAAGCGAAAGATGTTCTGGGGCATTGTGGCTCGGTGGCTTGTGATGCATTTGAAGCGGATTTTGCGGACAAGCCTTCGTTGCAGCGCGGAGCGAGGACTTTCGTCAACTACTGCATGGGCTGTCACTCTGCTAATTACTCGCGTTTTGGTCGTGTGGCCACCGACTTAGAGATTCCAGAGAAAGAGATGTTGAGTAATTTGGTGTTTGGGGATCAAAAAATAGGCGAGCTGATGACCATAGCCATGACGCCTCAAAAATCCAAAGCATGGTTTGGTGTTCCGCCCCCGGATTTATCGCTTGAGACCCGTGCGCGCAGTCCTGAATGGGTATATACCTATTTGCGCAATTTTTACCGTGATGATGCTCGCCCCACCGGCGTGAACAATAAGGTATTTGCCAATGTGGGCATGCCGCATGTCATGCTTGAGCTGCAGGGGTTGCCTGAGTGCGCGCCTGGCCCACTGCGCGATGCCCATGGCCACACGCACCGCACTAGTTTGGGCGAGCCAGAAATTGCGCCCTGCGGAAGTTTGGTGGTGGGCAGTCAATCTCAAGGCGAGTTAACTCCTGCCGAGTTTGATTCGACAGTCTATGACTTGGTTAATTTTATGAGTTACTTGGCTGAACCCGGCGCAGAGAAGCGTCGCAGTATGGGTAAATATGTGTTCGGCTTTTTATTCCTGTTTCTAATCTGCACAGTTTTGCTCAATCGTGAGTACTGGAAAGGCATTCACTAGCGGCGGGCAAGGCGATAATCTAGCGCCGCTACATGGATGGAGCGGCTGGACGAAAGCTGCTTCAGTCATTGGGTGGTGGAGCATCAATCATTTCTATCGCTTTGGTTTTTATTTATGTCTTCCAGTATGACTTCCAGCAAGCCCTACCTGATCCGCGCGCTCTACGAGTGGATTGTCGATAATCAGCTGACGCCCTATTTAGCCGTGGACGCACATAGTCCGAGCGTTATGGTGCCGCAACAACACGTTAACAAAGATGGGCAAATCATTTTAAATCTTGCACCGCGTGCTGTTGAAATGCTCCACATGTCCAATGAGGTCATAACTTTTTCCGCCCGTTTTGGGGGTGTTTCTACGGATCTCTATATTCCGTGTTATGCCGTAATCGGCATTTATGCTCGTGAAAATGGCAAGGGTATGATGTTTGAAAAGGAGCCCGAGCCCCCGGCGCCGCCCACCAAACCCTCTGCGCCAACCGAGCCCACGGAAAAGCGGCCTAGCCTGCGCGTTGTTAAGTGACCGAACCACTCCAGTGGCTATTTTGAGCTAGTGTTAGGCTAACATTCCGTCTGTATTCACCCGTCAGGAATCAGCTACAAATGAATCGTCCCTTGGTGCCCAGTGTTTTGGACTTCGAAGCCTCCGGTTTTGGTTCGCAAAGTTACCCTATCGAGGTTGGGGTGGTGTTGGATACTGGGGAGCGCTACTGTAGCTTGATTCGCCCCTTAGACAGCTGGACCCATTGGGATGATAAGGCCGAAACGCTGCATGGCATCAGTCGCAGGCATCTGATGAGTGCGGGTCGGGACGTTAATTTGGTCGCTTGCGACCTTAATGAGTTGTTGGCTGGGCGCACGGTATTTTCGGATGCTTGGTCCGTTGATAAGCGATGGCTCATCAGTCTGTTCGTTGCGGCGGGTATTGAGCCTAGGTTTGAATTGTCGCCCATAGAATCCATTCAGTCCGAACAGCAGCATGGGTGCTGGGATAGGGTTTATAAGCTGGTTTTGCGTGAGAGCTCTGATTCTCGCCATCGCGCCAGTAATGACGCGTTTTTGGTTCAGGCCACCTATTGCCGTTCTCGAGATTTGTAAGCAGGATTGCTGTTATCTTGATTGCCGCGCGTGCTTGCAGTATTTACCATCGATGTTTTTGATCCCCACCACAAATTGGCGCGACGCTAATTTGCCATTCGTTTGAACCAACCAACCAACTGATTGAGGAGACATTCATGAGTGACACCATCGTAATAGTAGGAATCGCCAGAACTGCCATGGGGGCTATGCAGGGTATGTTTAGCGAAGTGAGTGCTCCACAGCTCGGCGCTTGGGCGATTAAGGGAGCTATGGCAGACGCGTGCGTAGGCCCAAAAGATGTATCTGAGGTGTTAATGGGCTGTGTGTTGCCGGCAGGTACGGGGCAGGCCCCGGCTCGTCAGGCCGCATTGGGGGCTGGGTTGTTACAATCGACTCCAGCCACCACAGTCAATAAGGTGTGTGGGTCTGGCATGCGCACGGTTATGTTGGCGCATGATGCTTTGTTGGCTGGTAACGCATCAATCGTGGTTGCGGGCGGCATGGAGAGTATGACTAACGCGCCTTATATGCTACCCAAAGCGCGTGGTGGCTACCGTTTGGGCCATGGTGAAATTCTCGACCACATGTTTACCGATGGCCTTCAGGATGCTTACCAAGGTGGTCTGATGGGAGTCTTCGCCGAAGCTACGGCGGATAAATATGAGTTCACCCGGGAAGCGCAAGATGCATTTGCGATTGCTTCGCTGAGTCGAGCCAATGCCGCCATTGCCAGCGGTGCTTTTAAACGTGAAATTACTCCGGTAACGCTGGTCACGCGTAAAGGTGAAACCCTTATCGATACCGATGAGCAGCCAGGCAATGGCCGCCCGGATAAAATCCCCAGTCTCAAGCCGGCCTTCAAGAAGGACGGGACTGTTACCGCCGCCAACTCCAGCTCAATTTCCGATGGCGCGGCGGCACTTGTCCTCACGACGGCCAGTCACGCCACCGTTAAGGGTTTGAAGCCGCTGGCCCGAATTGTTGCGCAGACACAGTTTGCGCAAGATCCCGAGTGGTTTACTACGGCGCCCGTGGGAGCAATGAAAGCACTGCTGGAGAGAGCCAATTGGTCGGTAGCGGATGTGGATCTTTTTGAAATTAATGAGGCATTTGCAGTGGTCACCATGGCAGGCATGAAAGACTTGGCGATCCCTCACGACAAGGTGAACGTCAATGGTGGCGCTTGTGCTCTGGGGCATCCTTTAGGTGCTTCTGGAGCGCGCATTCTGGTTACCTTGATCGCGGCCCTTCAAGCTCGTGGCATGCGTCGTGGGGTGGCTAGTTTGTGTATTGGTGGTGGCGAAGCGACAGCTATGGCCATCGAACTTCTTTGATCGTTTCTGTTGGGGGCGTCTAATTCCAGGCGCCCCATCTTTCTGTGTGTGGCCGGTTCTTGCGGCTACACTCTCTCAATGCTTAGCGGATAATCTTCCCGCGCGCTGCTTGCATTTAATTTTCCATGCCCCAAATTGACTCTGTAGGGCAACTATTTTGTATGTCCGTATTTATGTTGAGGGCCTTTGATGGACACCCAGAATTCTAATTTTTCTAGCGCCACGGCGCTGCCGCTTTTACCGCTGCGGGATGTTGTGGTTTACCCGCATATGGTGATTCCACTTTTCGTGGGGCGTCCGCGTTCCATAGCGGCGTTAGAGCGCGCCATGCTCGACGACAAGCAGGTGTTGTTAGTCGCTCAAAAACATCCGGCCGTAGATGATCCGGAGTTTGAAGACCTTTACAACATAGGCACCGTCGCGCAAATTCTGCAGTTGCTTAAATTGCCGGACGGCACGGTAAAGGTGCTTGTAGAGGGCCGCCATCGCGCGCAAATTCAAAGTGTGGAAGAAGGCGATAAGTGCTACCGCGCCAACTGCTTGTTGGTGCAGGCAGATAACACTTTTAGCAAAGAGGACGATGCTCACGCGAAGACATTACTGAAGCGGTTTGAGCACTACGTCAATTTCAGCAAGAAAGTTCCGGTGGAGGTTTTAACCTCGCTGAGCGGAATTGATGAGCCGGGTCGGCTGGTCGACACTATCGCGGCCCACATGACGCTGGACTTGCCGCAGAAGCAGAAGATATTGGCCCTCTTTAGTGTGTCGGAGCGTCTCGAGCATTTGATAGGCGTGATGGATTCCGAGGCGGATTTGTTTCAAGTGGAGAAGAAAATTCGCGGCCGTGTAAAAAAACAAATGGAGAAAAGCCAGCGGGAGTATTACCTAAATGAACAGCTAAAGGCTATTCAGCGAGAGCTGGGCGAGCTGGGCGACGAGGTATCTGAAGGAGATGAATTCGAGAAAAAAATCATCGAAGCGAAAATGCCCAAGGCGGCGGAGGATAAAACTCGCGCAGAATTAAACAAGCTCAAAATGATGTCTCCCATGTCCGCCGAGGCGTCGGTTATTCGCTCCTATGTGGACTGGATGTTGAGTGTGCCTTGGTCTAAGCGCAGCAAGGTGGCACTCGACTTGGAGCATGCAGAGAGCATTTTGGACGCTGAGCATTATGGCCTGAAGGAAGTGAAGGAGCGGATTCTAGAGTATTTGGCGGTGCAAAAACGCGTGAAGAAAATTAAGGGGCCGGTACTCTGCTTGGTTGGGCCGCCGGGGGTTGGTAAAACGTCTTTAGGCGAGTCCATAGCGCGTGCGACGAATCGCAAATTTGTGCGTATGGCCTTGGGCGGCGTGCGCGATGAAGCCGAAATTCGTGGCCATAGGCGTACCTATATCGGCTCTTTGCCGGGCAAGCTTATTCAGAAAATAGCCAAGGCTGGAGTCAAAAACCCGCTGTTCCTCTTGGATGAGGTGGACAAAATGGGCATGGATCACCGCGGGGATCCTGCGTCCGCATTACTGGAAGTGCTGGATCCTGAGCAAAACAACAAGTTTAACGATCACTATCTGGAAGTGGATTACGATCTCTCAGATGTCATGTTTGTGTGTACCTCCAATACCATGAACATACCAGGGCCGCTGCTTGATCGTATGGAAGTCATTCGTATCCCGGGCTATACCGAAGATGAAAAATTCAATATCGCCAAGCGCTACCTAGTACCTAAACAGTCTAAAAATAATGGCCTAGCCGCGCAGGAGCTGGAAATTACCGAAGCGGCACTCAAGGGAATTATTCGTTACTACACTCGCGAGGCGGGTGTGCGCAGCTTGGATCGTGAAATAGCCAAGATATGCCGCAAAGTAGTAGCCGAAAACGTCAAAGCGAAGCATGTCACTCCTAGAGTGGTGGATGAAGCGCAGTTGGAGCACTTTTTGGGGGTTAAGAAAACTGACTTTGGACGCGCCGACGTAGAGGACCGTGTGGGACAAGTTACGGGGTTGGCATGGACTCAGGTTGGTGGAGAGCTGCTAACCATTGAAATCGCTTCGGTGCGTGGCAAAGGGCGTTTGGTCAAAACCGGCTCTCTGGGCGATGTGATGCAGGAGTCTATTCAAGCCGCGTTTACCGTTGTGCGGTCTCGTGCAAAAGAGCTAGGTATCGCGCCTGACTGCACCGAAAAACACGATATTCATATCCATGTGCCCGAAGGCGCTACACCTAAAGACGGTCCTTCGGCGGGTATCGCCATGTGTACCGCGCTTGTCTCAGCATTGACCAAAATTCCAGTGCGAGCGGATGTGGCCATGACCGGAGAAATCACCTTGCGTGGCCAAGTGCTAAAAATAGGTGGGTTAAAAGAAAAGTTATTGGCAGCTCACCGCGGAGGGATTAAAACCATCGTGATCCCGGCCGACAACGAGGCGGATTTACGCGATATTCCAGACAACATAAAGGGTGATTTAGTTATCAAGCCTGTGCGTAAAATCGAGGAAGTTCTGGCTATAGCACTGAAACACCCGCCATCATCCTATTCTGACGACGAGTACGCCGCTCTGGAAACCAAAGCATTTGATCTGCCGAAAGATGCGCCAAGCATGAGCACACACTAGCCTTAACGCGGCAACCGGTCGTCGTTTTGGCGCCTGTTGTCGTCTCCGCGCCAACAATAGCGCAAGACTTTTCTTGACCGGCCTAGTCGCTGTTGGTATAAATCGCAGCCTCCTTGGGAGCGTCGAAGGCTTGGGGTTGTGGTGCAGATTTACCGTGTGTTGATTGCCTAAGAATTTTTAACCAATAGTTACTAATAATAAGAGGGGTTGTTTCGTGAACAAATCTGAATTAATTGATGCTATAGCCACGTCAGCGGATATCTCTAAGGCCGCCGCCGGACGCGCCCTAGATGCAGTGACTGATTCCATTATCACCGCCCTTAAGGGTGGGGAACAGGTGGCTTTAGTGGGTTTTGGTACCTTTGTAGTCAAAGAGCGCGCCGCTCGTACTGGACGCAATCCGCAAACTGGGGCGCCCATTGAAATCGCCGCGGCTAAAATACCTTCGTTTAAAGCGGGCAAAGCTTTAAAAGACGCCGTAAACTAAACCAGTAACTAACTTCCCTAGCCGCTTGCCTGCGCAACACTTGGCATGCTGCCTTTGTGGACTTCTTAAGGGCGCTTAGATGCGCCTTTTTATTGTGGAAAATCGAATAAAGTTCGATGGATGGTGCGCCTATGATGCTGAAACTTCGTGAAAATTTACAGGGCACCCTAGCGGTGGTGCTAATAGTTGTTGTTGTGGTAATCATGGTGGTGAGCGGGCAGGAAATGCTTAAATCATCAGTATCTGACCGTGTTGCCAGTGTTAACGGAGTGGATATTTCTGGCCGCGATCTAAGTCGTGCAATGATGAGCACGCGTGCGCGAATGCAGGAGCAAATGCAATTCGATGAAAATGCAGAGCAGCTCAAAGATGAAAACCTAAGGCAGCCGGCGCTGAATTCCTTATTGCGCGAAAAGGCTCTGCTACTAGCGGCCCAAAAAGCGGGTATGGGTGTATCTGATGCAGTGATCAAAGACCAGATAAAGCAGAGCTTTACTCAAGACAAACAGTTCAATGCGCAAATATTTAATGGGTACCTAAGTCGTTATGGCTACACTCAGGCGTCGCTGATCGAGCATGAGAGCGGTTCCTATCTCCTGCGCCAGCTTGTCACCGGGTTGACCGATAGCGCCTTCGTTACAGCCAGTGATCTTGAGCTTCTCGCCTCAATTGCCGGTCAAAAGCGCACCTATTCAACGATTACCATTCCCAAAGAGAAGGTGGCAAGCAAGGTCGTAGTTACTGACGAGGAGGTCACCAAGTACTACGCGGATAACCAGCCTGCGTATACGGAAGAGGAAAAAGTGTCCGTTCAGTATGTTGCGCTGTCGGTTGATGAGTTAGCGAAGTCCCAGCATCCCACCATGGAACAAATCCAAGCGGCTTTTGAGGCGGAGCAAAAGAACTTTGTTGCCACGCCAGAATATGTCATCGCCCATATCTTGGTTGACGCCAAGACAGATAAATCGGAAGTTGAAAAGCGCATAGCCAACATAAAAGCCAAGCTTGGCGCTGGAGAGTCTTTTGAATCTGTGGCAAAAACTGACTCGGACGACTTGGGGTCTAAGGAATCTGGTGGGAGTTTGGGCGTTATGGAGGGGGATATTTTTCCAGAATCTTTCCGCAAGGCCGTGTATGCATTAGGCGAAGGGCTGGTTTCCGAGCCTGTGACCTCTGATGCCGGCACCCACTTCGTTAAGCTAATTAAGAAAAATGTGCCAGTAGCGCCAACACTGGCGTCTCGCCAAGCGGCCATTAGTTCTCAGCTCGCCAAAGAGCAAGCTGGGGAAAAATATATGGGGCAGCTAAAGGATCTTGAAGAGCTTACTTATGGTAAAGACAACCTAGACACTGCTGCTCAGCAGCTAGGCTTGGATGTCAAGGTTACAGAATTGTTTGGCCGCACCGGCGGTGCTGGCATCGCGGCTAATCCAGCACTTGCCGAAGCAGCTTTTGCCAAAGATGTGCTCGAGCAAGGTCAAAATAGTAAGGTGCTGGAGCTGGGTAATGACACCGCGGTAGTTGTCCGTTTAAAAGATCATGCCGCCTCTCACCTTAAGCCTCTCCCAGACGTAAAAGCGGCAGTTGTGGCAACACTCACGCAGAGCAAAATTAATGCTGCGTTGCAAGCGCTCGCCAACCAAGCGGTTGATAAGTTGAACGCTGGGACACAAGCCGAGCAGCTGGCCAAAGAGTTGGGGTACGCCTTCAAAAACAATGAGGCCGTAGATCGCTTTAGGGGGGTTGAAGACCGAGAGGTTGTGCAGCATGCGTTTGACATGGTGCGCCCATTGCCCAACAAGCCCTTGGTAGAAAGTTTTGCCAGCCGAGCTGGGGATTACCTCGTCATTAGTTTGGTCTCCGTGGTCAACGGTAGCAGTAAGGATATGGAGCCGCAGGGGTTGGCCGCCATGAAGTCACAGGTTGCGAGCCAGCAAAGCAATGATGAAATTGCGGCTTATGAGCAGGCCCAATTCGCGGCCGCGAAAATCCGTAATTGATAGGTGACACAGTGAGGCTCAGTCGGCAGCGGCTGGGTTTTTTTCTGACAGAGTCGACTTTAACCCGCTGAACATGGCGCTTTGGCCAGTGTCCGGCCTCCACCCCTTCGCGCTCCAAGTAGGCTGAGTTCTTATGTCATTATTGTCGCCCTCATCGCCCATCATAGTGGCTCTGGACGTCGACTCTCGTCGAGCCGCTTTGGAGCTTGCTCGCCAGCTGGATCCAAGTGTTTGTAGAGTGAAGGTGGGTAAGGAATTGTTCACTGCCGTGGGGCCTGCTATTTTGGATGATTTACGCGGCTTGGGGTTTGAGATATTCCTTGATTTAAAATTCCATGATATTCCCGCCACAGTGGCTAAGGCGGTGCAAGTTGCGGCCGACTTGGGTGTGTGGATGCTTAATGTGCACGCCAGTGGCGGCAGCAAAATGCTCCGCGAGGCGTCCGAGGTGGCGGCTGCCCACCCCTCCAAGCCGCTGCTGATTGCGGTGACGGTGCTCACCAGCATGTCTCAAGCGGAGTACACCGAAATTGGCGGTCAAAATATTAGTGATCAGGCGCTGGCGCTAGCACGCCTGAGTGCGCAAGCCGGCTTGGCGGGTGTTGTCTGTTCAGCCCAAGAGGCGCGACGCCTGAAGCGGGCGTTAGGCGAGGATTTTATATTGGTTACACCCGGTATTCGGCCTGCTGGTGCGACTTTGTATGATCAGGCCCGAGTTATGACACCTGCTGCGGCGCTGGCCGAGGGGAGTGACTACTTGGTGGTCGGTCGCCCCATAACCGAAGCTGCGGATCCTGCTCAAGCCTTGCGGGAAATTGTTGCGGACGTTGTTCAGCATCAATCTAGTTTTCAGGCTGGCGGACAATGAATCCTGTCATTTGTATCGACGGCCCTAGTGGGGCGGGCAAGGGAACGGTGAGTCGGTGTCTCGCTCAGCGTCTAGGGTTTACTATTTTAGACAGCGGAGCCCTCTACCGATTGACGGCACTGTCCGCGCAGCTTGCTGGCGTGGATATCAATGACCAATCTGCTGTGGCTGCTCTGGCCCGACACATGGATGTGTGCTTTTTGGCGCAAGGCGATGGCACGCAAGTGTTGCTGGAAGGGCAAGACGTAACTCGGGCAATTCGGGAAGAGTCTGTGGGCACGACCGCCTCCATTGTGGCAGCCTATCCCAGTGTGCGAAGCTCGCTTCTGGAGCGCCAAAGGGCATTTGCCCAGGCGCCGGGCTTGATAGCGGATGGGCGTGATATGGGCACCGTAGTATTTCCCGTGGCGCCCTTGAAAGTGTTTTTAACGGCCAGCGCACAGTCGAGAGCGGCGCGACGCGTTTTACAGCTACAGCAAATGGGTGTCGAGGCGGATCTCAGTGTGATCACTTCGGATATTGAGGCTCGCGACCTTAGAGATGCTACACGTAGCGAGGCCCCGTTAGTCGCCGCCTCTGACGCTTTGGTTATCGATAGCACCGCGCTCACCGTTGATCAAGTGGTGGAGCAAATTCTTGCGCGTTGGAATCCCTAGGAGATCGAAATGATTCAATTGCTAACCAAATGGCTTAAGCGTGCCTTGATGCTGCTTTGGGTGCTGATTATCCTGGTTTTAAGTGCCAACATCACCCTAGATAACCCTGAGCTCGCTACCCTCCATCTGTTCGCCGTCAACTTCAGTGCGTCCATCGGTTTCTTGTTGGTCGCATCGTTCTGTTCGGGAATTTTGCTGGGTATCGGCTGCGTTCTGCCGGTGCTTTATCTCGCGCGCTTGCGCTGCAAGCGCGCCAGTCAGCGCGAAATCATGCTTAAAGCCCAGCTTGATCAGCTTGCCAATAAGGATGTCCCCGCCTAATTGGCTTGTTCAAAGTAGTTAAGTGGCGCATCAGCCCCTGTAATCGCGGCAAAAAATCAGGTCATCAATCGCTTATCAGATTTATATTCCCGGGTTCGGCGCCTTAAGTTCACGTACTTTTGGTTGAATGCTCGCGTCATTTCTGGTAGTGTCGCGCGCCTCAAATTGGGCTCTGCCCGTGAGGCGCGCGTTGTGTGGTCAGGCCAGGTGTAAGCCACATAGCGTAATCATCCACCGGCCCGCTGACTGGTAAAGCGGCAGACATATCTGATTATTGCCCCAGACAATAAATGGACACTGTCTTTCAAGCTGAACACACTATAGGTATCGCAATGAGCGAGAGTTTTGCTGAGTTATTTGAAGAAAGTTTAAAAACCGTTGATATGGTGCCAGGCACCATCGTAACTGGCGTGGTTATTGATATTGATAATGACTGGGTCACTGTACACGCCGGTCTAAAATCAGAGGGTGTTATCCCTGCTGAGCAATTTCGTGACGAAAATGGCAAATTAAATCTGAGCATTGGTGATGAAGTCCAAGTTGCTCTGGAAACAGTAGAAGACGGTTTCGGTGAAACACGTCTATCGCGCGAAAAAGCCAAACGCGCCGAGTCTTGGAAAGTACTCGAAACCGCCCATGCCGCCGAAGAAGTGGTTAAGGGTATTATCAATGGTAAAGTCAAAGGTGGTTTCACCGTTGATGTCGCGGGTATCCGCGCCTTCTTGCCCGGCTCTTTAGTGGATGTTCGCCCTGTGCGCGAAACTACGCATTTGGAAGGCAAAGAGCTCGAATTTAAAGTTATCAAACTGGATCAAAAACGCAACAACGTTGTGGTTTCTCGCCGCGCGGTAATGGAGCAAGCTAACTCTGATGAGCGCGATGAATTGTTGGCCAGTTTGCAAGAAGGCCTTGCGGTTAAAGGCGTGGTCAAAAACCTCACCGATTACGGTGCGTTTGTGGATTTAGGCGGTGTAGACGGCCTGCTGCATATCACCGATATGGCGTGGAAACGCATCAAACACCCCAGCGAGATCGTCACCGTTGGCGATGAAATCGAAGTTAAGGTCCTGAAATTTGACCGTGAGCGCAATCGTGTTTCTCTCGGCTTGAAACAGTTGGGTGATGACCCTTGGGCCTCTATCACTCAGCGCTACCCAGAAGGTGCTAAGGTTAAGGCCAAAATTACCAACCTTACCGACTACGGTTGTTTTGCTGAAATTGAAACCGGTGTTGAAGGTTTGGTGCACGTTTCAGAAATGGATTGGACCAACAAAAATATCCACCCTTCGAAAGTTGTGCAGTTAGGCGATGAAGTGGAAGTGATGATTCTGGATATCGACGAAGAGCGTCGTCGTATTTCTTTGGGTATTAAACAGTGTCAAGAAAATCCGTGGGATGCATTCTCTAATCAGTTCGCGAAAGGCGATAAGATTTCCGGGAAAATCAAATCCATTACTGACTTTGGTATATTCATCGGTTTGGATGGCGGCATAGACGGTTTGGTGCATTTGTCTGACATCTCTTGGAATGAAGCTGGCGAAGAAGCCGTCCGCAAGTTCAAGAAGGGCGACGAGCTAGAGACCGTTGTCTTGGCCATAGATCCAGAGCGCGAGCGTATTTCGCTGGGTATTAAACAGCTCGAGCAGGACCCGTTCTCGGCTTATGTGGCAGTGAATGATAAGGGCGCCATCGTCAAGGGTACCGTTAAAGAAGTTGATGCCAAAGGCGCAATCATTTTGTTGGCTGACGATGTTGAGGCTTCGCTGAAGGCCTCTGATTTGACTCGTGAAAAGGTTGAAGACGCACGCAGCATTCTCAAAGAAGGTGAAGAGATCGAAGCTAAAATCATTAACGTCGACCGCAAAAACCGCACCATAGCCGTGTCGGTGAAAGCTAAAGATGTAGATGAAGAAAAAACAGCAATGAAAGAGCACAAGCAAGCTGACCAAGTTTCGCCCTCGACCATTGGTGATCTCATCAAGCAGCAAATCGAAAATCAGGAAAATAATAAGTAAAAGCAAGGCGGCCGAAAGGCCGCTTTTTTTGTTGGGACGCTTCCCTCTCGGGCTATCATTGGTGGCTCTATGGGCTGCGGCTTAAGATAAAACTTTTTTTATTGAAAAACTTGTTGTATAACAAGCATCAAGCGGCTTACGGTGGTTGCAGTGAGCGGTATAGAGGAGCAACATTAACCTTTTGCAACAGTGGGAGGCAATCCACCATGGCTATCACCAAATCGGAGCTTATTGACCGGATTGCGACTTCGCAGGATCAGTTGTCCCCTAAAGATGTCGAAATCGCTGTAAAACTTTTGTTGGAGTATATGGGGCAATCGTTGGCTCTAGGCGATCGCATCGAAATTCGTGGATTTGGCAGCTTCGCGCTACATTTTCGCGATCCGCGTATTGGCCGCAACCCAAAAACTGGCGAATCGGTAGAGCTGGGAGGGAAGTACGTTCCGCATTTCAAGCCCGGCAAGGAGATGCGAGACCGAGTAAACCATGCAGTTAAGCAAAAAAAGCGTCGACGCTAAAAGTATGAGCCGGCTACGTCAATACCCAGAGGGTAAAAGTCTGACATGTCTGCGGCTATCATTTATAATCCCCGGCCCAAGGTTGTGTGAGGCTTAAATCATGTCGCTAGTGGTCCCAGTTATTCTCTCCGGCGGCAGCGGTTCCCGGCTCTGGCCGAAATCCCGGCTTCACTACCCGAAGCAGTTGCATAAACTGTACGGAGATTTCACCATGCTGCAGCACACCCTGCATCGCGTTGCCCATCTCGATAGGCCTATTATTATTTGCAATCATGAACAGCGCTTTATGGTTGCGGATCAGGTCCAATCCATTGGTCGCTCAGCCCAAATTATCTTAGAGCCTATGGGCCGAAATACCGCGCCGGCCATTGCTGTTGCCGCCTTGGCCGCGTTTGAGCAATCGCCTGATGCCATAATTGCTGTTTTTGCGGCGGATCACGTTATCACCGATCAGTTGGTGTTTCGGAAAGCATTAGAGGACGCGATCAACTTGGCGGAGCAGAATCGCCTAGTGACTTTTGGTGTGGTGCCCACTCGCGCGGAGACAGGCTATGGCTATGTTAAAACGGAGTCTACCGATAAAACACGGGCATCCAAAGTGCTGGAGTTTGTAGAGAAGCCGAACAAAGAGACCGCGGAAAATTATCTTGGGCAGAGTTGTTATTACTGGAACAGTGGAATGTTTGTATTTTCCGCTCAGCAATTGCTTGATGAATTAACCGAACTGCAGCCCGATCTTGTTAAATATTGTAAAGCAGCATTGCGCCATGCCGAAAAAGATCTAGACTTTCTTCGTCTCGATACGGAGAGCTTCGCACTGTGCGCCAATATTTCCATTGATTATGCTCTCATGGAGCATACACAAAATGCTTGGTCGGTGCCTTTGCAAGCGGGCTGGAGTGATTTGGGTAGTTGGGATGCCGTGTGGGATATTAGCGAAAAGGACGCGCGAGGTAATTCCACGGAGGGCGATGTAATTCTTCAGGACAGTGACAACTGCTATGTTATGGCCGATACCCGCTTAGTCACTCTGTTAGGTGTTTCCAATTTAGCGGTTATCGAGACGGCCGATGGTGTGTTGGTTGTTGATAAAGGTAAGGCTCAAGATGTCAAAAATATAGTTAGTTTATTGCAGGCGCAAAATCGAAGTGAATATAGCGCTCATCGTGAAGTGCACCGCCCCTGGGGATCCTACGATTTGATCGACGCAGGGCATCGCTATCAAGTAAAAAGAATTACCGTAAAGCCCGGTGCCAGCATGTCACTGCAATTGCATCACCATCGCGCCGAGCACTGGGTGGTCGTAGCGGGTACCGCATTAATACAAAAGAGCGAAGAGCAAAAAATTCTGAGTGAAAATGAATCCATATTTATTGAGATAGGCGAGAAGCACCGCATCACCAATCCCGGCAAGGTACCATTGCATTTAATTGAAATTCAAACCGGAAGTTATTTGGCGGAAGATGACATTGTAAGATTTGCAGATGGGTATGGGCGGTTAAATGCTTAAACGCAACTTAGGTTCATTGCTCCAATGTATTTGTTTGACGTCGGCGCCAGAGGTGGCGACATGAAGCAGTACCCGCAGTATTCAGCGTCAATGCCTTCAGAGCAAATGCAGTATTCGCCATCTGATGATGAAATTGATCTTGCTGAATTATTTAAAACCCTATGGGCTGCAAAAAAAATTATTATCGCTATCACCATGCTTTTTGCGGTTGCTACATCTATTGTGGTGTGGAACGTCCCCAACCAATATAAATCCAGCGTGATTTTGGCTCCGGCCCAAAAAGATGGCGGCGGGGGTCTCGGTGGGTTAGCCGCTCAATACGGTGGTTTGGCCGCTATGGCGGGCATCAATATTGGTAAGGATTCTGGCAAGCTAGAACAGGCTGTTGAATTGGTAAAAAGCTGGTCGTTTTTGGACTCATTTGTCAGCAAGTACCAGCTTAAACCTGAAGTTATGGCGGTTGAGGGGTGGGATAAAGAATCCAACAAGCTTAGCTATGATTTGGAGCTGTTTAATCCAGAAACCAAAATGTGGGCAGCGGATAGCAAAGGAGTAAGCCTTGAGCCAACCAGCTGGAAAACATTTAAAGTATTTTCTACAATGGTAGCGGTAACGCTTGAGGCCAAAACCAGCTTGCTCACTATTACTGTTGAATACTATTCGCCTGAGCAGGCAAAAAACTGGAGCGTTTTATTAGCTAAAGAACTTAATCAACACTTTCAGGCCAAAGATGTAAAAGAGGCGCGCAGCAATATTGATTATCTAAAAAAGAAAACTGCAGAAACCTCAATTGCAGAAATGCAATCGGTTTTTTACGGAATGATTGAAGGCCAAACCAAAACCCTGATGTTGGCAGAGGTTAGTGAAGAATACTTAATTAAAACGGTTGTGCCCGCTATGCTGGCCGAGGAAAAAAGCAAGCCTAAGCGGTCATTAATTGTGCTGGCTTCAGGTGTTTTTGGGTTATTGTTCTCGATTGTGTTTGTGCTAGTACGTAAAACAAAGGCTAGCAGCGGAGTTCTGAGTGAGCCATAGAGTGCAGCTTGCGGGGAGTGAACTACATTTCTCCTGCGCGACGAGTACTTCAGTCCTGGATGCCGATTTATCACTAGCAGTGGTGCTCACGCACAGCCGGAAGGACGGGCGTTGTGGAGAGTGCAAAATTCGTATGCTCGAAGGCGAGCCAAGAGTGTTTTCTAGTTCGCCACCTGACCGCATGTGGCTTATTAACCTCCGTTGGAATTTGGATTGATATGGTAAATTGTAAGAGAGAAGCTGATCTACTAGCAGCATTGCCGGAAAAAAATTCGATTATAAGGGGCGACCTTATTGAGTTGATTGACAGGTTCAAACATGCGGCGATGTTAAAAAACAAAACGATACTGGTTTCCGGCGGGGGAGGGTTTCTTCCGTCTTTCCTAATAAAGGCGTTGCTAAGTCTCAGTCATGCAGAAAACTTAGGGATTAAAGTAATCTGTGTTGCTAGAAAATACGAAAGTGTACAGGCTAGGCTTTGTGATTGGGTTTCTAATCCAGATTTAACAATTTTTATTCACGATGTATCTAACCCGCTACCTGGCAATTTTCCTCCCGCTGAAATAATTATCCACGCCGCCAGTCAGGCCAGCCCTAAATTTTACGGTGTTGACCCAGTCGGAACAATTGAAGCTAACACTATCGGAACGTCTCAGCTGCTTAAGCACGCCATAAAATGTCAAGCGGAAAAATTTCTTTATTTTAGTAGTGGTGAAGTTTATGGTGTCCCTTTAAATGATGAATCTAAACTTTCGGAAACGGATTTTGGATATTTAGACCCGATGAATGTTAGGGCGTGCTACGCCGAAAGTAAGCGGGTGGCGGAGACTATGTGTGTTGCCTGGGCGAAGCAATTTGGTTTGAACGCATCTATCGTCAGGCCGTTTCACACATATGGTCCCGGTATGGCATTGGACGATGGGCGTGTTTTTGCTGATTTTGTAGCGGACGTGGTAAATCAACGAGATATATCAATTAAAAGTGACGGTCTCGCTATGCGACCATTTTGTTACATTACAGATGCAACTATTGGTTTTTTGATGGTGTTACTGTTTGGCGGCACAGCAGAAGCGTATAACGTTGGAAATCCGGATGCCGAAATTTCAATTGGTGATTTGGCTAAGCTTTTAGCGGGTTTGTACCCTGAAAAAGGAATCAAAGTTAAATATGAATGTGATTTAAGTAATTCTTCATATTTAAAAAGTCCAGTAACGAGGTCATGCTTATCCATTGAAAAAATACGCAAGTTACAGTGGGAGCCCAGAATTAATCTAGAGGTGGGTTTTAAGCGAACTGTTGACTCATATCTGTGATCCAAATTAAAAGCACCGTTGGCGTGCTATATGCTGTGGCCGGGTTGGACAGAGCAACATTCATAAGTTTGGCTGCCAAATTCTGGTCGGTTGGAGCAGGGTTGCTCTCACTTTTTTTTGTATCCCATTATTTGTCGGCCGAGCAGCAGGGCTTTTACTACACATTTTATAGCCTGATCGCGTTGCAGATATTTGTTGAGCTCGGATTGGGATACGCCATAATTCAGTTTGCCAGTCACGAAATGATTGGGTTAACTTGGGTCGATAAAAACATTGCCTTGGAAGGCAAGCCAGAGAATCTGGCTCGATTGCAGTCAATTTTAAAGTTTTCAACAATTTGGTACGGTTCCGCAAGTCTCATTATTCTTATGGTTCTGATACCAGTTGGCACTTATTTTTTTACAAAAAGTCTTGCTGGCAAACCAATCGATTTCTCAGTGTTATTGCCTTGGGTTTTTCTCGTTGTAGTGACAGCGCCCGCTATATGCCTGAATGCCGGGCTGTCAATTTTAGAGGGATGTAATAAAGTCGCCGCGGTTGTAGAGATCAGGTTCATCCAATCTATCTGTTCGGTCATTAGTGTCTGGTGCGTATTGATTGCTGGCGGTGGCCTGTATTCTTTGGCGGTCGGCGCGTTAATGTCTGTTCTAATCGGTGTTTATTGCCTGCACAAGAATTATGCTGTTTTTTTTCGAAGTCTATGGGCTCATGAAGCCGTTTCGCAAGGTATAAGTTGGCGTGATGAAATTTGGCCGTTTCAGTGGAGAATCGCAGTTAGCTGGGGGAGTGGTTACTTGATTTTTCAAATTTTTAATCCGTTGTTACTGTATTATCATGGCGGAGTTGCAGCTGGGCAAATGGGTATGAGCCTGCAAATATTGATGGCGATGAATGGCGCTGCAGCCGTGTGGATTTCCACGAAGATCCCTATGTTTGGTCAGCTCGCTGCGGCCAATCAGCGAGAATTACTCAACGAAGTTTTCTTTGATGCTCTCCGACGCTCATTGATTTTTCTAGTGGTTGGAGTTTTTTTTGTTATGGTAATATTGGTGAATGCGTCACATTTTTTACAACAGTTTAGCGGCAGAATCCTGCCGATTAATTATTTTGGCGTCCTAATGTTGATAGGGGTCGCAAATCACGTCGTTTTTGCTCAGGCTTCGTATTTGAGGGCTAATAAAGTGGAGCCATTTATGATTTTGTCGGTGGTAACAGGTTTGGCCACAACGGGCTTGGCATTTCTGTTAGTTCCTGAGTACAGTTATAAAGGCGCAGTGTTTGCGTATGCGATCGGTGCGATTGTGGTGAGTCTTGGAGGTGGAAGTTATATTTTTAGTAAACTGCACAGCCAATGGACGGAAGGATCGAAGTTTGTGCGCGGTAATCAGTAATGAAAGATTTAAATCTGGGCGGACCCAAACTCACAATTGCTATTCCTACTTACAATCGTTTGAGCTGTTTGACTTTGTTGTTGAATTCGGTTTCGGCGCAATTTCTCAAAGCACCAAGACTTAATAATGAAGTTGAGGTGCTTGTCATGGACAATGCATCTTCGGACGGTACCGCAGAATATTTAGATAAATTCGCGCAGATACCTAATTTTAGGTCTAAGAGGCAAGTTAGAAATCTTGGTAGTGATGCCAATATAACTGACTGCTTTGAAGAGGCGTCGGGTGAATATGTTTGGATTATTGGCGACGATGATTTGCCAATGCTAGGAAGCATCCTGCTGGTGTTAGAATTTGTCAGTGCTGAAGAAGTTGACTTACTTTATTTGCCCGCTCAATGGGAGTTTTGTGAGCTTACGGAGTTTTCGTCGCTTTCGATTCAGTCGTGTGAAGTGAGCTCAGTTAGTCGGCTTGCCCTTGTTGGTAAGTCCCTGGAGTATGTAACTTTCATTTCTTCGTGGATTGTGAATAGGGTGAATTACTATAGGTATGCAGGGGATAATGCGAGTCACGCTGGGGCGCATTGCGGCAGTACTATTTGTCAGCTAGAGTGGATTTTTACCATGATAGCAAATGGTAGGCGGTTTGCGTGTGCGAATGTTGCTGGAATAATTGCACGCGGTGCTGCAAGTGGGGGATATTCCCTTTTCGAAGTTTTTTCATCAAACTATACAAAAATTGTCCGCGAAAAGTTTTGTGACGAAGAGGAAATTGGTGAAATTTTTCTAAACTGCATGTTAATTCGTTTTTTTCCTGGAATAATTTGGAATTCAAGATTTTGTGTGGCGGGCGATTTTAGTGATTTCAGGGCGGATCCAGTTTTAACTATGGTTGGCGATTCGTTTGGCAGAGGGGTTTACTTTAGGTTAATTATCTCTCCGCTTTGTACTGCCAATCGGGCAACGGCTTGGTTTGTCAAAAAAATTGCCAGTGTATACGCAAGGTATTGGCGGTTTATGATCCGTTGATCACAATGGATCAAGGCGGTGCCTAAGGGGCTTAGTTTTTGAACTTGTAGCTGCCTACTTGGGAGGGCGTGTAATTGAAAAAAATGCGGCAGTTTTTAAAGGTGGACGGAGTTGTATGGGGGGTATTTCGCTTCATTCATTTGATTTTAGATCGAGCGCGGAATAAATCTGTTTGTGTTTTACTTGGCATCAGTAAGTGTTACTTGGGGCCAAGATCGAGAATAATCGGGCGCAGGAATATTTCGTTTGGTAGCGGTCTGTATATTCAGCATGACGCATGGATTGAGGC
>CAMCXE010000026.1 GCA_945882995.1 Thalassocella blandensis | reverse complement strand
AATGGGATGGCGGCTGAACACCGCCATCCGGTATTTCTCCACACTCATTCACCCGTTTCCCACACGCCGCCATGAGAACTTGTGGTGTACGGCTAGAGGCCAAATAAGCTATAAAGCCATAGCTTGGCGTGTGCCAGGCCTCAATATCTCCCTCTTAACCCCCAGTGAGCCATTCGTGGGGACCTTTTGACCGTTTCAGGCTCATTTTGTGATTGGAAAATACTACCCCAAAGCTGGGTGGGCGAGCAATATTTTTGGGTTGAGCATGCAAAACACCGCGGTCTGGCGGGGGTATACCCCTCTACCGAGTATTTGCAGTTCCAATACCCTGTTCAAACCTGCGGCATCGAAGTTCAGAAGCGTCTCGCCGAACTTTTTAGGTACGGCGTCGCAGGTTTGAAGTCCCTCATTGCGCCTTTTAACTGCGGTGCCGCAGCTTTAAACTCCCTTCAGGGAGTTGCGAAGTGGGAGGCAACACATAAGCCACCCATCCTATCCGCCCAGTAAACACGCCCCAAGCTTCGCTTCGCGGCTTCACTGGTGGGTGGCTATGGTGTTCTGAATAAGCCGCTTGTTGAGCGGCTTTGCTATGGGCGGGCTAAATTTAGATTTTTTTTGCAGGGTGACAGGGGGTTTTCAGCAGCAAATCTGCCTTGACAATCCAGAAATATCTGTTGGCCTGAAGTTTGCTAATGTCGGCCTGCCAAAATTATTGCTTGTCGGCATGCGGGTGACTAGAATTGGTGCATAGAGTGCGTTTGGCTGGAGGCCTTGGGGCTTGTTAGGCCGTAGGCCGCTAACGCCTAATCGGCTACCGCTGGCGTCCTGCCCTTATTCACCGCCCAAACACACTGATTTCACCCACGCCAGTTAGGTAACGAGCAACCACTGCCTATGAAGCAATCTTTGCAATTAAAAATGGGTCAGTCGCTGACCATGACGCCACAGTTACAGCAGGCCATTCGTCTGCTGCAATTGTCCACCTTAGATTTACAGCAAGAAATTCAGGCCGCCTTAGATAGCAACCCCATGCTGGAAGTGGCCGAAGACGGTAGCGAAGCGCGTAGCTCGCTGGCCGAAATGGATTTCCAAGACACCCAAGCCGACACGCACATACCCAATGATTTGGGTGGTGCCAATACCTTAAATTCCCCCGAAGAAAGCCGTGTTCGGGAATCCGCCGACAGTCGCACCGATAGCGAATGGAATGACGTCATCCCCACGGATCTCGCGGTGGACACCAGCTGGGATGACATTTACCAAAGTGCCGCACCGGGTACGGGTTTGTCGCGGCCAGACGGTGAAGATAGCGACTTTGAATCGCGTCGCGGCACCAGTGAATCCCTGCAGGACCACTTGGCCTGGCAGCTCAACCTTACCCCCATGTCGCCGAGGGATTTCGCCATTGCTGAAGCGGTGATTGACGCCGTAGGCGCCAACGGCATGCTGGTGCAAAGTGTTGACGACATCTGGGGCGGCTTGCAGCGCGAATTGCCCGAGCTAGAGCTAGATGAAGTGGTTGCCGTGCTGCACCGCGTACAACAATTTGATCCCCTGGGTGTGGCCGCACAAAACCTGAGTGAATGCCTGATTATTCAGCTGCGCCAATTGCCAGAAGGCACCCCCGGCTGGGAAACGGCCTACGACATCGTCGATGAATACATTGACGCCTTAGCGCAGCGCGACTTCAAGTTGCTAATGCGCAAGCTGAAGGTAAAAGAAGACGAGCTACAGACCGCCATCAACTTAATTCAAAGCCTGAACCCCCGCCCCGGCGAGAGCATTGGTGAAGACACCACCGAATATGTGGTGCCCGATGTGTTTGTCACCAAAGAGAACAACCGCTGGCTGGTAAACCTCAACCCAGAAATTGCCCCGCGCCTGCGGATAAATTCCGACTATGCCTCGCTAGTGAAGCGCGCGGACAGCAGCAGCGACAACACCTTTTTGCGCGACAACTTACAAGAGGCACGCTGGTTTTTAAAAAGCCTGCAAAGCCGCAACGAAACCCTGCTTAAAGTGGCCACCTGTATCGTCGAGCGCCAGCAAGGGTTTTTAGATTTTGGACCAGAAGCCATGAAACCCATGGTATTGCACGATGTGGCGGAAATGGTGGAGATGCACGAATCCACCATTTCCCGGGTGACCACCCAAAAATTTATGCATACGCCCCAGGGTATTTTTGAGCTGAAATATTTTTTCTCCAGCCACGTCAGCACAGAAGGCGGTGGCGAGTGTTCATCTACCGCCATTCGGGCCATTATCAAAAAATTGATTGCGGCAGAAAATTCCCGTAAGCCCTTAAGCGACTCCAAAATTACCGAAATTCTTGAAGAACAGGGCATACAAGTGGCTAGACGCACCATAGCCAAATACCGAGAGTCGCTAAACATCGCGCCCTCTAATGAGCGTAAGCGTTTGGTGTAGCCGCGAGGGTTGGTTTGCCCAGCCTCGCTGTAATTTAAAAACATACGTTGCTTGGTGGCGGCGCTCTGCGCGGTCAAGCATTAATAGAGCAATGATATTAAGCTGAGGGAGACGGTAGGGGCGCTGCTTGCTGCGCCCAGTTTTGGACGGGAAGAAACAGCAGGTTCTATATGGCCTTGGGTACAGTTCGGGCGCAGCAAGCGGCGCCCCTATAACAACCAAAATCCTTAGCTTAATGATTGTGATCCACACGCTTATCGCTAGCGCCTCCACGCGAATCGTCGGAGAACGCGGTTATCCAAGTTTGCCCTTCGCCCTGCGCAGGCAGGTCGGCTAGGGCAGTTTTTTATTGTTTACGCTTATGGGAGAAGTGAAGTTATGCGCCTTGTTGTGATCAGCGGACGCTCTGGCTCCGGCAAAACTACGGCTTTGCAACTGTTGGAAGATGTGGGTTTTACCTGCATCGATAATTTGCCCGTGAGTTTGTTACCAGCACTGATCCATCAGGCGGCATCCAACCAGAATTACAAATTTGCCATAGGCATTGACGCTCGGAATATCGACGGCGATTTAAGCCGGTTTCAAAAGGTGATAGCGAACAGCCAAGCCTTGGGCACGCCCTGTACGGTGGTGTATCTGGATGCGGCAAATGCCATTTTACTGAAGCGTTTCAGCGAGACGCGGCGCAAACACCCGCTCACCAGTAAAACCCGCAGCCTGCAGGAGGCGATAATCGCCGAACAAGCTATTTTGCGGCCGATTGCGGAAATAGCCGACATCACCTTGGACACCAGCAACCTCACGCTGCACGAGCTGCGCAGCGCCATTAAAAAATTCGTGGTCGGCGCCGAGCTGGAAGGCACCGCACTCCTGTTCGAATCCTTTGGCTTTAAATACGGTATACCGGTGGAAGCGGATTTTGTGTTCGATCTGCGCTGTTTGCCCAACCCCTTTTGGAGCCCCGAGCTGCGCATGCAGTCTGGGCTGGAAGCGGGCGTTATCGATTTTTTGAGCAGCCAACCCGAGGTGGGCGCCATGCTGACGGACATCGAGACCTATCTGCGCAAGTGGATTCCCAGTTTTGAGCAGAATAATCGCAGCTATTTAACCATTGCCTTGGGCTGCACCGGCGGTATGCATCGGTCGGTTTACCTTTGTGAACGCTTGGGGGCCTTGTTTCGCGCCAGCTACCCCAATGTGCAAACGCGCCACCGGCAACTGGTAGAGAAATCTCATTAACCCGGCGGCCTGACTGAGTTTGGCCGCTAGCAGCGAGTGAACTGTTACAATTTCGCGAATTCTTAAACGCGCCTATTTGTGGACATGCCATGCAAAAACACGACACACGGATTATTAATAAATTGGGTCTCCACGCCCGTGCCGCCTCCAAGTTTGCCAACACGGCGGGTCGCTTCAGCTGTGGCGTCGAGGTGCATTGTCGGCACAAAATCATCAACGGCAAGAGCATCATGGCGCTAATGCTCCTCGCCGCCAGTCAAGGCACCGAACTCACGCTGGTCACCAACGGGGGCGATGAAGCAGAGGCTATGCAGGCGCTGTTAGCGCTGATTGACGATAAGTTCGATGAAGGCGAATAGATTTACAGCCCCGTCGGACCACAAGAGGGGCGCCTCGTGCCCTACAGCACCCCCGCAGCCGGCTAGGCTAGCGGCCTTTATCGCGAGGTAATGCATGTATCCGGCGGTCACCCCATCACACCACAATCAAACCCAAGACCAGCTGGGCAAGATTCAGGCGCTGGTGGAAAGCGGCACGCTGCAACAAGTCCGACGCCTCATCAATGCGTTAACGCCCGTAGAAATCGCACAAATCATTGCCGCTTCACCAGCCCCGTCAAGAGCCTTGCTCTGGGGGCTTATTGATAGCGAAGACGCCGGCGAAGTACTCGAAGAATTACCCTTCGACATTCAAAGTCAGTTTTTGCGCAAAATGGACACGCCGGACCTCGTCAAGCTGACCGAAGGCCTGGACCCCGACGACATCGTCGATATTCTGCAAAACCTCCCCGACCGCGTGACACAAGACGTGCTGGCCGCCATGAGCGCCACCGACCGGGAGCGGGTTTCGACCATTTTAAATTACGCCGAAGACACCGCCGGCGGCCTGACCACTACCGACGCCATTACCGTGCGTCCGCGTTTCACGCTAGATGTAGTGCTGAGGTATTTGCGTCGCCACGAAGCGCTACCCGCCTCTACCGACAGCTTGATTGTGGTGAACAAAAAGGACGAATACCTCGGGCTTTTGCCACTGTCCGTGCTGCTCACCAACGACCTGAGCACCACCGTACGCGAGCTGATGGTCACCGACCGCGACCCCATTCCTGCCAGCCTGCCCGAACAGGAAGTGGCAAAGCTGTTTGAGCGTCACGACTGGGTGTCGGCGCCCGTGGTAGACGATCAGGGCAAATTGCTGGGCCGTATCACCATTGATGATGTGGTGGATGTTATCCGGCAAAACGCCGAGCATTCGTTTATGCGCATGGCCGGCCTCAATGAAGAAGCCGACACCTTCGCCTCCGTTAGCCGTACCATTCCGCGCCGCATTACCTGGCTGGTGGTGAATTTACTGACTGCCATACTGGCATCCAGTGTTATCAATGTTTTTAAAGACTCCATCGACAAGGTAGTTGCACTGGCGGTGCTAATGCCCATAGTGGCGAGCATGGGCGGTGTGGCGGGGTCCCAAACCCTCACCGTGGTCATTCGCGGCATGGCCCTTGGGCAAATTGGACGCCATAACTTACGCTGGTTACTCACGCGAGAACTCTACGTCGGCTTGCTCAATAGCCTAGTGTTGGCGGCAGGCATGGGGTTGGTCGCCGCGCTCTGGTTCAACGACAAGATCATCGGCGTCATTATTGCCTGCGCGCTGGTCATTAACCTGCTGATTGCCGCGACAGCAGGTGCGCTTTTACCCGCGCTCCTCAAGTCCATGCGCATCGACCCCGCCTTGGCCGGTGCGGTAACCCTCACCACCTTTACGGACGTGTGTGGCTTTTGTGCATTTTTGGGGCTGGCAACCTATTTTTATGGCTGAGGGTTGGCTGCCAAGCCGGCGCCCGCTCCCCGCTCCACCTGTATTACTTAATTTGGTATTGATATGGCACCTAAAAATCCCACCCCCGATGATCTAGACAGCGAGTTTGACGGCCCGAGTAAGTCCAGCCTCAAGCGCGATTCCCAGCGCTTGCAGGTATTGGGGGTTGAGCTAACCAAGCTTAAAAACGAGCAGCTGGACCTGCTGCCGCTGTCAGAAGAACTGCGCGACGCGATCAGCCTGGCGCAGACCACCTTTAAAAACGAGGCGCTGCGTCGTCAGCTGCAATTTATTGGCAAACTGATGCGTAAAACGGATCACGAAGCGATCAGTCAAGCCTATGCCGGTCTCGCCGAAACCCAAAACCGTGAAGCGCGGCTGCTCAAAGTGGTGGAGCGCTGGCGCGATGAGCTGATCGCTGGCGATCAGACCGTACTTGCGGCTTTTCTCACGCAATTTCCCAACGCCGAACGGCAGCAGTTGCGCCAGCAGGTAAAAGCCGCGCAGGACGAGCGCGGCCGCACTGGCACACCCACACACACGCGCAAATTGTTCCGCCAGCTGCGGGATATTATTCATGCTCTGCCGGATTAAACCTCGCCTAAACTCCTCCTTTGTGTGGGTAAATCCGTGGCAGTTTTTTTGCGCGCCAAGCCTTTCGATTTTTGACGCAAAGGATTACCCTGCCCGCCCCGCTATACGGGCTTGTCGCCACCTGCTTGGCGGTAGCCGCCAGCATCGGCTGCGGTTTTTAGGTACGCGCTCCGAGGTAATGCAGTATGAGTAGTCACACACAGGCAAAACCAAAGTCAAATCAAAGCTTGCTGACACTGGGCGCGTTAGGCGTGGTGTATGGCGACATAGGCACCAGCCCGCTGTATGCCTTTAAAATGGCTTTCGCCCACGGCATGGCCCCCAGCCCAGAAAACATCTTGGCCACCTTGTCGGCCCTGTTTTGGTCGATTTTCCTGATCATCTCCGTTAAATACATCTTGGTGGTGCTGCGTTTCGACAACGACGGCGAAGGCGGTGTATTGGCGTTAACCGCCCTCGCTCATCGCCTCACCCGCGAGAACACCAAGCTTGCCAGCGTGGTGATTGGCCTGGGTATTTTTGCCGCCGCCCTATTTTACGGCGACGCGGTGATCACGCCGGCTATTACCGTACTGGGTGCGGTAGAAGGTTTGAAAGTGGCCACACCACACCTAGAACACTGGGTGGTGCCCATCGCCCTCGGCATCTTAATCGGCGTGTTTATGTTTCAAAAAGCCGGCACCGCTAAGGTGGGCAAATTTTTTGGCCCCATTGCCGTGGTGTGGTTTTTAACCCTGGGTGGCTTGGGGGTGCGCGGAATTTTGCAGCATCCAGAAGTGCTCGCCGCCCTTAATCCCCTGCTCGCGCTCAATTTTGCTTGGCAGCATCCCGGTGCCGCTTTTGTACTTATGTCGGCGGTGTTTCTCACCATGACGGGGGGGGAGGCGCTCTATGCCGACATGGGGCACTTTGGTGTTAAACCCGTGCGTTTGGCTTGGTTTGGTTTGGTTTGGCCCGCCTTGATTCTGAACTATTTTGGCCAGGGTGCTTTGGTACTAGGCGACCCAGAGGCAGCGGTTAATCCGTTTTATTTATTGGCTCCCGACTGGATGCTAATGCCCTTAGTTGCACTGGCCACTACCGCTGCCGTCATAGCATCGCAAGCCACTATTACCGGCGCCTTTTCCATGACCTTGCAGGCCTCACGCCTCGGCTACTTGCCGCGTCTCTATGTGCGCCACACGTCCGATACCGAACGCGGTCAAATTTTTATCCCCTCCGTTAACGCCCTGATGCTGGTGGCGGTGATTGTATTGGTCCTGCAATTCAAATCCTCAGACGCCTTGGCCGCGGCTTACGGCATTGCGGTATCCGGCACCATGATTATCACCTCCATCCTCATGCTAGTGGTCACCACCCATTTAGGTCGCCGAGGGAAATTATTGGGCTGGGGCTTGGGGCTAGCCGTTTTAAGTGTTGAGTTCATATTTTTTGCCTCCAACCTCACCAAACTGTTTGAAGGCGGCTTAATGCCTGTGGCTGTGGGCTTTGCCATTTTTACCCTGCTGATGACCTGGAAACACGGCAATGTGGCAGTAGCCGACGCGCGGCGGCGCATTAATATCTCCATGCAAGATTTTCTACTCAACGATTTTGCCGAAGTGCCACGCGTAGCGGGCACCGCCGTCTACCTAACCTCTGACCCCAGTTTGGTCCCCAGCGCCCTGTTTCATAATTTGAAACATTACAAAGTGATGCATGAAAACACCTTGTTTTTACATGTACTCACTGAAGATACCCCGGTGGTGCGCAAGCGCAACCGCTTACACATCGAAACCCTTAGCCCAAACGTATTTTTGGTAACCCTGCGCTTTGGGTTCCGTGAAGAGCCCAACGTGGTTGAGGCATTACGACCATTAGAAAGCCGCGGCATACCCCTCAACCCCATGCTCACCAGTTATTTTGTGGCCAGAAACACCATAGTCGACGGCCCAGGCGTATTGCCGCGCTGGCAAGCCGGGCTGTTTGGGTGGATGTATCGTCAATCGGAGGGTGTGGCGGGCTACTTCAAGTTACCGGCCAATAACGTGGTGGAATTGGGCACCCAAGTGATTCTCTAATGGTCCAGTGCGGTGGACTGCCCGCCGCCGCATTACTCCCCTATTCACCTGAGCGGAGCGCTACGGGCACAAGAATCCCCCAGGTTATCTCGGTTTAAGAATCAAAACCCAGCATTTCCCCCTTCTTAAGTGCCAATTTGTCCTAGCAGGACTAACAATGCGCCAACAGGCTCCCTGCACGACGTCTACACTCTTGCTATGCGGAAGCGTGTTTCCGCATGTTGCGTAAAGGCGTCAGCGCACGTCTTACGCATTGAACCCTGTAATTAGTGAACCTGTGGACAGATTATGGCGAAGTCAAATTCGGTAAAGAGTGTTGCGTTAGTGGTGAGTTGGGTGGTGGCGTGCGGCGCAGTCTCAAGCTGGGCAAATGACGGCAAAGTTACCTTGCTGAGCACCACTCAATCCGCCAAAATCTTAGAACTCCCCGATATGTCCATGAATCACGTGGATTACCGCGCGCTAAAAGTAGAGTACGGCGTAGGCGGTGACGCCAGCATTACCCAGCTTAAAAAAGTGGTGAGCAAACTCACCTGTAATGGCGCAATAAAAAGCGTAGAACAACTGGAAGTGGGTTATGAAGGGCCCAAAACACTACTGCGCATCACCGACCTAACACACAACGAAGTAAAATTTTTAGGGTTTTTACCCAGTGAAGGGCGCAATGTACTCGGCCGAGCCAGCTGCGACAGCACAGACACTTTTATGGCGCTGAACGAACAATTCACCAGCAAAAAAAGTGAATTTCTAAAGAACATTACACAAAAAGGTTTAAGCGAAGCCCCCGCCAAAGTGGACGATTTTGTACGCAATAATGCCGTCGTTAAAGCCCGCCCATTGCAACTCACCAGCTTCCAATTTAAATCATCGGGCACCGAGTTCGCCGCCATCAATCAAGCCTTCGACATAGCCACCAAAGCCTATGACATGATCGATCAGAAGGATGCGCTAATTGAGCCGGCCGAAGGTATTAAGGGCGCTATCACGCTCTGGGAAGCGGCCATGCGCAACCCCACACTATTAGCTCGCGCCGACGCCAAAGTGCTAAGAGCCGCTATTGCTTACAATTTATCAAGTGCCTATTTAATTTCCATGAACTATATGCAATCCGCTTACAGCCATAAATTGGCGGTAACCTTAAATAACGAGTCCGGCAACACCCTGCGCCTGCCCGACAATCAAAGCATTATCGACCGCCAACTCCACAACCGCGCCCTCAGCAATACCGTGCCCAATGACATGGTGGCGTTAATCACGCTGGAGCGTATGGGTTCGGAGTATTTAAAAAATATTGAAGTGAATGCGCTAAGCGACGCTGCATACGGCGAATTAATTCAGCAGCAAGGTGGCCAAGGAAGCGTGGTTAGTAAGAACTAGCGCAGACGAGAGGGTACCGGTCACTCTCGCGCAAGAGGCGGTAGAACACAGGTTGGGGGTTTGGTTTGTCCAAGGGTTTTTAGTGATTGGAGAGCCTGTAACACGATGACAAGGTGAACCCCTAGCACCAGCAAGCAATGCTAGCAGTTTGTGCATATCCAATTCTTGGCCTTTGGCAAAACTCAAACCTTATGGATCAATTTTCATGTTTTGAACATAGTCAGTCATATGAGCTGCCTGTCGAAATTCCTGAGCCGAATATCTTAGAGGCGGCGCTAACAAAAATTATAGATTGGCATGACGAATTTAGCGCAAGAAAGCTTTAGCCACTTATTGGTGCAGTTAAGGTATCGGCTTTAAATAATTAAACCCGCAAGGCGGATTCGCGAAGCAATCCGCCCTCTGGCAAATAAACTATTCCGCGACGTGACAATAATTTTATTTCGTTGTGTGCCACACCCAAATGGTGGATTGTCGCCAGGCTCCGAATCCACCCTACCCATCACCACACAATAAAAATACCCCGCCATACAAATAAAAAAAATCACCCAAACCAAACCCATCGCTACCACTTTATTGATCTCACCCCCATCAAAAAACCCAAGCGATAAAAGCCGAAATACCCGCCATCACCAACATAAAATAACTCAGCGATGTGACGTTGGATTGGATCTCGGTGCTGAGCACGGACGATTGGGTTTGACGTTTTAACGACCTCGGCAATTAGGCGGTGTTTTTGATCATCGCGACCGTCGCCGTAACCAAAGGCATAGCGATCCGAGTGGTAGGTAACACCGCCCAGGCCATAGGAACACCGCAGTCGCAACTGCCAACTGCTGAGGTCGTCTACTTGAATACCGGGGACTTCTACCACTTCACGGTGTTCGAGACGGCCCGCACTTACCGGTCAACCTCTGGCGCGAACCCCGTTCTTTTCCAGCCCGCGACCGGCATACACCAAGCCGACGCCGATAAGGAGAAATATCACGGCGAAGGGAATCATGTTTGGCTCCAGTGTGTTGCGTACTTATACCCACTATAGCCATCCACAAAAAACTAGGGCAAATCCCCCCGGCTGCGCCGACCCCCTTTTACAAAGGGGGGTGTTGGTTTGTGCAATTTTTGGGGATTTGGTTTTTTTCTGCTGGTTTTTACCCACTATAGCCAGCCACAACAAATCTAGGGCAAATCCCCCCGGCTGCGCCGACCCCCTTTTGCAAAGGGGGTGTTGGTTTGTGAATTTTTGGGGATTTGGTTTTTTTCTGCTGGTTTGTAAATGGGGTTTTAGGTTGTTTGCGGTGTTTGGACAATCTGAGGTTTGCTCCCTCCCTTTGAAAAAGGGAGGGTCGGGGAGGGATTTAGGTTTGTTAATCTGTAAACCGGATTAATTTTTGTGGCTTTCACTAAGCTCAAGGCTAAAAACAAGCCACCCACCATTTGAGCCAAGCAAACCCAAGGCTTCTGGACAAATGTGCCTTGAACCTTCAAACCTCAGTTGGGTGCCAAGGAGGCGTCTGGAATAAAAAAGCCGCTCTAGGAGCGGCTTTTTGCTAAGCAGAATCAACCGCCACTTATTGGCACTTAATGTCCGCCTTGGCTGCACCATCAGGCTCAATGACCACATTGGATACGCGAATCTGCAGGGTGCCATCGGTCACCAGCGCAAAAATCTGGTTGAGTTCGCCGAAGTCAAACTTATCCTTGGCAAAACAGGCCAGGTCCACACTGTAGCGCCGCCACTCATTGAGCGGTGCGCTGTTAAGCAGTGGGGTGATGTCCGCTTGCTGGGTAATGGATTTAGGTGCGTAGCTCATTTCGTAGGCCACTTTAGCGCTGGGTTTGGCGAGTACTTGCAGATCAAAGGCCACTACACCATGGCGCGCCACCAATTCCTTGGCGTTGATGCTGGCTTTGGGGGTTTGTAATGCTAAGCGGCCCGTGGTGCTGCCGTTCCATTTGGCCTCCACGGCATCGCCCTGCGTGTGCTGGTCCGCTTCCATTAGGGTAATAGCCTTGCCGCTGATGGTGCTGGATTCATAGGGCAGCACTTCCGTGCCGCTTTCAATAAACAGCGACCAAGGCGCTTTGGCGCGGCCGTTGAACACTGGCATATTGCCATTCATGAGGTTGGCAACCGCAGCGTCCACGTCGGTGCTTAAGGGTACCCAAGCTGCTGGTTTATCTTGGTAGGTCAGGCCGTAACCGAACGGGAATAGGGGTTGATAAACCGCGTCGCCCACATTGGCCGTTTGATCGGGCTTGATGGGCCAGCTGTAGGACAGTTTGCCGGTGAAGTCGTACTGAATTTTGCGGTTGGCTTTACGCAACACCACATCGGCCACGCCACCGCCTTCGGTACCCGGTAGCCAGGCCGCCACAAAAGCATCAGCCGCGTTTAATTCGCGGTTCATCCATAGCGGCCGGCCGGAGAGCATCACAGCGACGGTTTTAATGCCTTGTGCTTGGAGTTTTTCCAGCAGTTTGGCGTCGCTATTCAGGCGCGGTTGGTAGGCCAAGGTGGTCATGTCGCCTTGCCATTCGGCGTAAGGTTTTTCACCGAATACCACAATGGCCACATCGGGCTTGCGTTTGAAGCTGCCGTCTTGGGTAACTTCCACACGGCCGCCAGCGGCTTTAATTTGCTGGCTTAGGCCAGTGGCAATGCTGGTGCCATGGGGGAAATCGCTATTGTCTAAACCTGTGCCTTGCCAAGAGATCGTCCAGCCGCCGCAGGCTTGAGAGATATTGTCTGCCGCTTCGCCGGCAATAAGGATGGTCTGCTTAGGATTGAGCGGCAGCAGGCCTTGGTTATTTTTCAGCAATACTAAGGAGTCGCGGACCGCTTGGCGCGCTAAGGCCTTGTGTTCCGGCGCGCTCATTAGCTCCGCATGGTTGGCGTATTGCCGCTGTGTGGGGAGTGGAGCGTTCATTAATCCGGAGCGGAATTTAGTGCGCAGGATGCGTTTTGCCGCATCGTCAATACGCGCTTGGCTAATGGTGCCGGCTTTTACATGCGCAATGGTGGACTGATAAAACTGCAGCCAATGTTCCGGGACCATCACCATGTCTAAACCGGCATTAATGGTTTGCGGGCAGTCGCTATTGGTACAGCCGGGAATCATGCCGTGGCTGTTCCAGTCGCCAACAATAAAACCGTCGAACCCCATGCGGCCTTTAAGCACATCGGTGAGCAGGTAATGGTGGCCATGCAGACGCGTGCCCTGCCAAGAATTGTGGCTAGCCATAATGGTTAATACGCCAGCTTCAATGGCGGATACATAACTCTGGGCATGAATAGCTACTAGGTCTTTTTCGCTGTCCAGGTTGTTGGCCCGATCCACGCCGTCCTCGGTGCCGCCATCGCCCACAAAATGTTTAGCTGTGGCCATCAGACGTTTGGGGCCCATGAAGGAGCCATCGGTTAGCGAGCCTTGGAGGCCTAAAATGGCGCTTTTGCCTAATGCCGCCACCAGTTCAGGGTTTTCGGAATAGCCTTCATAGGTGCGCCCCCAGCGGTCGTCGCGCACCACGGTTACGGCGGGGGCGAAGGTCCAGCTTTTACCCGAGGCGAGGGTTTCTAACGCCGTGGCTTCGCCAATTTTGCGCACAAGGGCCGCGTCATGAGTGGCACCCAAGCCCAGATTGTGGGGGAATACCGTGGCACCATAAGCTTTGTTGTAGCCATGCACCGCGTCCGTCCCCCACCAAATAGGGATGCCTTGGCCGCCTTGGGAGGTGTCAATGGAGGCTTTGTAATAGGCATCCAGTTTGGTTACCCAGTCTTGGTTGCTGGCTTTTTTATTTTTATTGAGTAAGGCGCCACCGGCTTCGAGCACGGCTCCCACATGGTACTGCTTGACCTGCTCGGGGGTGATATACCCCATCTCGGCAATAATCATCTGCCCGACTTTTTCTTCCAAAGTCATTTTTGCCAGCAGCGCATCCACTTTGGCGTTGATGGCGGCGGTTTGTGCTGGATCGAACGGGTTTTTGGGCTGAGGCCAGAGATTGATATCGGTTACTGGCGCGGCGGGTAGCACCGCCGGGGCGGGCTTTTTGGCAGCCTGTTGGTGGCAGGCGGCGATGGTCAGGGCAAGGCAGGAAATCCCTAGGGTGCGGGTAAGCATGGTGTTCCTCGTGGACGAGTGATTCAAAGGCGCAGAGTCTACCAGCCACGGCGCCATAGGCACAGGCGCGGCGTCAGGCAAATCGCCTTTGCGGCGCATGGGCAATGTCATTACGTTAAACGCAAAGCTCATTTTTCGAGTGGCGTTGAGCCTCTATTTCGCCCTCCTGGGCGAGTGACTTTTTCTTTCATGAAGGCCTTCCGGGCCTTCACCCTTCGGGCAGCTCCGCTGTGGCAATTTGCTCCCAGAAAATTGCGGCGTGGCCAAAAAATTGCTGGGAGCAATTTTTAATCGCGAAGCGACCCGCAGGGCCGAGTGCAGGGACGCGCTTGGTAAAGAAAAAGTCACCAAAAAGGCCGCTCGTGAGCGCTCCTGCGCTCGCGGCATTTGCGCATCCATGCGCTTCAAAGGCCACCCGACTTTTTGGTTTTTGCTACGCAAAAATTCCCTCCCTCAAGCGCCATGGATGGCGCGAATGCAGAAATTGCAGGAGCAATTTTCTGCCGAGGTGATTTTGAGGGTCGCCGTGGCGTGACAGGATTCGCCACATCCCTGTGGCTCTGCCCTTCGGGCTGCCTTCGGCATCAAAAATGGCAATCCTGCCACTTTTTCCTGTCCCGTCACGGCTCAAATGGACGTCTCGGCAATTGCTCCTGCATTGCACTACTTCGCCACATCCATGTGGCTCCTGTCCATTTGCCCCTAAAAATCACCTCTCCACTCGGCCAAAAAACGGGCTGGTCCCGCTTCGGCAAGATGGACGTACCATTGGTAAATTTTCTGGCAAGGCTGAAAAGATTCAGCAAATGACTTAAGGGGCTGGTTAGCAGGGCTCAGACACTCCGCCGTAACCGGCGCCTAGCACATTGCGCTAAATATACAAGTCAACGGTCAATGTATTATTTATTCTCAGCGGACGAGGTGCTATTGTGCCGCGGCTTGGCGTCTAGGAACTTTGGGCGCCCGGCTGACTCAGGTCCATGAACAAAGAGTCTCCGGCTCGCTCGCCTCTCCCACATAACAACAAACAGGTGTTCCACCCTATGCAGCCCGCAACTAAAATTTACAACCCCTTGTTATGGGTGCCCACTGGTTATTTCACCATGGCGCTCATGCTCAACCTGCTCACCGCCGCCAGCGTCATCATGTTCAGCAACCTCGGTATGGACAACGCCGAAGCTACTGCCTATGCCGGCATGTTGGGGATAGCCTACTCACTGAAGCCGGGTTTTGCGTCCTTTCTTGAAATGTACCGCACCAAAAAGTTTTTTGTACTTTGCTGCCAAGTATTGATTGGACTGGGTTTGTTTGGTGTTGCCGCAATTTTGCAGATGCCCAACTACCTGTTCGCGTTGCTAATCCTATTTTGGGTGCTGTCCTTTTTAGGCAGTGCACAAGACATTACTACCGACGGTGTGTATATCACCTCCCTCGATCCAAAACGCCAAGCGGTATTTACCGGTGTGCAGGGTTTGGCTTGGAATATGGGCAAGCTGGTGGTGCTTAGCGTATTTATCGGTTTGGCAGGTTGGTTACACCAAAATGTTTTTAATCACGACCCTAAAGTGAGCGGGGATGACTGGAAAATTTCATGGCAAATCGTGTTTATAGTCGCTGGGGTTTGGTATCTACTCATCGCCGCATGGCATTACAAAGTGATGCCGGACGGTGCTAAAGCCGAAAACCCACCCACTAATTTTAGCGAAGCCATAGTGACGTTGAAGGATACCTTTGTAACCTTTTTCCAGAAAAAAGACGTGTGGCTAATGATTGGTTTTGCGTTTCTGTTTCGCATCAGTTACGGCTTTTTAAACTCACCTAGCATGCTGTTTATGAAGGACAGCCTAGAAGCCGGTGGTTTGGCATTGTCCAACCAAGAGATGGGCTTTTTGTACGGCACAGTGGGCACCGGCGCGCAGATCGTGGGCGCACTCTTAGGCGGCTTTATTGTGGCCAACAGAGGCCTTAAAAATGTGCTGTTTAAATTGTGTATCGCCTTTAACGTTCCCAACATTACCTTTTTGTTTCTGGCCATTTACCAGCCATCCAGTTTTTGGTTGATTGGTTTAGGGATTGGCTTAGAGCAATTCTTTTTAGGCCTTGGCGCCACGGGTTTTATGATTTACCTCATGCAACAATTGTCCCCCGGCAAATACCGCATGGCCCATTACGCGTTTGGTACAGCGCTGATGCAAATGTGTATGAACCTCACCGGCATGGTAAGCGGTACCATCGAAACCAGCCTGGGCTACACCAACTATTTTATATTCGTGATGATAGCCACCATCCCGTCGTTCTTGATTGCCTGGTATGCACCTTTCCATCAAAAGGCCGATTAATAATTAATTTGCCGGCACAAACAAAAACAGCAGCTTCGGCTGCTGTTTTTGTTTGTGCCCTTCGCTGCGCCATGCTTACAACGCCTGCGCCTTAGTCATAAACCACAAACCACTGTGGCGAAGTGCATTCAGCATGCGGTTGAGCAAAATACTCAGCCAGCAGCAGGCATGAGTGAGCAAGGTGCGGGCTGGCTCTTGCCGGGCGATGCGCCAGTTGCGCCACAACTCGTTAGGCGGAAAATAAGCCATTCCGTGACGCGACGGGAATTTAGTCCTTGGATTTGCGCTGCGTCCAATGGGTGGATTGTCGCTTCGCTCCGAATCCACCCTACCGACCACCTCACAAAAAAAATTATCCGCCATAAGCGGTGCCAGGGAATGTGTTGGGTTTTTAGGAAATGGCGCGGCGCCTATTTAGGGGGATTTTGTATGTGTGTACAGTGTATCTGCCACGCCAGTAAAGTCAGGCTCGTTTTGCGGCGCCTGCATGCGCGTTTATATTCCGGCACTGAGTCGGGTTTTTGGGCGGAAATTCTTCGGAATCAGAGGGTAGAAGCGGAAAGCTCGGGAATAAGGTAGGCGTGATGACGCGCATGCGCAGTGTACAAATGTTAGCTGGCCTGAACCTAAGCCTAGTGCTACTATAGTGATACAGTGTTGATGGGGTAGTGCATATGAAAACTGAACTTGTGACTAGGCTAAAGCGTGAAGCAACTAAAATTTTAGCAGAGCTTCACTCCTCTAAAGAACCCGTTCTCATTACTGAGCATGGTGTACCGTCTGCGTATCTTGTAGACGTTGACGACTATGAGCTTATGGTTGGAAGAATGAAGGTTTTGGAAGGTATAGCCAAAGGTGAAAGGGCAATTTTAGAAGGGCGAACATTTAGTCAGGCACAGGCCAAGGAAAAACTTAAAAAATGGCTCAAATAGTCTGGACAGAGCCAGCCCTTTTGGACCTCGATGAGATTGCTGAATATATTGCCTTGAGCAACCCCTATGCTGCATCTAACTTGGTTAATGAAGTTTTCTCAAAGGTTGAGCGTTTGGAGCAATTTCCAAAATCAGGAAAGTCCTCCTTGGAAATTCCAGAGCTTAATTACAGAGAGGTTGTTATTCCACCCTGCAGAGTATTTTATCGGCTAGAGAAGGACCTTGTTTATATTGTCCATGTTTGTCGTGATGAAAGAAATTTGCGTAAATTTCTTATCGCGCGAGGAAGCTTCAGCTAAGTCGTTGCAGCATCGTTCCGCTTCGCTGAACTCGGCGTTAAGCCAGGCCAGCAACGTAGTTGCTCGCAGTAACAGCAGTTTCAGGAAAGGTATTTAAAACTTTTTTATCTGCTGTAATTAATTTTACATTTAGCGTTTTGGCTAAGTAAACAAATTCGCAGTCATAAGCAGAACAGCCTGATTCTGCAGAAAGTTTTAACACCGCCGCCGAATCAACTTGGTATTCGTTATCTGCAAGCACAAGCTCCGCCTCTGACTGCATTTGGCAGGCTGTATTTAAATCAATTGAGTTTTTACGAACGTATAACGCCAATATGTTTCTGAATTCACTTCGCCACAAAACAGGAGCAACCCAATAAGAGTCCAAATCTAGTAGCTTTTCTACATCGTTAGTGAATTCGGTTGGAAGGTACAGGTAAGCAATGGTGTTCGTGTCAACTACAATCATGCTCTGCCTTCTTGTTTGGCTGCGTCAATATCATCGATAGTGAATGTGCTTTTATTGACTTTCTCACGAAGTCTCTGTGCAGAACTTTTAAGATCTAATGCACTCGCTTTTGTGGGTAATAGAGCCTTTTCAAGGCAAACAATGACTTCACTATTGATGCTTCTATGGTGATTACTGGCAGCATGTTTTAGGTGCTCATAAAGGTTGTCGGGTATGTTTTTAATCGTTAAAGAGGCCATATGCTACTATATCCTGAAATGATTTGGTTGCATTATGGTTGCAAAATGGTGTTCCGTCAATTGAGCTAATAAATAAGGCCAAGTAGCGCGCAGCCGCCATTTGGCGTGATTGTTGTACAAGCCCGGTGTTGATCGAAGGTTTCGTACTTTATTTATAGGAAATTGCTTAGGCGGGGTGCGATCTGTCAAAAATTAAATGGCGATACTGGTCGCCATTTTTTATGCCTTAAATTCGTGTTCCGCAAGGCGTAAGTCGCAACTCGCAAGTCACAAGCCGCAAGGCAAAATTTGGGTGGTTGGAAGTTTGTGCGCCCATCAATAATGGCGTGTTTTTCAGTGTTTGGCCGCAAGCTCCCCTTGGCTCATTCGGCCAACTAAAAAATTCCCACCAATTTCCCGCGTTAAAGCGCGCTTAGCGCTACCAGCCTCATCATGAAGGCGCCGCCGCGGCTAGGGTTGCAGCGGCCAGTGACCCACCCCGAAACAAAATCGCCCTGGTCGAAACAACGATGGGTCGGTATAAATCGATAATCGGTCATCGCCTAAAATCGCGGGGATTTGAGGCGCAAGAAACGGAGGCTGCAATCGGCGTTGTTAAATCGCATGCTCGCTGCCGGACGCCCAAACTCCGTCCGTAGTCAGAAAGTCGCAGCATAGCGGATAAGGGGTTGGGGTAGGTCTTAAATCATGCCGTTAACGTACAACAAGTCACTAACTGCAAGAGACTCCATGCCATGACCCAGTCAATAAGCCCAGCTTCATCCACCTCTGGCCAACAAAATCGTTTGCCCTGCCGAGGTTGCCTCCCCAATTGCCCCAATTTTCACTCCTGCGAAGGCAAACCCTGGCGCCCAACAACGCTCTCCATGCAAATTTCCACCAACCCTGCACGGATAAGCCAAATCATTAAATTACCCACATCAACTGCTATGAGGATAACACCATGAAACGAAGAGGCTTTGTGAACCTGTCAGGCGTCGCTATTGGCTTAGCACTAATTCCAGTGTGCAATTTAGCCGCAGCCGACGAAACTTTAACGTCTGATGATCCACAAGCCAAAGCCCTGGGCTACGTGACCAAATCGGAAGTGGCTGGCAGCAATTGTGACAACTGTGCGCTATCCAAAGGTGATGCCAAAGCTTTGGCTTGCAATATTTTCCCCGGCAAACAAGTGAGCGCCTCTGGCTGGTGTAAGGTGTGGTCAAAAAAATCGGCCGCCTAGAAAGCGGTACCAATTCAAAAATGTTCGTCAAAAGATTTGATTCCGGCATAGGTTTTTGCGAAACAACCCTATTGAATGAAGCCCCGAGCACGGCGTTGGTGCACTTAAAAGTTGGATTTCAATATGTCGGTCACCTTGACTTGGTGCGTTGTGCTTGTTTGTCATCGGATAAAATCAATAAAATTGAGGCAGCATCGTGCCATCAACCGCTTTTTGATTTTGAAGTGCACCAACGCCGTGAAACGCACATCGCTAGCATTACGTACGATCACCAAATAAAGATTATCTCCGCCGAGTAAGGTCTTCTTATATTTAAGGAGAAGTATTTGATTGATCTAAAAGGGCCGTTTGTACGTACTACTGCCCGGTGGATAATGTTTTACCCAGTGCGTTTACTGAAGCAAAGCGGGTACGTACAGGTTTTTATCGTTGATGGATGAGGAGCTAAGAGTTGCAAAACACCGGAGAGATTAACTCGACTATACCATTTGTGCCCTTGTGGGGCGGCTTGCTCGGGCTCCTACCGTTTTGGGCATTGGCGCTTATAGGTTCAATGAATTGGATTGGGTCTTCGATTGTTGTTTTTAATTATCTCGCAAATTATGCCGCACTTATTGTGACGTTTACGGGGGCTATCTGGTGGGGATTAGCGCTGTCGCATTCCTCAATGTCCGTGCGAAATCTTCTCTTTACTTGGAGTCTTATACCCTGTTTGTTGGCATGGTCCGCTCTCGCGCTGCCAACTGCCAAAGCGCTATGGGCATTAGCATTTTTACTACTACTTCAATTGTTGATGGATTATATGTTTCTTTGGCGTCGTCGCTTAATTGTTTATTGGGTCTGGTGTTTTCGGCGTCTGCTTACTGTTATCGCTGTCCCCTCGCTAGTGTTAGCGACGTTGCAATGATAAAAATGATTGCGAGAAAAGCCATTGCTCCTTTTCCGTTCTCTGATGCAGACCTATCGCGAATCATTGAAATGGCGTGGGAGGACCGCACACCGTTTGAGGCGATAGAGTCGGGGTTTGGCCTATCGGAGTGCGCTGTGATTCTGATTATGCGACGCGAATTAAAGCCGCGCTCTTTTAGATTATGGCGTACGCGCGTCCACAATCGAAAAACAAAACACCTCGCCTTGCGGGATCCTGCAGTCAATCGCGGCTATTGCCCAACGCAGTACAAGCGATAGCCCCACTCTTTTATGGCGTGCATAAAACTTAATTTGCCTATATTTTTAGTTATGTGGCGCAAAGGGAAGGAGTATTTAAATCGAGCTTAAAAGGGGAAAAAATTGAATACACCAGATCCGATAGTGACAGCAAGAGCCAGAGCGGCTTTAAAACTTATGTATGTTGCTGACGCCTTGTCTATGCCAGTGCATTGGTTCTATAACCCCTGGGATATAATGAAAAAATTTCCCGGTGGGATTAAAAAATTTGAAGCCGCACCCTTGAAACATCCGTCGTCGATTATGCCCCTACACTCGACCAGTGCGGGTGGACGCGGGCCGCAACATTCAACTACAGGAAAAGAAATTGTTGGCGGTGTTATTTTAAAAGGTAAGCGAGAATTTTGGGGTGTTGCTAATCAACATTATCATCAAGGTATGGCTGCGGGTGAGAACACTCTGAATGCGCATTGTGCACGGTTAGTTACGCGCACTTTAAATGCAAATAATGGACGTTATGATGCCGATCTTTTTTTAGAAAATTACATGGCGTTTATGACATCTGAAACGCCGCTTCACCCAGATACTTACGCAGAATCTTATCACCGGGGCTTCTTTGCCAATTTCGCAAAAGGTTTACCGCCTCGCAAATGTGGCGCGCGCACCCATGACACTGCGTCAATAGGTGGCTTGGTTATGATCGCACCTATCGCCATTTCTGAACTATTGTTTGAGCCTTCACTTAAGCGAGTTCAAGCCTTATGCCGTGAGCATTTGTATCTTACGCATCCGGATGAAAAATTAGGAAAAATTTGTGATATTTACGTTGAACTAATCAATGCACTTTTGTTTAGAGCGCAGGATGATCCGAGACATTGCATACAAAATGCCACACAAAAGTCTACTGGCGTTAACTTTAAAAAGTTGATGGAAAAAAATGTTGCAGATGAGGAAGTCATCGGCGGAGTTTTTTCTAAAGCCTGCTATATCGATGATTCCTGGCCGAGCATTCTATTTTTACTGCAAAAATATGTTGCTGATCCAGAACACGCGCTATTGGCAAATACCAATCTTGGCGGAGAAAATTGTCATCGAGGATCCGTCTTGGGTATATTGGTTGGGTTAGTCAGTTCCAATGGTCTCGATTCACACTTCGCAAATCTGCTAACCTTGGGCCAACTTGAGAGCGAAATTGAGATGCTGTTAATGCCCAATAAATAAGGCCCAGTAGCGCGTAGCCGCTATTTGGCCGGCTTGTTGAATAAGCCCGGTGTTGATCGAAGGTTTCGTACTCTATTTATAGGAAATTGCTGAGGCGGGCTGTGATCCGTCAAAGTTTAAATGGCGATGCTGGTCGCCATTTTTTATGCCTTAAATTCGTGTTCCGCAAGCCGCAAGGCAAAGTTTGGGTGGTTGGAAGTTTGTGGGCCCATCAAAAATGGCGTGTTTTTGGCCTATTTTCCAGTGTGTGGCCGCAGGCACCCCTTGGCCGGTTCGGCCAATTAAAAAATCCACACCAATTTCCCGCGTTAAAGTGGGCTGAGCGCTTCCATACCAAAGAGCAAACTGCCGAATGCCGCGGCAGTAGCTGCCTTGGGTGGCGGTGGTGTAGCCTTGCAGCTCCAGCAGGCGCTCGAAGCGGTTAAAGGCTTGCTGAAATTTACCTGTTTCGGTAGAGTTCATGGGCTTTCCTCAGGTAGGTAAACGCGCCACCGATCGATGGGGCTGAGGAAAGTGTTGGCTATGGGGGTTCAGTTTGCCGCGCAGCGTTTTTAGCCAGCCTTTAACGCGCGCTCGCTTAGTTTGGCGTTAAGCATCAAAAATAGGAGCGCAAATGCCATTTACACCGATTCATATGGGACCAGGAATATTTATAAAGGCATTGATGGGAGGTTCGTTCAGCCTAATGGTATTTGGCTGGGCACAAATTGTTATGGATATTCAGCCGTTGTTCGTATTAATCACAGGTGAGGGGCATCTGCACGGATTTTCTCATACTTATATAGGCGCCACTTTGATTGCTATTTTCTCTGCTGTAACGGGAAGGTACTTGTCGCAGCTAGGCTTATGGATGTTGCATATAACGCCGTCTGTTCGTGTCAGTATTGCGTGGTGGGTTGTATTTCTTAGTGCATTTATTGGTAGTTTTAGCCATGTGCTCCTAGACAGTATTATGCATTCAGATGTACGGCCATTTTATCCGGCAACAGAAGCAAATATGTTCTTGGGTGTAATATCCGTAGGTTTATTGCACAAGCTTTGCCTTTACTCAGGCTTATCTGGCGCAGCAATCTATTATTATCTTCAGTGGCGCAGTAAAAATTCTTAACCAGTCGTTCTTGTCGAGGCGCTACGCGCTCGGAAAAGCTCGGCGTTACTTGCAGAGGCAATCAATGAAATCACTTGCTATCGGCTTTGCAATATTGATATCTCTAACTTGGCTATATATTCTTGTTACTGATACAAGAGTGCTATTAACAGAAACTAAAGTAGCACGAGGCCAATCATTTGTAGTTGAAGACCATGGTGATTTAGGTGACAAGAGTCAGTCTTCTATTGTATGCAAATATTTCAATGGCCGCGGAACATTGCAAACTGTTTACTGGTATTCATCAAATAATTTTATGGGCAAAGACAGTTGCCCATTCATCAACAAGGAATAATGTACAAGCAAACACATAGCAAATTGCTTTTGTCTGCTCGTTTTACTCGCGGGACGCTCGGCTGGGCCGTGCGCACCAAATCAAAGCGTTATGCTTCAAGTTCGGAATTGGCGCCATGAAAAAATTGAAATTACTCAATAGCCAAGGAGCTGTAGTCGCAGAGGTGCCTGCCACTGTTTTAAATGAGCCAGCCGCTGCACGTGAATTATTAACTCGTAAGGCGGATAATTTTTCGGGTAGGGCGGATTCGCGCAGCAATCCGCCATCCGGCAAATAAGCCATTCTGTGACGCGACGGGAATTTATTCTTTGGATTTGTAATGCGTCCAATTGGTGGATTGTCGCTTCGCTCCGAATCCACCCTACTGGCCACCGCACAAAAAAATTTATCCGCCGTACGCGGTATTTATCAACCTGCGCAAAACATGATGTCTCGGCTAGTGCGGCGCTCGATGGCTTGTTTACTGGAGTTTGGCCAGAATTCATTCAGAAATTATTGGATTGTGCTGAATAGTTACTAATATTCTTTACAATGTTGCATTTTCCATTCGTTACATGGAAGATCTAGAACGCTATGAGCTTATCAGAAATTGTGAATCATGTTGGTTTGGCGTAATGGTTACCACCACTGCCAGTGAAAATATCTAAAATAAATTAAGTTACATCGAAACGAAAAAGCAAATTCAATAAATAAGGCCCAACTCGTAAGGCGGATAATTTTTCGGGTAGGGCGGATTCGCGTAGCAATCCGCCATCAGGCAAATAAGCCATTCTGTGACGCGGCGGGAATTTATTTTTTGGATTTGTGCTGCGTCCAATCGGTGGATTGTCGCATCGCGCCGAACCCACCCTGCTGATCACCTCACAGAAAAATTTATCTGTCATACGCCGTACGCGGTGCACACTGCCCCTGGCGCTTAAGCAATAGCCTCGCGTTGACGCAGGCACTGCCGATAAAGTACTTTAAACGCCGGGGCTGCCGGAACTGGCAGGGAGATAAGTTAAATTCACAATTGAACCGCCGTGGTACGTGACCCGTATGCTCGGTGGTGTGGGAGGGGGGGGCGTCGTGATGCGCCTCCCTTTCCCGATTAGATTTTTTGGAGATTTCAGTGGAAAAGTCTTGGAAAGAGGCGATAAAGAAAGTGCTTGGCGAGTCGGAGACTCCGCTGCATTACGCCGAAATATCTGAACAAATCTTATCTCGCGGTTACTACGAGACTGACGGTGCAACTCCTGCGGCTACAGTGAACGCACAGATCTCGTCGTCGATAAAACATGATGGTGATAAATCACCATTTATACGCGTTGGAAAAGGCATATTCACACTCAAGACTTCAGCCGCGCCAGCAATCGTTCCCGCGTCAACGCCGATCTCCAAGCAAAGCAAACCCGAATCTCTTGCTGAGGTGGACGTGGAGCTATCTGAATCAATCATCCACTCCTTCGGCATGTATTGGCAGCGTCATCTTGTTGTGTGGCGAAACGATCCAAAAATGTATGGGAAGCAACAGGCATCTTCCAAGCCTGTAGATTTTGGCAAACAAAAAGGTATTTACATCCTTTACGACCACCACACCGTTGTGTATGTCGGGCGGTCCATAGATCGCCCGCTTGGGAAACGCCTTTTTGAGCACACAGTTGATCGTCTAGGCAGCCGTTGGAATCGTTTTTCATGGTTTGGCTTACTTGACGTAACCCAAGAAGGCAATCTCCGGGAAACTGCCCTCAACACCTCCCTTGCCAGCCTTGTCGCAACACTTGAAGCGCTGCTTATCGAGGCACTTGAACCGCCGCAAAATAGAAAGCGTGGCGACGATTTTTCTGCTATCGAATATATTCAGGACATTGACCCCGAACTGAGGGAGAAAGAAATTCAAAATACGCTTCGAGCTATTGAGCAAAAAATGCGCGGTGGCTCCTGAAAAAATCGAACCGGGCGTTCGAGCGGGCCGCCGCAAAAGCGCGGCGCCTCTCAACTTTACGTTAGGCATTAGTGAGAAACATAGATAGCATGATAACCCGCGATCTTTTTGAGATAATAAAAAACAAATATGGCTATGTTGCTAGCTGGGCAGCATGGGATGCTGTTGGAGATAAGCCAAAATCAAATATGGGGAATATGGCAATATTTGAGCCAGATTCTTATAGCAGTATTTTGCAGATACTGAATGTAAATGTTGTTTTGGTTGGTTTGAATGTTTCTAGAGATGTAAAATTTGAAAAACCATTTATGAACTTTCATGACTCCAGTCCATATGCGAATGACTTCAAAATTAGATATGCTTTACGTGAAACGCCATTCTATGGTGCGTATATGACAGACATAATAAAAAATCTAGCAATGGTATCTTCAAAAGATGTGCTGGAGCATTTGAAAGAAAACCCTGAAATAGTTGAAGAAAATATAAATTCATTAAGAGAAGAGCTGCTGCTTATCCAGTCAAGCAAGCCAATAATTATTGCATTTGGAGCTGATACATTCGATATTCTGAAAACAAACCTAAATAAAAATGAGTATTCAAATTTAGTAAAACTTACACACTATAGCCATCAAATTAGCAAAGAAAACTACAAGAAGGAAGTGTATTCGCAGCTTTACAACTCACTGGGTTATGTCTCGTCAATAACGGAATTTTTTACTGTTGTAGAAAAAGACATGCAAGGTTATATTTCTAGAGCCCGTGCAATAGAAAATATAGGCACACCAGAAGAAATTTCAGCATTAATTAAGGCAAAAAATACAGCTAAATGTTTTTATGAATTACTCGGGCGGCTGGAAAATACCTAATAAATAAGGCCAAGTAGCGCGCAGCCGCTATTTGGCCGGCTTGTTGAGCAAGCCCGGTGTTGATCGAAGTTTCGTACATTGTTTATAGGAGATTGGTTAAGTGCTTACTTTGGTTGATGGGTTTAGGATTTCGCTTGGAGCAGTTCTTTTTGTACCCTTAGGCGCAATGCCCTTACAACGCCTGCGCCTTACTCAAAAACCATAAACCACTGTGCCGAAGTGTATTTAACATGCGGTTGGGCAAAATGCTCAGCCAACAGCACGCATAGGTGAGCAGGGTGCGGGCTGGTTCTTGCCAGGCTATGCGCCAGTTGCGCCAAAGTGCGCGGTGGATCAGCGCCAATGCGCGCCGGCCATCCCCTAATTGCACGGCGCGGCGCGCTAAATAACGCTCTTGATAGGCTTCCGCTAGGGGCTGCCAGCGTGCAAAAAATGCTTCGTGCCCCGCAACATTTTGCCGCACGGCGGTGAGCCAGCTGTGGTGTTGTTTTTCAATATTGGCGGATAAACCTTGGTTGTTCACTCGATAATAAGTGAGCGGCTGGCTAATGCCCGCGAATGTCCATGAAGTGTTTAATGCGATGCGCAACCAACATTCTATATCTTCCGACTGCCGTAATTGCTCATCAAAATATTCAATAGCGCCACGCGGCCGGCCGGGTTTAGTGACGCCTATATCGGCCAGTGCGCGGCGCCGAATTACAGCGGCCGAGCCGTTGACCACGGGATTGCGACAAAAAATATCTTGGGCTGTGATATTGGTTAATTTGGGAAATTGGCCAATGCCTAAGGGCTGACTAAAATCATCCACAAATAAAGAGGCGCTATAACTCACGCCTACCGATGGATTAGCGTGCAAGTGCGCGAGGTGTAATTCCAGCTTGCGGGGCGCCCAATAATCGTCGGAATCCAGCAGTGCTATGTACATGCCTAAGGCGGCATTAAGGGCCGTGGAAATAAATAACTATCCCAAATACCTCTGGCTTTGTTCCTGAAAATTTTTTAAAATTGCCACTCCCAACCCATAGAAAAATATCATGTAGAAGATCATATATTATGGAAAAATACAGCTATCAAGCTCAAAGGTT
>CAMCXE010000025.1 GCA_945882995.1 Thalassocella blandensis | reverse complement strand
GTTGGACAGGCACACGTCCTATTGTTTTATCAGTAATCACCGTGATATCGCCATGGACCCAGCATTCGTTAACTGGGTGTTATTTAATGGCGGCTATCAAACACTGCGTATCGCCATTGGTGACAATTTGTTAACCAAGCCTTTCGCGTCAGAAATTATGCGCTTGAATAAGAGTTTTATTGTTAATCGTTCGGCTACGTCGCCGCGCGAAAAGCTTAAGGCGGCTAAGCATTTATCGCATTATATTCAGCATTCTATTCTGGATGATAAATCCAATATTTGGATTGCACAGCGCGAAGGTCGCGCCAAGGATAGTTTGGATAAAACCAATCCCGCTATCATTAGTATGCTTGCGCTGCATCGCCCAAAAGCTAATGACTTTGGTGAATATATCGCTGCCACTCGCATTGTGCCTGTGTCTATTTCCTACGAATTTGACCCTTGCGATACAGCAAAAGCGCGGGAACTTACGCTAAAAGCCACTCACGGCAGCTACCAAAAAGGTGCTCAGGAGGATGTGCAGAGTATTGCTTCGGGCCTTTCGGGTTTTAAAGGCGCTGTGCATTTAACGTTTGGGCAGCCTTTGGACAATCGGTTTAACAGCGTGGAAGAAGTAGCGGCACATTTGGATCGAGAAATATTAACCAATTATGTGCTGCACCCAGCCAACTGTATCGCCTACGAAATTCTGGAAAATCAAAAACCCAACTGCGTCGTAACTCACAAAAATTTGCCCTATGCGCAGCTGGATACTCAAGAATTACGCCGTATGTTTTTGGCTCGATTGGAAACCTGCGACCCGCAATTCCGTGACATTTTTTTGAAAATTTACGCCAACCCGGTGTACGCGAAACTCGCACTGGCTAATTCAGATGCTGGATGACAACCTAAAAAATCTTATTCAGGGCGGGTATCGCCACTATTTGGCGAGTTTAAAACTCGGCGCTCGCTATGGGCAAAAATTAATGATTGCCGCCATCGCCCGCACCTTGGGCGGCGTTAATCTCAACCCTGAAGGCGAGCGGTTACAAGGAAACCATGTTTGTGTGGTTGAGGCGGGAACGGGCACGGGCAAAACCGTGGCTTATTTATTGGCGACAATTCCTATCGCCAAGGCGCGCAAAAAAAAGGTGGTCATTTCCACGGCCACCATCGCACTGCAAGAACAAATTGTGATGAAAGATCTGCCGGATGTCTTGCGCCATTCCGGCCTGCAATTCAGTTTTGCCCTCGCCAAAGGCCGTGGGCGTTATTTGTGCCTGAGTAAACTGGACCGCATTTTAAGCCGCGACCCAGACCCTATGATCCCGCTCTACGAAGATGTTGGGGTGAGTGACCAGGAAAATCAGCTTTATCAGCAAATGATGCAGCAGCTGGCGGAAAACAAATGGGCCGGCGACCGCGACAACTGGGCGGATGAAATTGACCCAGTGGCCTGGAGTAAAGTTACCACCGACCACCGTCAATGCACGGGGCGGCGCTGTAGTCAGGTGCGCAATTGCGCTTTTTTCAAAGCGCGGGAATCCTTGGATGAGGTGGATGTGATTGTGGCCAATCACGATTTGGTACTCGCGGATTTAGCCCTCGGCGGCGGTGCCATCCTCTCCAAACCCAGCGAAACCTTTTACGTGTTCGACGAAGGTCATCACCTGCCGGAAAAAGCGGTTAATCACTTCGCCTGCCACACGCGTGTAGTGGCTACCAGCCGCTGGTTGGGGCAGACCGAAGGCCAGTGGCCCACGTTTATGCAGCCCTTAGCGGCGGCCAGTTATGTCATCACCATCGGCCTGCCCATTGAGCCACTGCTGAAAACCCTGCGCCAGAAATTGGATCAGCTGCAGCCGTTACTGGCGCCGTTTATTGGCCAGATGGACCGCAGCGCGCAGGTTGTACGCTACCGATTTGTGCAGGGCGAGGTGCCAAACGAGATTGCTTTATTGGCCCAACAGCTGAGCCTGCAGTTTGCGGAGTTGGCCCGCCTGCTGGAAAAAATCACCAACGAAGTGGGCAAAATGCTGGAGGACGAAGACAGTCCCGTGCCCCAAGTGGATTTAGAGTCGGCGTTTCCCATTCTGGGCGGCTGGTGGACCCGTGCCGAAAATAATATGGAATTGTGGCAGAGCTACGCCAACTCCACGCCCAATCCGAAATGGCCCGTAGCCCGCTGGATCACGTTGGTGGACATGGGGGAAACGGTGGATTTTGAATTGGTGTCCAGCCCCATATTGGCGTCCCATACATTAACCGAGCACCTGTGGGAAAAATGCGCTGGCGCCGTGGTGACCTCGGCCACCTTAACGGCATTAGGCAGTTTCGATCGCTTTAGCCTGCGTTCCGGCGCCCCAGAAGATAGCCTGTTCGAAGTGGTGCCCAGCCCCTTCGATTTTGCCAAGAGTGGTGTTTTTGCCGTGCCCAAAGGTGCGGTAGATGCCAGCGTGGCGGCGTTGCACACCCAAAGTATTATTGATTTGTTGCCCCAAGTGCTCAACCCGAAACAAGCGAGTTTGGTGTTGTTTTCCTCGCGCAAACAAATGCAGGAGGTGCAGGGGGCTTTGCCGGCTATGTGGCAGGCCCGTCTGTTAATGCAGGGTGATCAACCCAAACATGCGTTATTAGCGCAGCACCGTGCGGCCGTGGATGCCGGCAACGGCAGCGTATTGTTTGGCCTCGCCAGTTTTGCCGAGGGGTTGGATTTGCCGGGCAAATATTGCGAGCATGTGGTGATTGCCAAAATTCCCTTTGCCGTACCGGACGACCCAGTAGAAGCCGCCATGGCGGAATGGATAGAGGCCCAAGGCGGCAACGCGTTTATGCAAATTGCCGTACCCGACGCTGCCATTAAGCTGGTGCAGGCCTGTGGGCGTTTATTGCGTACCGAAACGGACAGTGGCCGAGTGACGCTGCTGGATAAACGCATTTTGACCAAGCGTTATGGCCAAGCCATTCTCGACTCACTGCCCCCGTTTACCCGTGAATTAAACCGATGAGTGATCGCCGCCACCGGCTGGCGACGCTCTTGTTGGATTTGGAAGCGCAGCTGCGCAATCAAAGCCTTTGGATCGAAGAAGCCCCCAGCGCTGCTCAGCTGGCTAGCACCATGCCATTTGCGGTGGATATTTTGCCCTTCGAGCAATGGCTGCAATGGATTTTTTTGCCGGCAATGCACGCAATTTTAGAGCAGGGTTTACCACTGCCTGCCGCTTGCGCCATTACGCCCGCGGCGGAGGTTTCGTTTGCGGGGTATTTGGAGCAGCGCTTATCGCTTTTGCATATTTTGCAGGGGGTGGATGGGGTGTTTATTGCGGAAGCTAAATACCTGTAACCAGAAAATCCAGCGCATTTAATATTTCGGTTCTAGCATATTCGATATTTGTGACGGCTTTACCCAGCTCTTTACGTTGAATGCCCGCTAATTGAGGCGTAAGCATAAGATAATCCACGCCTTCAATTTCAAAAGTGGGGGTCAGCTGCGATAAGACCTTATCTCTATTTGTTTCGAGCTTTTTGAGAGGAACCACAACTGTGGTCTGTAGCGAATCGAGCAGATTAGTTTGTATGTCTAAGAGTAGGGGGTACTCCTTTTTAGTCTGTGCATTTTTATTTTGGTAAATTGTAAACTGTGTCATTTAGAAACTCCGAAGAGCATCGCTAAAGGCACCGCGTTCATCTACCGACTTGTTGTAAGCGGCTATGGCGTTTTTATTCTGCTCTAGCCATTGTTGTGCTTGCTTAATCTTGAGCTGATCTGTCAGTGCCTGCTCTAAAGCCGCAGAGAGGTTTATCTCTAAATCTCGGGCCTTTTTCAGTAGGTCACTGTTTATGCTTAGGTTTGTGGGCTTTTTAGGCGCGTTTTGATCGTAGAGTGCAAGCATGGGGCGTCTCCGCCTGGATGGTGCGCATATGTTATGCGCATGCGGTTCGCTCGTCAAATGCGCAATAGCTAAGTTGGCTAGTCACTGAAGCTCGCTGGTTCTGCTTTGGCAAGTTCGCGGGCAACATTCTTATCAATCAAAAACTCCCCGCATCCGGCCCCATAATGCTCGCGCTACCACTAGCAATTTTCGCTCGTAAACTATGGGTTTGAGGCAATAGTCGTTGAAAGAAGAACCGCGCGGTCTGTATCTTTTGTTGGTAAAAATCACCCTCGTGGCCAATGGCCGCCGCTGCCATGCGCGCCCATAAAAACGCATAGCAGTTAAAGCCGAATAGGTGCAAATAATCCACGGCGTTCGCGCCAATTTCACAGGGGTTTGTTGCGGTGGCGGCGAGCAGGTTTGCGGTGCAGCTGGAAAATTCTTGCCAGCTGGACGCCAAGGATTCGATAAATTCAGCCATTGCTGGGCAAGACTGTTGCGCGGCTATAAAAGCTTCAATTTCTTGCCCGAGGGGTTCCAATAATTTGCCTTGGCTGCCCACAATTTTACGGCCTAAAAAATCGCCGGCTTGAATACCATTGGTGCCTTCGTAAATTTGCGTAATGCGCACATCGCGCACAAATTGTTCCTGTCCCCATTCGCGAATATACCCGTGGCCGCCAAATACCATTTGCCCTTGTACGGTTGCGTCGAACGCCATGTCGGTTAAAAAGGCTTTGGCCACTGGCGTTAATAAGGCCACTTTTTGTTCGGCGGATTTTTGGGCCATAGGGTCGCTGGAAAATTTAGCCGCATCTAAAGCCATGGCAACCCAAGTATAAAATGCGCGGCCGCCTTCATTTAAGGCGCGCATGGTTAATAACATGCGGCGCACATCGGGTTGTGCAATCAGTGGGTCCGCTGCTTGCGTTGGGTGAGTTGGCCCTGTGGGGCTGCGGCTTTGTAGGCGTTCCTGCGCGTAGGCGCAGGCATTCACATAGCTGGCGTGCGCAGTGCCCAAGCCTTGAATGCCCACCACTAGGCGCTCGTAATTCATCATGGTAAACATGCAGGCCAGCCCTTGATGGGGCTCGCCTACTAACCAGCCAATAGCGCTGTCAAAATTCATCACACAGGTGGCCGAGGCTTTAATGCCCATTTTCTTTTCCAGCGCGCCGCAAGTGACAGCGTTGCGCGCACCCAAGCTGCCATCGTCATTTACCAAAAATTTAGGCACTAAAAAAAGCGAAATACCTTTTGCACCGGCAGGTGCATTGGGTAATTTGGCTAACACTAAATGAATAATATTGTCGGTAAAATCCTGCTCGCCCCAGGTTATAAATATTTTGCTGCCGGTAATGGCATAACTGCCGTCCGTTTGTGGTTCGGCTTTGGTGCGAATTAACCCTAAATCCGTGCCGGCCTGTGGCTCGGTTAAATCCATAGCGCCAGACCAAGTACCGGCGTAAAGGTTTGGTAAATAACGCGCTTTTAAGGCATCACTGGCGTGGGTGTTGATGGCCAAGCAGGCCCCCGCTGTAAGCATGGGCGCCAGGCCTAAGGCCATACAGCTGCCTTGCAACATTTCCTCTACCGAAGCCACAAGGGATTTAGGCATGCCCATGCCTCCGTAGTCTGGGTTACCCCCCAGCCCGCCCCAGCCACCTTGGCAAAATGTGGTGTAGGCCTCCTTAAAACCCGGCGGGCTGGTTACCTCGCCATTGTGTAATTTGCAGCCAATTTCGTCGGCTTCGCGGTTATGCGGCGCTATAGCCTCCTCACATATTTTGGCCGCTTCCTCCAATACCGCCGTGGCCGTAGCCCAATCCACCTCCGCCGTAGCAGGGAAACTCGCCCAAAAATCCGCTACCGCAAATACATCACGCAAAATAAACTGCATATCCGCAAGGGGGGCTTGGTAGGTTTTCATAATTGGCACTTTGCTGGGGGCTTAGGCCAAGTATAGTCCGGCGGAGCGGGGCGGGTGTGTCTTGGGGTATATTTGCGGCTTGAGTATTCTGGCTGTGGGCGGGATCGCTTTTTGGGGTTTGCGCTGTCAGTGGCGCGGCTAGGAAGTGTGAATGGCATCATCCATCGTGTTGGTTGCAATCGCTGCTACCAATCCGCTAGTGCTTGATGAGAACATTAGCATCGTATTTTATGGCGATATTGGTTAGGCAAACCTTAATTACCGGCCCATTTTAACCTGTTACGGCACCCCATTATGATAACCGTTAAAAAAACTCTATTTTTGATTGCGCCAATCATTATTATCATAAGCTTAATATTCACTTGCTCTAAACCGCCGCCGCCCCCCATTCCCCAAGAAGGGGAAACCATCACCTGGTGGGTTAATTCCAAGTTGATTATTAAAACAAAGCTAGGTGCGCGACGGGAACACATCCCTATAAGGGATGACCATCTCTATTTTGAACCTGCCTTTGAAAAGTATTTAGGGCAGTTCCCTATTGATTTTATCCCAGAAAAATCCCCAACACTCACCCAGCAAGAATTTTCAGCGCTGAAATACGCTGTAACAGAAGGCCCATGGCCGGGAAACCATTGGCTTCATTTCCCAGAATTTAATTTAATGCTAGATGGCCAAACCGTTAAGGCTACGGACTTGAGTGTGGAAGTAGGTGGAATTGACCGCCCCGCACAAGTAAAAGTGATTGTGAATTATCACGGCAATTATCATAAAGAGTACACGACAAAAAGTTTTTTTGAGCAACAAACAATGCGTAAATTAAACCCAGCATCTAAAGTGTCGCAATATGGAATAGATTGCTATTTAGAGAATTCACCAGCTGCAGCTGTTTTTCAATTGAAATCCTGCTTAGGGGCATCTTTAGTCGATGGCATTTCAGGGTTTGATATAGTATACGGCCCAAATAAAGAAACCCTTTTTGTCACATCCAACGAGCCAATTTATGGGGGAACCACCCTCACCTGGATCACCCACAAAAATAATTTAAGCCGAGCACAAGAAATAGACGCTGCCATTTGGCGGCTGTTAGCTGCTTGGAATGTGTCACCCAATTAATTACGCCATTGCTAAATAGGAATTTTACATGCCCTCCATACAGCCGCCCGTGCCAAAATTGACTCCCGCACAAACTGATTGTATGGGCACCTTCGGAAATTCACTTTGTGCGCCCTCGCGGCGTCATTTTCGTGCTCAGCCGGACATTTATTCAGCATAAATTCACTTCCTCTGCTCGAAAAGCGAGCACAGGACAAACCGCATTAGATTTTTTTCGTGGCGAGACAAAATTTTGAGCGCCCTCATGTTTTGCCATCCAAGTCTTGTTTAACTTTTTTTCCAATTTCTCGGATACCCTCATAGCTATCATGCTGTATCTCAGCAATCATACGAGGCGTAAGCAAGTTGCGGTCCTTCAGAATCGCGACTACCTTCTCACGACAAATCCCGCAATTCATTCGGTAATACAATTTCTCAAGAGGCACCTTACAGTCCGAAAAATCACCATGATTATAAATATCAACTATTGGCCAACACAAATCATGTACCGACTGATAACTTCGACATTCGTCCACAAACTTTCGAAGTCTTACGCCGTCACCATCGGCGTAGTTTGACGTCAACAGATAAATATATGAATCGACATTATGACGAGAATCCAATTTTCTTATCGCCAAATTCCTGATCGCATCATCATGAAATTTGCCAAGCGATTTGCACGCAAACTCAACAAGCCGATCGGCTGCCAAAGGTCTTTTTACTGCCCACTTGAAAATATCTTCAAATTCAAATGGGTATTTCCTATGAGAAAATATTCTCAGATATTTTTCAGCTCGCAGCCTATTAGTTTCACCACGGAATGCGACAGCAAGGCATTCAACATCTGAATCTGACAAGCTATTGACATCACGAGGGCTAGCGGGAACAACTCGCAAGGCATCAATATTTATAATTATGCTATCCAACACTGGAAGCTTTGATTCATTCCTGGCCGACAAGCTGCTGTCCTCAGAAAAAACACAGTTAAAATAACGCAAAATTTGTTCATTCGATTCACTCCATCGCGTCAACTCCTCTTTAACGTTCACCTCCGGATGGAGACTTTCCGTAAAAACTACAAGTGAATTGCTTTCCCACTGGTCTTCGCCCACTAAAAATCCACCTCGAGTCTGAGCGACAATCTTCAACCCGGCTAGGCCCATTGATTTAACCAGCGCCTCCTCCCCGAAAGAGCTAGACTCCGCTCTGTTTATGTTAAGGTATTTACCCTCTATAAGCTTAGGAATGGCTGGGTTAGCTGTGCGGCGGTATATTTCACACAGCAGCTCAAAGTACTGGTTTAAGTCCCATCCTGAACATTGAGTGCGACGAAACATTCCCAAAAGCTTTGACACTAACTCTTGGGGCTTAGCTAGGCTGAAAATGATATCAACCAGATACACTGCCCTGTGACCTTCACACTGCGGGTCGTCACCCCTCGCAATTCTACAAGCACGCAGAATTTCTGGAATTAATGCATTATCGCGACACTGCCTCGCGGCAAGTATCGCATCACCCGTACCACGCTCCAGCGAGTGTCGAAAATCAACTAGGTTTTGATTAATTGACAAAAAGTCCTCCACAAAAATCATGAAAATCACAACGAGCCCACATGCTCTGCATTTAAACTCCGACGATAATTAATTTGGAGACGGCATGCCGAGCAAGGGGCTAGGCCTTAGCCTTGGACATAAGGGTGCTAATGGCGGCACCCATAACAACTTTTTTAGAGCTGGTTACAAAACCAAATTTAGTATAGAAATCATAAGCAGGACTGGCATGATCAGTAAGGAGATAAAATGAACCGACATGCTCTTCAGCAAGCCTTGGTAATAAATCCGCTAGCAATGCCTTACCGATGCCTTTATTTTGGCAAGAGGGCACAACGCAGAACTCTTGCAATACGAAAAGATTAGCATTGAGCCAACCCTCGATTTGGCCAAAGGCCATACCAATAATTGCGCCATCGAGCACTGCAACAACACCGCGACAGCTTTCCGCCTGAAGCATGCTAGAAATGCGAGCCCGCCCAGCAGATATAGACCAGTTTTCGCTCCATGGCGGCGCGGAAAAACACGCCACAAACAGTTCAACAAGACCGTCTAGATCGCTAACTGAAATTGGGCGAATATTCATGGTTATGAACTCCGTAAAAGGGTAAGCCTACAAAGGTAGCAGAACGAGGTCCGCGACAATTCCGCCCCCCTGTAATTTTGAGGTGATTTTGAAAAGCATAAATGATCATTGCTTTCCCGCCATTTGCTACTTAGCAGCGACAGAAGATACCAATATCACAAAAAACGCATAGCCAAAGCGCAAAAATGAATTGAGACACTCAGCAACGCCACTTACAGGCAGACGCGGGAGTAGGTACGCGCAGCGAAAGACGCCGGCGCAAGCGGAAAAAACTAAAAAATGCGTAGTTGTGGAAGAGCGATTAGTAGAAATTCGAGAGGGTGAACAGCGTTGAAAACTGCCTGTTTCCAAGGTGTTTTTGAGAGCTGCCAAAGTGTTTTTGATTTTCGGCGCTGGAGGCCGCGTAAAATGGCGCGCCCGAGAGGATTCGAACCTCTGACCCACGGCTTAGAAGGCCGTTGCTCTATCCAACTGAGCTACGGGCGCTGAAGCTAAACCCATTTAAAAATGGTCGGAGTGGAGGGATTCGAACCCCCGACATTCTGCTCCCAAAGCAGACGCGCTACCAGACTGCGCTACACTCCGATCTGGCTTGAAACCCCTAAGCAGGAGCCTCTTCAGAAGAGGTGCGCATCTTACTCAGGCGCCCTATGGACGTCAATCAAATTTTGCCGTTTTGTGACGAGCATGCCCAAACCTTCAAAGCCTAGCCGAATCGGCCAACGCACTCTCCCCTCCTTCGACGAGACAAATTTAGAGCACGAATCCGCGCGCACCCAGCAACACCGACAAGTGCGCACCCATTAGATAACTGAGTAGTATTGTTCCCCGACATTAGGCTTTAGAATTGCGCCCTCGGCAAAACACCCAACCATTCACGAGCGCGTTATGTCTAACAACACCCACACCACTCTGCTCAACTCGCAGCTTCAAGCGGACAATAACGCTCAACAACTTACCGTCGAATTTTTTTACCGCGGACGTCGCTACCCCGTAAACGTTGCCAAGCTACCCTTTATGATCGGCCGGGACGCCAGCAGCTGTGACCTATTAATAGACGGCCCCATGATTTCTCGGCATCACTGCTCGGTGGAAATTCGAGATGGCCAGCTTGGCATATTGGATAGAAGCACCAACGGCACCATGGTTAAACTCGGCCGCGTGGACAGTGTTTTTGTACGCAACGAGTTTTGCCCGCTGGTGGGCCAAGGCTACATGAAACTGGGCGAAGCCCTTAACCTCGACGACCCTCAATTGCTGATGTTTAAAGTAGCGCTACGCGAAGCCTAAGCCGTTGCCCCCGCCCCCAAAGACAAACACCGCTGATTACTCTAGAAACCTCCGCCGAATCACCCAAGTCTGCGCTACCCCTTGGCGCGCCTAGCAAAAGCTAGGGATAAAGTACACCCAACCCTGTTGCCCTAAATTTTTTCGCTTGACCCATCACATGAAGGGATTGCACCGCTTTTCTGCGCCCGACTGTGGTTTCTACGTTTAAGAAATCACAAAAATTTCGACTACACTCAGGTGAACACCGAATCAACAGGAGGCAGGGGGCAAAGGCGTGAATAGGAAAACTAATGTCGAGCGGACTCATGTTTACGACGCAGATGGCGTAATAAACCCCACTGAACGCCAAACGGGGTTCGCCCTTGCTGCAACCGGCGCTTATCACATGGGCATACAACGGCCGGCTGTCAAACCAGTGGGCATGAAAACGTCATCCGGCAATTACTCACGTGGGAACCCAACTCTACCGCACTGGACCAGATCACATCCCCCGGCTTACACAACCGGCAGCAACAACCACCTGCCATCGATGGCCCTGAGCCCACTGAGTGAAGAAACCCTATGAGCAGCCTACAAGCCCTACGTATAGAGCTACTTGTGGCCAAGGAGCAAACGCAAATCTTGGAGCAGCTAGCCGCTCATTTGGCTGATGAACTACAGGCACACAAAACACAGTTGAGATCACTAGAAGCGGCCTTGAACAATCTGCGCGACACCACGGACCCCGCCACCAGTGCGTCCAAAATCAGCGCAAACCAAACTGATGCACCAGCTATACCCACCCCATACACACCGCTAATGCTTCTGGACTTCCACCAGCAGTCAGCATGGGTGGTAGACGACAACGCGATCAACTTAGAAATTGCGCAAGAAATGTTGCTGGATTTCAACTTACAGGTCACCACCTGCTTAAGCGGCGCCGAAGCCATAGAGCGGATAAGCACACAAACGCCAGCCATCCTATTTATGGACATCCTCATGCCGGAGTGCGACGGATTGGAAACCACGCGCGTTATCCGCGCCCGCTGCCCGCACTTGGCGGACGTGCCCATTGTGGCCATGACAGCAAACAATTCAACCCAGGACATGCAAGACGCCAAAGCCGCAGGCATGCAGGGGTATTTAACGAAACCCCTCCACATGAGCGCGCTCGGCCAAGAGCTAGAGCGCTGGTTGCGCCACAGCCCACCGGGAAACCGGGTGCTGACGCATGAGCCGATTGCAGCAATCCCCAAGACCGAAGACCACCAAGACGAATTACCCGGTGTGGATTTAGCCGATGCACTGAAACGCCTCCGCGGTAACCGCAAATTATTTAATGACGTATTTTTATCGTTCGCACAAGGCTGCAGCAGTGTGATGACCGAATTGCAGGAAGCCATCAACAACCTAGCCTATGAAGAGGCCACGCGTATCACACACCGCCTAAAAGGTACCGCCGGCAATCTCAGCGCAAAAAACCTAAGCGCAATTGCGGGGGAAATTGAACAACTCAGTAAACAGCAACAAACCGCACCAGAACACCTGCTAAAACAACTTGAAGCCGCACTGCAGCAGATTATTAGCAGCGCTAAATTGTTAGCTAGCCAACAAGCGCCGCTAGCGGCAAGCGAACGGAATAATTCACCAACCGAAACCCCAGCCCCCATCGCGCTGGCGCAGCGTATTCTCGAGCAAATAGAAATTGATTTAGGCGACGCCCAGGACGATGTAGAGCAATTGTTTGAACTCACCAAAAACACCAAGCATGAAACGTTTGGCAATCAAGTTCGTGCGGAATTCTATAGCTTCAACATTCGCAGACTGAAAACTGACATTGCCGAATGGATAAAAGTACAGGCCCCTCGACATGAGCATTAGTCAAAAGCCAAAAATTCTCGTAGTAGATGACTCACCAGACGACATCCGTCTACTGATTAACACCCTGCGCGAGCAATACACCACGAGTGCGGCTACCAATGCTGACGATGCGTTAAAGCTGCTAGAAGAAAGTGCAAAACCGGATATCATTTTGCTGGACATTAACATGCCTGGCACTAAAGGCTACGCCGCCTGTAAAACCATCAAGCAATCGCCATACTTAGCCGATATCGACGTGATTTTTTTGTCCAGCAATGACTCCACACAGGAAGTGCTGGATGGATTTAACGCTGGCGCAAGTGACTACTTGGTAAAACCCTATGCACCGGAAATTTTATTATCGAAAATAAAACAATGTTTGACCGTTCGGGAAACTAAAACGCGCTTAGCGGAAGCCGCCAAAATCGCCGAGACCATCGCCCTAAATGCCATGACAGATACCGGCGATTTAGGCACACTAATGAATTTTTTACGCAATAGCTTTAACAGACATGACCTGCCCGGCCTAGCCAAAGAAGCCTGCGCCACGCTGCAGCAATTTAATTTAAACGCCTGCCTGCGCATTTATGTAGACGAGACCATCTGTGAATTAAGCACTGAAGGGGAACCCAGCGAAATAGAGAAAAGCGTGATGTTACGTCTAGCCGATAGCCCAGAACCCATTATTACCATGGGCAATCGCCTTATGCTCATTAAACCGCACGCGGTAATACTCATTAAGAATCTACCAACCGACCCAGATAGGGCCGCACGCATTAAAGCTCATTTGATGATCCTGCTGGAAGGCATAGTCACCAAATCCTGCTACATACAAGACCACAGTCGCGTGGACGCCCTGCTAAATGACAACTTAAACAAGGTTTCGCGACAGGCCGAAGCAGCTTTAATTGACATGCAAAGCCAACAAGAAGCACACAAAAAACGCTTTATCGACATTATGGAGAATATGGTACATCGTGTAGAGGAATCTTTTTTCCCTCTAGGTTTAACCGACAACCAAGAAGATCAGCTTCTGAACATTATGTCGGAGGCAGTGAGTACGGCGCTGGATCACCTACAAACGGGACTAGAAATGGACAATAAAGTGCGGGAAATAATTAGGTCCCTGTCGGGCGTCACCAGTGTGCGGCAATAAATTTTCACCGAACTAAAATACCCCGTTGCGCCATAGCCGCTTTGCAATCGTCGGGCGTAATACTGGTGAAATGAAACACACTACTCACCGCCACCGCATGCGCTCCAGCTTGAATAATATCCGCGCAATCCAAAGCTTGGCCAACACCGCCCGCATAAATAATTGGAATAGTAATGTGCAACCGCAGTAGCGAAATGGTCGTCAAATCCGGCCCCTGCATCATGCCATCGCGGTCCACACAGTTAATTAACAACTCGCCAGCACCCATGGCCACCGCCTCTTGAGCCCAGTCCAACAGCCGTAATTGCTGTTGCCCAATACCGCGATTAAATACCCAACCCACGCCCTCGACTAGCGTGTAATCAATGGACACCACCATACACTGCCGACCAAACTGCTCTGCGCCTTCGCGAATAAAATGGGGGCGCATTAATGCCTGAGTGTTAATGGCCACTTTGTCGGCACCGGCCAGTAAGGTAGCGCGAATATCGTCAATGGTGGTAATGCCGCCACCAATCGTCAGTGGCATAAAACAATCTTCAGTCACATCGCGAATGGTCCACAAATCAATACACCGCCCTTGGCGACTAGCGTCAATATCGAGAATAATTAATTCATCTACGTTGCGCGTATTGTAGATTCGCACCACCGTAATGGGGCTACCCAGATTACGGCGCACATTAAACTGCTGTGTTTTAAGTACTGAAAATCCATCCAACAAAACAATGGGAATGACACGGGTACACAACATAACTAACCCAGCTCCACAAAATTACGCAACAATTGCAAGCCGAATTGCTGGCTTTTTTCCGGGTGAAATTGCACACCATAAATGCGCTGATTCACTACCGCACTACTAAAAGTTACACCGTAAAAAGTGGACGCCAACCGATGCTGCTGTTGTTCCACGGTGAAGGCATAACTATGGGTAAAATAAAAATAGCTGCCATCGGGAATGTTGGCGAACAGCGGCGAGGACTGGTCTACACAAACCCGGTTCCAACCCACGTGGGGCAAAGGCTGAGTGGTAGACAACATATCAACACTGCCCGGAACAACCCCCAACCCCGGATTAGCACCATGCTCCAATCCCGTGGTGGCTAACAGTTGCATACCCACACAAATACCCAACAAAGGTTTGTCATGCATCAGCTCCGTTAACATGGGGCGACGCTCATCGACATCCAAAGCATGAGATGCCGCAGCAAAGCTACCCACGCCAGGTAGAATTAACTTATCGAGGGTGCGCAGCACGGAAAAATCGGCACTCACAATACTGTCGATGCGTAAAGCGGTCAGCGCCTTTTGTACACTATTGATGTTGCCAATGCCGAGATCGATTATGCCTATTCTGCTCACGGTAACACCACCCACAAATTAATTACGCCACATCAGCGGGAAAAAATTTTCGCACCAAATTACCCTGCGCATCCTTCTGCAATTTCCCAGTACTCCTGTCCCGTTCGAATATGGCTTTATTCGTAAAGCTATCGAGAGTAGCAGTAAATTCCTGCTCGTTAAGCCCCACGCGGGACAGAAAATCCGGCACATATTTCCAAGGCACTTTACCTTCATCGGTTGCGGCTAATGCCGCTATGGCTTCGCTGCGGGTCATTCGGCCGGCGCGAATTTCTATACAGAGTTGATCGGTAGCGCGCCCATAGCCGAACTTAATAAATTTCATATAATCGTGCAGCCCGCCTATCCATTTGCAGTCTAGGTTTTCATAGTCATTATGTGCGCCCTCAATGGGCCCATCGGGGTTGCGCTGCCAACCGCGCGACTCACACAATTGCAGATTGCGCAGGCTATCCCATTTCTCATAATGCCCAAGAAACACACCGGTAACCCCCACCCGTTTGATTTCTTCATCGCTGGGGTACAAAAATGTTTTTATATCATTCAGGTTTACACCATCGTGTGCCACATCGCTAATACGGTGGCCACACATTTGAAATTCTTCCAACCAGCTGCGATCAAGATAAGGATTATCGCGGCGGCTGGCTGGACCACCATATTCAAACTGAGAATTCTCGCCCCAAATAACCAGCGGTACGCCATACTGCACAGCCACACGAATTGGCGCAGTAAAAATGCCAATATGTTCAGGCCAACAACAATCGCCGAGCTTGGTGAAACCTATTTTCATCAATTCGCGGTACGACTTGCGATTGTGTGACACCTGAATGAGGTCAAAACCCTGTTCACGTAAAAAATCCAAGTTGTAACGCCCCACCTCGGTGAGTTCGCAAGGCGTAAAAGTTACGCACAAAGGGTTCATGCCGTAGGTTTCTTTCAGTGTTATCGCTTGATAACAACTGTCTTTGCCGCCACTCACCGGAATAATACAGTCGTACCAAGAGCCATCACCGCGATAACGCTGTAATACGCTTTCGAATTCAGTACGCCGCGCAGCCCAGTCTATTTCCCCATGCTTGCGCCGAGCGGAGCGGCAGGCATCACAAATACCGTCTTCAAACACTTGCTCAGGACGTGTGGAGGGCATAATGCACTCGCGACAATAGAGCATAACTATTTCCTCATAATGCGTTTACAAATTGCTGAGCATCTTAAAAACAGGCTGCACCAGCGATAAAAATTATTCGACGCTGGCGCCTACAGGCAAAAACCAGCGTTCGATTTGGGTGTGCGGTAATGCACATTGACTCACACTGGCCGGCAAACAAGAAAAGACTTTCAACCCGGCGGATAATGCCACCACCATAGCCATGGTTTGACAGCCCACCACCCAATCACTCCACGCGCAATCTTCAATTAAGCTATCTTGGCTTAGGTGAATCTGCAGGCGGTTTTGCGCCTCGGCACTCAGGGTTTGTCGCCAATTTTCAATAACGGCATCATATTTATTGTGCTCTTCACGAGGATGCAGGCGCAACCGCACATGGCAGCGCTGCTGGGTATGAGCATCCAAATAACACAGCACATCATGCAATACCGTATATTCAGAATAGAGTGGATTCGTGGATGGCTCGGTGACCACTAAAACATGCAATTCATCACGCTTATCCCGCTGAGCGGCAAACTGGCCAATAGCGGCGGCCTGATCGCACAAATAATAATCCTCTATTTGTTCAACTGGGGGGTATCCTGCAATTTTTGTAGTTAATGCATAAGCAAAATCATCCTGCACCCAAATTTCATCAGGGTAAACCGTTTTCCCATCTAGCAAAAACCGCGTTTGATAATTTGTCCAATGGTCTAGCAAACTCACACAAAAAATCCCAGCGGCCCTCGCCTTCGAAATAAATAGGGTTTCCCAGCGAGTATCCTGGGCACTCGTGGCAGCAATAACTTGCTGGTAGCTATTGAGATTAACATCCAAGCCCACCAGATTCAGCGCTGGAAATTCACGCATAAAAATACCTAAAGCGGGGCCGCATAACGCGAAATCACAAGCCACTGGATCCAGCTGATGTTTGACCCAGGCCGCCAGCACCGCAGCGCCCCCAGCATTATGACTGACGATCAGCGTTTTACGCTTAGGCGTGGTTTGCGGGCACATAACCATATTCGTGCTTTAGTAAACCAAATTCTATTTCATCCCAATATTCACCGCGCAAGAATATATTTTTTCGGCGACGCCCCTCCTGTGTAAACCCAAGTTTTTCGGCTAGACGCAACATGCCACTATTATTTTCTGCCACAGCACAATAGATGCGATGCAAATTCAAAACCTGAAAGCCGTGATACAGCATAAGACTGGCAGCTTGCGCGGCCAAACCTCGACCCCAGTAGGTCTTTTCACCGAACAGAAAGCCAATTTCTGCGTTATTGTCGATACGATTAAATATGCGCAAACCAATATTGCCGATATGCACTCCATCCGCTTTATGATAAACCGCCCAAACCAGATTCTGCGGGTCTGCAGCTAAGGATTCAACCCAGATTTTTATGGACTCCCGTGTTTTAGGGTAGGCGCCATGAGCGTTAAATGCACACACCTCCAAATCGCTAAACCAATTGGGATAATTACCTTCAACTTCCGCAAGGGACAATCCCTTCACGCCAATTTCATCGATGGCGTATAAATAGTCTGCGTTCATCGCAATAACTCCAGCTGCGCCCACACTTTATGAAAAGCGGCGGCGATAGCGCTCATATCCTCTACTGTAAAGTCATACTGACAAATCGCGAAGCCTAAATAGCGCTCATCCTGCAATTGCTCCGCCACGGGACAGGTGCCGCTACCATATTCAACTGTGCTAGTTACATCCCCAATTACCCAAGGAAAGTGCTGGGTGCCATAGGCAATTTTTTGTGTGTACATGGGTAAACGATGCACATTTACGTAAGCCGTGGCCAAACTGGGCACGCCTTCGGCTTTTAAGGCCTCAAAAATTTTGGCACGGGAGACTTTCAATAATGCGGTATCCAGCACCATACCAAATACATAATATGCATGACCATTGTTGCCGGTGACCGGCGTGGTGGCCAAGCCGGGTAAATCCGCTAATAAACGCTGCAAATGCTGACCCATCACAAAACGATCCTGCACTTTACTGGACAATTTTTTCAGCTGACAGCGACCCAAGGCGGCTTCAATTTCCCCCAGTCGAAAATTAAAACCTAGCATGTTGTTAATCTGCGTTTCGCCTTTTCTCTCCACCACAGATTCGGCGTGATTGCGAATCAGGCGCATACGTTCCGCCAGAACATCATCGTTGGTAACGCAAATTCCACCTTCCCCGGTGTGAATGTGTTTGTGATAATTGAGACTAAAGCCGCCAATATCGCCCCAGGTGCCCACCCACTTGCCTTCATAGTTCACGCCGGGCGACTGCGCCGCGTCTTCAATAATTTTTAAATTGAATTCGACCGCAATCTTTTTAAGTTCAATAAAATCCGCGCCGTAGCCAAAAATACTCGGCACCATAATGGCCCGAGTTCTGGTCGTAATTTTTTGCCGCACCGCTTGTGGATTCAAGTTAAAGGTAATTGGATCGATATCGGCAAAAACCGGTATAGCATTCCAAATTAAAATGCTGGTAGCCGAGGCTGACATGGTCCAGGGGCTGACAATAATTTCATCCCCCGGCTCAATATTCAAAGCGCCCACCGCACAAATTAAACCCGAGGTGAGGGAATTAACGCTTACCGCGTGTTTTACACCAAAATACTCGGCCCATTCCGCCTCAAAGGCGCGCACTTGGGGACCGCCATAAAACCCCTCTGCCCAAGCCCCGATAAAACTCGACAGGCAACCGCTGCGAATTACTGCAGAAGCGGCAGCCACTTCTTCTTCACCGTAAGGGTTATACGGCGATAATTCTCGGTTAAAACTAGTTGGCCCACCAAATAGCGCAAGCGGCTCCATTAAAGTGTCTCCTGCAATTGAGCGAGAATTTTTTCAACCACAATCAGTGTTTCACAGGCCATTTCGGCTGACCGATAATCCGGCACCTGAGAGACCAATTGTTTAAACAAATAGTCCGCGCTATACCACTGATAACGCATCAAATCCGTCGCTTCAGTGTGCTGTAATTGCAGGGCTTTGTAGCCACTAAAGGCACTATTTTCGGCCACGTCGGCATAAACGATTTCACGGCCCATATTGCGATAATAGACTGCACCAGCGGTTCCCCAGAGTTCAAACTCGCTGACCGAATAATAGTGATCATCCAAGGCTAAAAAATAAATACGGTTCTCCCCCCAGCGCAATACAAAATCCGGTTCTGGGTCTTCAAGGCCGGGTTTGCCGGCGCTAATAAGCTCCACTGCATCGGGTAATCCCCACAGATGCAACAATAAATTAATATAATGCGAGGCATTATTCGCCAGCCCTTTCACATAGCGTACACAACCTTTTTGAATGACTCCAAAGGCATGCTGCCGGATTCGCTCTATCATCGCCGCGGTAGCGGGTTCATAGGGGCGAATGTAATTTAGCGCTAAAAAAACTGACTCGTGCTGCGCTTGCGACAACATGGCCTGTGCCTGTTGCGAATTAGAGGCGATAGGCTTTTCACACAAAATGGCTTTTGGCCTAAACGCCATCGCTTTTTGAAAAAAACTAAAGTGCTCGCACGTGGGTACAGCCAAGGCAATAACATCCACCTGCTGCTCACTGAATAGACGCTCAAGATTGGTATAGGTTGGTAACTGGTAGGCTTCATGAAAATCCGCACAGGCCTCTGGGGACGTGTCCACACCAGCGACTAATTCAAAACCGCTGTGCATTGAAAATGCTTTGGCGTGTGTGGTAATGCGGTCACCGCCTTGTTTGTCATAGCGGTAGCCAATGTTGCCAAGTCCCAATACCACAGCCGAAAATTGTTTCAGCATTGTCATTGTGGTGACGCCCCGTTTAGTTCAACCAATGTCCAATCCAGCGGCGTACCGGCAGCAATAGCGGTTTTTGCCCTGGCGCCGTATATAGTTGCGGAATGTTTAGGCGCCAAGCCCAAACCCGGCCGAATAATACGCGTATTTTCCGTAGTAAACGCTTCATGAGCCGCCAGATCGCGCACCGCATAAATGGAACGTCGAAACAGGCGCATTTTGTCCTCATTTTTTGCGCCGCCGTAATTTACTGCACCCAGTGACTGCCAGGCACGCTGGGTTTCTACAACTAAAAGATTTAATTCAGCGGGCTCTAGTGAAAATGCGGAGTCCACACCGCCATCTGCACGGCACAGCGTAAAATGTTTTTCTATCACGCGTGCGCCCAAGGCCACGCTGGCCACAGCCACACCCACACCCATGGTGTGATCCGACAGCCCTACCGGGCAATTAAACAATTCCCGCATGTGCGCAATAGTGAGAATATTGGTATTTTCCGGCGAGGTTGGGTAGGTGCTGGTGCATTTTAGCAACACGAAATTCTGGCAGCCGTTATCCCGCAAACAGGTAACCGCTTCATGTAGCTCACTAATATTGGCCATACCGGTGGACATAATGACGGGCTTACCGGTTTTTGCCACACGGGCGATGAGGGGTAGATCGGTATTTTCAAACGAAGCGATTTTATGAAACGGCACATCCAAGGATTCCAAAAACTGCACCGCCGACTCATCAAATGGTGTGCTAAACCCCAGCATATTGTGTTGTTTACAGCGCGCAAAAATGGGTTCATGCCACTCCCACGGGGTTTGCGCTTCGGCATACAAATCATAGAGTGTACGCCCCTGCCACAACCCAGCAGGATCATTTACCTGAAATTCCTGGCGCTCACTGTGTATGGTCATGGTGTCAGGTGTATAGGTTTGAATTTTTAATGCATCCACACCAGCCGCCGCCGCGGCATCCACAATGTGCAACGCACGCTCTAACGATTGATTATGATTGCCCGACATTTCGGCAATAACAAATGGCTTATGTTGTGCGCCGATCCAACGATCGCCCAAGCGAAATTCTCGCATTTAAACACTCCCCTCCAAGTTGCCGCCGGCAGTAAATACGTCTTTTAGCAGCTGTGCCGTAGTTTGAGCTCCTCGCGCACTGCCCAGCGCAAACCCAGAATTTGTCATGGCTTGATAGCGCTGATTTGATTCCATTAGCTGTTCCAGTTCCTGCAACATAGTCTGCAGGCCGTTTTCATCGCAGTGCCCAAGGTTCAGTGCACAGCCTTGTTCGGCTAAATTTTTGGCTAACAGGCGTTGATTATCCGCGGTAATAAAATTCAAACTGGGTAAGCCAAGGCTTGCGCGCTCAATGGCGGAAACACCCGCTGCACCTAAGGAAATGGTTGCGTCGAGCAATAATGCCGCCATATCCTGCACATCAATTTGCAGCGTCACATTGTTGTATTCACTGCATAGCTTGCTCACCGCCGTCAGGTGTGGCGCGTTTGATGCCAACACGATAATAATTAACCGATCCGAAAAATTTGGCGCGCGGGCAAGATACTGCAAAATGCTGGCGGAATAATTGTGTGGATCCGTGCCGCCCAAGGAAATTAGTATTTTTTTAGGCGTTCGGGACAGTGCCGATGCCCGTTGGCGTTTTGCCGCGTCACGCAGCTCACTAAATTCTTCACGCAGTAGCGCATAGTCGGCGCCCACCCATAATTGGCAATGGGCATTTACACGGCCCGCATAATCCTGTGCGCTGCGCATGGGTGTTTGGTCAAGCAACACATCGGCGCAATAGTCTCGGTTCGCCAAATCATCAATTAACATGAGTGGATAATGCGCTGCACGAATAACTTTATGCCAGCTGGCATCTAACTGATAAACGTCGAGTATCCAGAGTATTTTGGTGTCGCTGTTCGCATTAAAATATTCTCTAGCTAGCGCCGCACTCTGGTTCGCATCTTCAATTTGCGTCAGTTCATCGGCGGACAAAAATAAACAGGTAAAACCCGCCGACAAAATGGAATTTTGCCACAGGCCGGGTAATGGGCGCAGTATAAATACACAACTAAACCCTTGGTCACGCAAGGCTTTGGCTAACGTCAGGCAGCGAGCGAGGTGTCCATTACCGAGCTGGCCGGAGCCGTCCACGCGCAGTGCGACATTCATACTAAAAGGCCTTTATGCAAGTGGTAGAGTAATTCCGCCATGCGCCAATCTTCCTCGGTATCAATATCGCGCACTTCTTCTGGTGGCAACACAATTACCGAAGATTTTTCGCCAAAAATCGGCGCCTTAGTGCGCCATGCGTCCGCCCGCCCCCAATAAAATTGCCCTGCATCATGGTACGCGGGCGGCAAGTCTTGCGAACGCGTTAAGCGATGTTCCGGCTGGAACATCACAACGCGCTGATCCGCAGTAAGGCGAATGGCGCGCTGAATGGGAAAGCCGTATTGTGTTGCCGAAAATACAAAATCTAACGGCATGGATTGTATTTTTTCACCGGCGGCGCGCAGGTTTTCGGCTGTTACAAAAGGTGCTGTGGCATAAATACAGCAAGCGTAATCCACGGCCTGACCGCTAGCTTCAAACCACGCGATAGCGTGCGCAATTACGTCGGCGGTAATACTGTGATCATCGGAAATGTCGGCTGGACGCACAAAGGGTACCTGCGCACCATAATGACGGGCCACCGCGGCTATTTCACTGTCGTCGGTGGACACCACAACAGCGTCAAAAACTTGCGCCTCTAGCGCCGCCTCTATGGAGTAGGCCATGATCGGCTTACCCAAAAAATGGCGAATATTTTTACGCGGAATGCGTTTACTGCCACCGCGAGCGGGAATAATCGCTAGGCGCATAAAATACCTCGCAGTGTGTGCACAATAAAATTCTGCTCGTCATCCGTCAAAGTGGGAAATAGCGGCAGGGTAATTGCGCCGGCGTAATAAGCCTCTGCCCCGGGGAAATCGCCAACATGAAAGCCGCGTCGCTGATAATAAGGCTGCAAATGGATGGGAATATAATGCACGTTAACGCCGATACCCGCCGCGCGCAGCTCGTTAAACATCGCCAAACGGCGCTGAGTATCGTGCAGTTGGATAGTATAAATATGCCAGGCGATGGTATCGCCACCCTTGGCTGGAGGCAAAAATAATGGCATATCTGCAAGGGCTGATTGATACACATCCACCAATGCTTGCCGGCGAGCAACAAAACCTGGCAATTTCTGCAACTGGCTTATGCCCAGTGCGGCTTGAATATCCGTGAGGCGATAATTGTAGCCTAAGGCATGTTGTTCATATGCCCAGGGTTCCGCCGCCTCGGCCACAAAATCTGCTGGGTTTTTAGTAATGCCATGGCTACAAAACTTGCGAATCTTATCGGCCAGCATAGCGTCCCGCGTGGTTACTGCGCCCCCCTCCCCCGTGGTAATGTTTTTAACGGGATGAAAACTAAAACAAGTCGCTACACTATATTGGCAAGACCCCACTGGGCGCCCGCCATAGAAGCTGCCTAACGCATGGGCAGCATCTTCAATAATGGCAAACCCAAATTCCCGAGATAGTGCGCCAAGCACCTGCATATCGCAGGGTTTACCCGCAAAATGTACAGCGACCAGAATTTTCGGCAGACAGCGCTGTGTTTTTGCCTGTTCGAGTTTTGTGCGTAAGGCCAGCACGCAAATATTTCGCGTGTGGGGGTCTATATCCACAAAATCCACTTGAGCACCTAAATACCGCGCACAATTGGCGGAGGCCACAAACGATATGGGTGAAGTCCACAGGTAATCGTGCGGGCCCAAGCCTAATGCAGCACAAGCGGCGTGTAATGCCGCTGTGCCATTGGCCATCACCACCGCATGATCCGCCTGCACAGCCGCTGCAAGCTGCTGCTCAAACTGAGTAATTGTTGGCCCTTGAGTCAGCCAATCGCTGGCCAACACAGCGGCCATGGCCGCACGGTCGTGATCGTCGATAGTTTGACGCCCGTAGGGAATCATACATCCGCTTCCGCATGCAGCTTATGTATGGCGTCTATATCGAGCACGTCTGGGTTATTACCGGAATTATAGGAAAACCCCCGCGGCACATATTCACCTCTCTCACCCAAATTATTAATTTCATAATTCACGTAGCGAAATAATTTAATGGTGGGGGTAATTACATAATGGTCGTGAAATTCCATAGTCAAATGGGAATCATCTAGCGGGCACATGGTTTCATGGAGTTTTTCACCCGGCCGAATGCCCACAATTTTGGTTGGCATCCCCGGCGCTATTGCTTCGGCCAAATCCATCAGGCGAACGGTGGGTATTTTAGGTACAAAAATTTCACCGCCTTTCATGCGGTTAAAATTCTTGATCACAAAATCTACACCCTGTTGCAGGGTGATCCAGAAGCGTGTCATTTCGGCGTCTGTGATGGGTAAAAATGCCTGTTTTTCTTCAACAACCTTTTTGAAAAATGGCACAACAGAACCCCGCGACCCCACCACGTTGCCATAGCGTACTACCGAGAACTCCGTAGTACCCCCCGTCATGTTATTGGCGGCCACAAACAGCTTGTCGGATGCCAATTTAGTGGCGCCATAGAGGTTCACTGGGCAAGCGGCTTTATCTGTTGATAAGGCAATCACCTTTTTCACATTATTACTAATGGCCGCACGGATCACATTTTCCGCGCCATAAATATTGGTGCGAATACATTCGGTGGGATTGTATTCCGCCGCCGGAACCTGCTTAAGTGCGGCGGCGTGAATAATATAATCCACGCCGTTACAGGCTTGCATAACCCGCTCTTTGTCACGCACATCGCCCAAAAAATAGCGCATGGCGTCGTCGTTGACGGTCTGCTGCATTTCAAACTGTTTAAGTTCGTCACGCGAGAAAATAATTATTTTTCGTGGGCGGAATTTTTCCAGCAATACCCGCGTAAACATTTTTCCAAATGAACCGGTGCCCCCGGTGATCAGTATTACTTTATCGTCAAACATGGTGTGCGTTCCCGTAGCAGCGCAATGCGCCTAGACATAGACAGGATTGTCAATTTATTGTCGTCACCAGAGTATTGCAGCCATCATGCCAGTTGAGGGCTGTGGCCGACGCCTGTATTAACTGACCCGGGAGCGGGCCGATGCAAGGCGATTATTGGGGTGGCTATTGCTAAAGAATGCTCAATACATTGCGGTGAAAACACCGCAGACCAACCAGCATCTAGATTTACGGAGAGCGTTGACGCTAGCCTGCAAGGCCTAATGGTAAAGGCTAGGAAAAATGATAAACCGCTGTCACTGTGCGGCCATTGTTGCTATAGAGCAGTTCGTTACACAGACTTTGCAACAGACTCATACCGCGCCCATAACGCTCGCTATTGTTCACAATATCCTGTTTAACCGACTTAACATCAAAGCCTTTGCCAGAGTCAGTCATGGTTAGCCGCAATTGATTCGGAGTGCTGCGCAGGTATTGGAAACGCAATTCAATAAAGTGATTATCAACTTCCTGTAGTCGCGTTTCACGCAAGCGATAATATTCCTCAAAGCCTTCCATAGTGTCTTTCAACGCCGAATCCAAACCTAAGACACCGTGCTCTAAGGCATTACTGTAAAGCTCACTCACAATCATAAACAGCTTATCTTGATGAAGCTCTACGCCCTGAATGGTGCCAACAAACGCCAGCAATTGCTGCACGGCATCGGTACGTCGCAGGTCGTCCGCTGCAAGATACGCCGACAAACCCCAAGGGAAACATTCAACGTTGCGAAATTTTGCTCCCACATCCACCAATTCCCCCGTATCCAGCGCGAAGTGACGCACGGGGCAACAAGTCACTTCCACCAAAGTGAAATCATCACTTTGGTCCGAGGTGCCTTCAAATGCTTTGACGGCTTCGGTAATTTTTTCAATGGCATCATTGGGGTTTTCTAAAAGACAGGCATAAACCGCATCATGCCCAAACTCTTCGCCTTGGGAATTTTTGGCTTCGTTAATGCCATCGGTATACACATAAATTTTCGACCCAGGTGCCAAGTTGTGCAGCTGACTGGTGTCGTTAAATTCATAATCCTCAAGAATACCCAAAGGCATATGATCGCCGCACAAGGTCACCACGCTGGTCTCGCCGGGCAATACACAGGCCAAATCATTCATGCCACCCGCCCAAAAAAATAGCTCCTTGCCACTGGCATCGACACTCAGAATACAGGCACAAAAAAACATTCCCATAGGTAAGAGGTTGCGCAGGCGGTTATTAATTTCCCGCGCCATTTGCGAAACGCTGATTTGCCGCGCCGCATAATCATAAAAAATTTCAGTTACCGGCAAGGAGCCAATAGCTGCAGAAAGCCCATGCCCAGTAAAATCACCAATCAACACATAAACACCCCCTGCCGGAGAAGGTGCCGTTAACACCAAATCCCCATTAAACAGTGACATAGAGGATGAGTGATGGCGAACATTCGCACAATAGGTGCCATTACGTTTCGCCCCTTGGGCAAACACATGCTCAACAATTTTATGCTCGCGGTCCATTAAGCTTTGGTGATAAACCAACTCTTGATTTACCGCTTTAAGCCGATTAAAAGTACACTGTTGACGTTGATGCGCCGCGATTTTCGACAGCAAAATGTCTTCGTTCACCGGCTTGGGAACAAAATCATCACCGCCGGATTCCAAACACTTAACGGTTACCTCGGTATTATCGAGCGCGGTCACAAAAATAATCGTCACTAAATTTTCTTCTGTCATGGCGCGAATTGATCGTGTTGCGGCAAAACCGTCCATCACCGGCATATTCACGTCCATTAACACAAATTCGATATGACTATTCGCCGCAAAAACCTCGCAAGCCTCTGCACCATTTACGGCCTCCAAACATTCGTGCCCAGCATCTTGCAATATGCAGGCTAGAATATCTCGGTTGTAGGAATGGTCATCAACTATCAATATCTTCACGGCGGTGTCTCTAACCTATTGAATACTGAAGCGCTGATCAAAACGCGAAATTGCCAAGATTTTTTTGATCTGATTGTTAACATTGATTATGCGCACCGGCACCTGATGCGTTTTAAAGTGGCTTTGCACATTCAGCAACATACCCAATGCAGACGAGTCCATATAGCGGGTTTGTGCAAAATTAATGGCCACGGACTTATATTGCGCGGTATTAATCTGCTTGTAACAGCGGTGGAATTCCTCTACTTTTTTGAAATCAAACACCTCATCCAGTGTTACGTATATTTCCTGCCCTTCACGGGGTTCAACTCTCATATTGCGTTCCTAAAAACCACCAATAAAATTAATTAAGCTGGATATTGCCGCCGCTTTGCGCACTACCGGCATTGATACTTGGGGCTGCGGGTAACCGCTGCACCCGCTCTAAAGTATCCTCTAGTGCCTGCGTTAAGTTGCTAGCGCGCTGCGCTTGGCCATGGGCGGCGTCCACGCTTTGCGCTAAATAATCGGCCGCGACCGAAACCTGCTGAGCCAATTGGCTAACACCGTCTGCGGCTTGCAGCGCACCAATGGCTCTAAAAACTTCTTGCTGAA